>DASWGU010000099.1:0-15684 GCA_036393555.1 Gemmatimonadaceae bacterium
GTATGCCGCCGCGAGCATGCCCTTCTCGAAATTTGCGACGCTCATCCACTCGTCAGGCGCGTGCGCGTTCTCGCCCGGCAGCCCGAACCCCATGAGGAGCACCGGCGCGCCGAGGATCCGCTGGAAATCGCCCACGACGGGGATGGAACCACCCTCACCAGTCAGCACGGGAGCCCGACCGAAGGCTCGCTCCAGCGCCCGCCGACCGGCCTCGAACAGCGGACCCGTGAGCGCAGCCCGCCAGGGTCGGCCGTGGTGCAGTGGTGTCACCGTCACGGTGACTTCGGGCGGCGCAGTGCGGCGCACGTGGTCAGCGACCAGTGCGGCGATCGCATCCGGGTCCTGATCCGGCACGAGACGACAGCTCACCTTCGCCATGGCTCGGGCCGGCAGCACCGTCTTGGCTCCTTCTCCGGTGTAACCGCTCAACAACCCGTTCACTTCGACAGTGGGCCGCGTCCAGATTCGCTCGAGGGTGGAGTATCCCTCTTCACCACCCAGCTCGGGAGATCCCGCCTCCTCGCGAAAGGTCTCGTCGAGAAACGGCAGCTCACGGATCTGCCGCCTTACCTCCGGTTCCCAGGCGACGACCTGGTCGTAGAATCCCGGAATCGCGACTCGACGATCGGCGTCGTGGAAGCTCGCAATGATCCGGGCGAGCGCGGTTGCGGGATTCACGACGGCACCGCCATAGCTGCCGGAATGCAGGTCGGATTTCGGCCCCTGCACGTCGAGCTGGAGGTAGGCGAGGCCGCGGAGGGAAAACAGGATGGACGGCAGGCCCGGCGCGAACATGGCGGAGTCGGAGATGATGACGCCGTCGCAAGCCAACCGAGCGGCGTGCTGCTCGACGAACGGCGCGAGATGTGCGCTCCCCACCTCCTCCTCGCCTTCGGCCAGGAAGATCACGTTCGCGGGGAGGCGACCCGTGGCCATCAGGTGTGCCTGGAGCGCCTTGAGGTGCAGATACAGCTGCCCCTTGTCGTCGACGGCGCCACGCGCGAAGAGCCGGCCGTCGCGCACCACCGGTTCGAACGGCGGCGAGGTCCAGAGTTCGATCGGTTCGGGCGGCTGCACGTCGTAGTGCCCGTAGATCAGGTACGTCGGCGCGTCCGGACCGGCTCCGCGCCACTCGCCGAGGACCACGGGGTGCCCCGCCGTGGGCAGGACCTCCGCCTGCAACCCTGCGTCCCGCATCCGGGAGGCCAGCCATGCCGCGGCGCGCGCGACGTCGTCGCGATGCTCGCTGCGGGCGCTGATGCTGGGAATCCGGAGGAAGTCGAAGAGTTCGGCCGTGGCGGGTCCGGTGTTCGCGGCGATCCAGGTCTCGGGCGTCATGGGCGAGGGAACCCTAACGATGAACGTGGAGGATCAGACGGCCGGAGGAAAACCCCGCCAACATGGCGGCAATGGTCATGGCAGCGCTGAGAACGATGTAGATCCCGGCGCGCCAGAGCCGGCCATCCTGCAGCAGGAGCGTCGATTCGTACGCGAACGTCGAGAACGTGGTGTAGCCGCCGCAGAATCCGATGGTCAGGAACAACCGGACTTCCGGCGCGGTCGCGCGGGCCAGCAGGACCGGCATGAGAACGCCGAGCAGAAAGGAGCCGGTGACGTTCACCGCCAGCGTGCCATACGGAAATCCCGTGCCCACCCGCTGGATGACGCCGCCAATCAGATACCGCGCCACCGACCCGGCCGCGCCACCCAAGGCGACCGACAGGAGCGCCTGAAGCGACCAGTGCGATGGCATGGGGCGGAAAATCCTGTGCTGCGCCGGCTGACGCAATGACGGGTTTCCGGGTAACGGGTATGGGTAATCGTGTTGCCTGAGGGGCATCGCCTCTCACCTCAGGGCGGTATTCTTCCTGATGGCCAATCGACTGGCGGACTCCACCAGCCCGTACCTGAGACAACACGCCGCCAACCCGGTCGATTGGTACCCGTGGGGCGACGAAGCACTGCACCGCGCCAGGTCGGAGCGAATGCCCATCCTGCTCAGCATCGGGTACGCAGCCTGCCACTGGTGCCACGTCATGGCGCACGAGTCCTTCGAGGATCCGTCAACCGCCGCCCTGATGAACGAGTTGTTCGTCAACATCAAGGTGGACCGGGAGGAGCGACCGGATCTGGACGGCATCTACATGCAGGCTGTCCAGGCACTGGCCGGCCAGGGCGGCTGGCCGATGACGGTCTTCCTGACACCCGAGGGAGTCCCGTTCCATGGCGGGACGTACTTCCCGCCGCAAGACCGGCACGGCATTCCCTCGTTCCAGCGGGTCCTCCGGGCCGTGTCCAACGCGTGGCGCGAAAAGCCTGACGATGTGGCGGCCGCCGCCCGGGCGCTTGAAGTACACCTGCAGCGCGCATCCATGCCCGCGGATGGCCCTCACGACGTGGACCGGCGAACCCTGGACCTCGCGTTTCGCGCACTGGCTCGTGCGTTCGACCCGCACCATGCGGGGTTTGGCGGCGCGCCCAGGTTCCCGCCGACCATGGCGCTCGATTTCCTGCTCCGGCACTGGGCCAGAACCGGTGAAGCGCTGGCGCTGGACATCGTGCAACGCACCCATGCGGCCATGCGACACGGTGGGATCTACGACCAGGTCGGTGGCGGTCTGCACCGCTACAGCGTGGATGACGAGTGGTTGGTGCCGCATTTCGAGAAGATGCTCTACGACAATGCCCTGTTCGCGCGCCTGGGCGTACACCTCTGGCAGGCCACGCAGGACTTGGAGGTGCGCGCTACCACCGAGCAGACTCTCGACTGGGCCGCAAGGGAAATGCGGGATTCGGACGGCGGCTTCCATTCCTCGCTCGACGCCGACAGTGACGGTCACGAAGGCCTCTTCTACGTCTGGGGCCGCGACGAATTCATGCGGGTTGCGGGAGAGGACGCAGCGGTCGCCGAGGCACACTGGGGAGTGTCGGCATCCGGCAACTTCGAGGGGCGTAGCATCCTGTTCGTCCCCCATGGCATGGGCGCCACGGCGGCCCGAACCGGGCTCGATACCGCCGACGCGGCCGCTGGCGTCGAACGGGCCCGGGCGCGCCTCCTGGAGGCGCGGGCACCTCGTGTCTCGCCGGCACGCGACGAGAAGGTCATCGCGTCGTGGAACGGCCTGATGGTGCGGGCCTTCGCCGAGGCGGCGCGGGTATTCGGCCGCCCGCGCGACCGTGACATTGCCGTCGAGGCTGGTCGTTATCTCGCGGAGCGAATGGTCACCGACGGTCGCGTAACCAGGTCGCTGCTCGGAGCGCACGCAAGCGGTCCCGGGTTCCTCGAGGACCACGCCGCTGTGGCACTGGCATTTCTGGACCTCCACGCGTTGACCTTCGCGACCGAGTGGCTGGATCGGTCCCGGGTCGTGGTCGAGCGTACAATCGACCTGTTTCTCGATGTCGCATCGGGAACCTGGTACGACACCCCGCGTGACGGAGAACCTCTGCTGATTCGTCCGCGCGAGGTGACCGACAACGCGACCCCTGCCGGGACCTCGCTCGTTGCCGAACTGCTCCTCCGCTGGGCCGACCTCGATGACCGGAGCGAGTACCGCGAGCTGTCGCGGAAGGCCGTCTCCCAGGTTGGCGCCGCCATTGCCCAGTACCCCCTGGCCTTCGGCCACGTAACCGGCGTAGCCGACAGCTTGGTGAACGGCTCGATACAGATCGCGATCGTGGGTGATCCTGACAGCTCCGGGACCAGGTCGCTCGCGGATCGGGTTGCTGGCCACTACGTCCCCGGACTGGTGCTGGCGGGCGGTCCTTCCGAGGCGCCAGCCGTAACTCTCCTTCGCGATCGGCTGCCGGTAGCGGGGGCGGCCACGGCCTTCGTCTGTCGTGGATTCGCCTGCGACCTGCCGACCAACGATCCAGACGTTCTGGACAGCCAAGTCTCAGGCCTGCTGTCAGATATCTCTCGTGCCCAGGTCTGAATCGCTCTCCCTCCCCCTCTGGTCCTGGGTGCGCCTGCCCCCAGGCCCCAGCGTTATTCCCGTGTGAGTTCGGTCGTCTTTGACGGGTGACCCCCGGTTCACCGGACCGCTGATCGGACGGACCCGGGGCGGTGGTTATTTTGACTCCGGGTGGCACGTCGCGGCGCGTGTCCCGGAAGCATGCTTGCCGTTTCCCTGCCTACCGAACTCTCCGGGCGGAGCGCAATGGGCGTTTCCTGTGTGCTTATGCAATCGAGAAAGCTGATGATGCGTATCGGACGGTCGCTCCTGGCCGGAGCGGTACTGTTGCTTGCAGCCTGCACTGAACCAACGGATCCAGTGGCGGTGGCGACGATTCAGCTTCTGCCCGGTCTGGATTCGGTCGAGGTTGGCCAGACGTACAGCGGCTGGGTCGTGACCCTTCGCGACGCGAACGGCGATATCATCACGGGCCGCACGCCCACGTGGGAATCACTGCATCCCGAAGTCGCCACGGTCGACGACAATGGCGTCGTCACCGGTGTGACGTCCGGCGGTGCCAACATTTCCGCGACCATCGAAGGGAAGTCCGCACTGGCCACGATCAAGGTGCTGGAGCCCATCCTCTCGATCATTGCCACACCGGACAGCTTCGATCTCCCGCTGACCACCAGCCGCACAATCGCAGTGCAACTCGTCGGCCCGGGCGGTCAGGCGCTCTCGAATCGCACCGTAACGTGGGCCACCTCAGACCCGGGGATAGCCTCAGTCAGCTCCGTCGGGATGGTCACGCCGATTGCAGCCGGTACGGTCACGGTCACGATCTACGCCGGCACAAAGATGGCAACGGTCCGCGTACGTGTGGTGGCGGAACCAGCGTCCAGCGTCCGGATCACCCCCCAGCAGCCGGTGCACGTGGTGCGCCTCGGCCAGGCGATCCAGCTCACTGCCGAATGCCTGAACTCCACGTCGCAGGTGCTGGTCGGACGCCCTGTAACGTGGAACTCCAGCAACCCCGTGGTGGCGACAGTCAGCGGTACCGGTCTCGTGTCGGGAGGCGCGCTGGGCCAGGCGAACATCTCCGCAACATGCGTCAACGTCGGGACCGGCAACGCCAGCGCACAGGTCAGCGTGCAGGTGACGCTGGTACCGGTCTCCTCCGTGTCAATCACGCCGAGCCCGGTCAACCTGTTCGTCGGCTGGCCGGGACAACAGCTGACAGCCACGGCACGCGACAGTGCGCAGAATGTGCTCTCGCTGCAGGGACGCAGCGTCGTCTGGAGTTCGGACAACCTTCCGGTGGCGACCGTCTCGAATCAGGGGGTCGTGGCCGGAGTGATGACCGGTCTGGCACACGTTCAGGTTGCGGTGGACGGCGTCAGCAGTGCCGCGATCAACGTGAGCGTACAGAATGCACCGGTGGCAAGCGTCGTCGTCACGGTACCGCCGCAACTGAAAGTCGGCAGCGCACACCAGATGTCGGTGACCCTGAGGGACGCGCAGGGCAACGTGCTGAGCGGCCGGGTTGTGACCTGGAGCTCGTCAAACCAGGGGGTCGCCACGATCGACGGCAATGGTGTCGTGCAGGCGGTATCCGCTGGACCCACGAACATCACCGCCATCTCCGAGGGTGTCGTTTCGCTACCGGTTCAGCTCACCGTTATCCCGTAACGACCTCGCTCCTGCACCAGACAGGGAGGCCCGTGCCTGGCGCGGGCATTTCTGCTTCCCGGCCGTGGGCATTCGATCGGGCGGTTCCCTGCCTCACAGATCCGCGCAACTCCTGAGGATCGTGCGGCAGTTGCGACAGATCAGCTTGCAGCGGATCTCGGCCAGGTCGGGGGAACCGCAGACGTCGCACTCGTCGGACGCTGCCACCCTGTTTGTCAGGCGGACCGCGCGGGCAGGGGTCCTGCAGTCGCCCGTCAGCACCTGACGGTCGCTGCCGGTCGGCGTCATTCGAAGTCCAGCGCCAGGTTGAGCGACGCGGCCGAATGAGTCAGCGCCCCGATCGAGATCATGTCCACGCCCGTGTCGGCGATGGAGCGGACGTTGTCGAGGTTTACCCCACCGGACGCTTCGAGCGCCGCCCGGCGCGCGGTGAGTTTCACGCATTCCCGAATCAGGTCAACCGGCATGTTGTCCAGCAACACGATGCTGGCGCCGGCCTCCACAGCGCGCGCGACCTGTTCAGCCGTCACGCATTCGATCTCGATGGGTGCACCCGGGGGAGCGAGTTCGCGAGCTCGCCGGACGGCGATTCCCACGTTGCCGTCGACGGCAGCCAGATGGTTGTCCTTGATCAGCACGGATGTAGCCAGGTCCATGCGGTGATTCGATCCGCCGCCGGCGCGGACGGCGTACTTCTCGAGGTTGCGCCAGCCGGGAGTGGTCTTGCGCGTGTCGAGTATCCTGGCGCTGGTGCCGCGCACCGCGTCCACGTAGCGCGAGGTCAGAGTCGCGATCCCCGACAGGCGCATCAGGAAATTCAAAGCGACGCGCTCGGCCGACAGCATGGAGCGCGCGTGCCCGCTGATGTAGACGATGGTCTCCCCGCGCATGGCGCGATGCCCGTCCTCGACGTCGACGCGCATCGAGACCTTGGCGTCGAGGGCCCGGAACGCCTCGAGTACGAACGGGATCCCGGCGATGGTACCGCCCTGACGAGCCACCAGCGATGCCCGGGCGCGGCGGTTCGACTGGACCGTCGCAATGGTGGTGATGTCGTTGAACGCGCCGTCCTCGATCAGTGCTTCCTGGACCCTGGACGAGAGTTGTTCGCGGACCAGCGGGAACCCGAGCCCATCGCGAGCCGTGATGGCGGGCGTTTCCAGGGGCGTGACACGCCGGGGCGGGCGGGAGTTGGGTTCCAGGTTGTGCATGTGCGGCCCTCCAGCTGGACCTGGTTCACTCCCCCGGGTCGAAGCCGGCAAGCCCGGCATGCTGTACGGGGGTGTGTCCGCCTGTAGCGACCATCCGCTCCAAGGCCTGCCGCGCGCGCGCGGCGACGCCGTCCGGGACGGTGATCCGATGCTCCATTGCCTCCAGCGCATGATGCACTTTCGGGAGCGTTGTCATCTTCATGTACTGGCACTCGGCGCGATCCGACGCCGGGTAGAAGACCTTGTCGGGGTTTGCGCGACGGAGCCGATACAGGATCCCCGTTTCGGTCGCCACAATGAACTCCCGGCTGAGCGATTCCTGCGGCCTCCGAATCATGCCCTCGGTCGAGAGAATCTGCACCCCCTCGGGCTCGATCGCCCCCGCCGAGAGGGCCTCGAGCACATTGGTGGCACACCCGCACTCCGGGTGCACCAGTACCTCTGCTCCGGGATGGCTCTGCCGCTGCCCGGCCAGGCTCTGTGGCGTTATGCCGGCATGTACGTGGCATTCACCCGGCCAGACGTGGATGTTCTCGCGGCCGGTCACGCGACGCACATGCGCGCCCAGGTAGAGGTCCGGGAGAAAGAGAATCTCCTGGTTTTCCGGAATGGAGTTGACGATCTCGACGGCGTTTCCGGACGTGCAGCAGTAGTCGCTCTCTGCCTTTACCGCCGCCGACGTGTTCACATAGGACACCACGACCGCGCCGGGAAACTCCGCTTTCCACGCGATGAGCTGCTCGGCGGTGATGGTGTCGGCGAGCGAGCAACCAGCCGCCAGATCCGGGAGGAGGACCGTTTTCTCCGGTGACAGCATGGCGGCCGTCTCCGCCATGAAGTGAACGCCACAGAAGACGATGACGTCGGCGTCGGTGCGGGCCGCTTCGCGCGACAGCCCCAGCGAGTCACCCACAAAGTCGGCAATGTCCTGCACTTCGGGTCGCTCGTAGTTGTGCGCGAGAATCACCGCGTTGCGGTCTGCCGCGAGCGTCCTGATACGAGCCTGAAGGTCGGGCACCTGTGCGTCGGGAGAAGAAGGGTGGTTCCGTGACCTCTGACCTCGGACCGTGGAATCTAACGGTGCCCTTCGCCCGCTTTCCTACCATTCAATGTGTTTCCGGGCCCATCCTCGCCGGGGCTTGGGGAAGTCACTGCGAAAGTGACCGCCCCGGGACTCCTTGCGGGCGAGTGCGGACCGGGCGATGAGTATGGCCGTCTCGCACAGGTTGATCTCCTCTGTCGCGCCGGGCGGCAGTCGCTGCCGGATGTCCTCTATTGCCTGGAGGCACTCCCGCAGTCCGCGGGCATTTCGTTCAATACCGCTCTTCTCCCACATCACGGCACGAACGGTATCGGCGGCGACCTGCGCCGCCCCGCGGTCGGGGAGTTCGGGCACCATCCAGCGGCCGGCACGCCTCGGCACCGCGGCGCGGGGCACGCCGGCCAGGTCGCGCGCGATTCGTTCAGCGAACACCAGCCCTTCCAGGAGCGAGTTCGACGCCAGTCGATTGGCGCCGTGCACGCCGGTACAGGAGACCTCACCGCAGGCATAGAGATGCGGCAGCCGTGAGTGGCCCGCGAGATCGGTCACGACGCCGCCCATCATGTAGTGCGCCGCGGGTGTGACCGGGATCAGGTCGGTGCGTGGATCGATTCCTCGCGCGATGCAGAGGCTGAAAATGCCCGGGAAACGCGCGGGAAACGAATCGCCCATCGACCGTGCGTCCATGAACACGCCACCGGTTCGTTTCTGCTCGATGAAGATCTCCCGGGCGACGATGTCGCGAGGCGCCAGCTCCGCTTGCCGGTGACGTTCCGGCATGAAACGCCGGTTCTCGGCGTTGAGGAGAATTGCGCCCTCACCCCGGACGGCTTCGGAGACGAGCGCCAGGGGGTTCTCCGGAGTCTCCAAAGCCGTGGGGTGGAACTGTACGAATTCCATGTCGACGAGCCTGGCGCCGGCTCGATGTGCGATCGCGTAGCCGTCACCTGTCGCCACGACCGGATTCGTGGTATGGCGGAAGACCTGTCCACATCCACCCGTAGCCAGGACGGTGGCGTCTGCCCTGATCTCGACGGGCTCGCCGCTGACGCTGGCGCGGACACCGGCGCAGCGCCCCTTCTCCACCACGAGATCGAGCACGCGCGCCCGTTCCAGGACCCTCGTCTGCCTGCTGTCTCGCACCCGCTCCACCAGTGTCCTCGCCACTTCGGCGCCGGTGCGGTCGCCGTGCGAATGCACGATGCGACGCCGGGAGTGCGCCGCCTCCCGGCCCAGGAGCAGCGAGCCCTTCGGCGTGAGGTCGAATTCCGCGCCGGCGACCTGCAGCTCCCGGACGCGGGAGGGACCCTCCTCGACAAGGACCCTGACGGCCTCCTCGTCGCAGAGGGCGGCGCCGGCGGCGAGCGTGTCGCGGGAATGCAGCTTGGGCGAGTCGCCAGCGCCTAACGCGGCGGCGATGCCGCCCTGGGCATACGCCGTGGCGCTGTCGAAGAGGCTCCGCTTCGTGAGGATCAGCACCTCGCCGCTCTCCGACGCGCGCCACGCCGTATGGAGGCCGGCGACACCGCTTCCCACGACCAGGAAGCGTGTGCGAAGGAGCGATGGCATAGTCAGCAATTCAACAGGGGGGATGCAGTTGCGTCCAGCGGTGCCGCCCGGAATCCTCGCCAGCCGGTTGCCGGACCCTCGACCGGATCCGAGATTGGGGGTCAGATTCCGGCACCGCGGCCTATCCCACGGAGGGGCAATCACTTGCAGGCTGGCGCCAGCGTGTCCCATCGAGTCGTCATCCTGGGGGTGATCACCGCTATCGCCACCCTTTCGCTGGCCGCGCAATCGCCGTGGGAGGTTGTGGCCACCGGAAGCACGGCGTCTCTCCGGGGACTGTCGGTGGTCAGTGATAGCGTCATCTGGGCCAGCGGCACTCGCGGAACCGTCCTGCACTCCACGAATGGGGGATCCGCCTGGCGCGTCGATACCATCCCGGGTGCCACCGGCATGGACCTTCGCGCGGTGCACGGTCGCAGTGCGCTGGTGGCACACGTTGCGGCGACGGCAGGACGGATCTGGCGGACGACCGACGGCGGGCGCACCTGGAGCCTGCGCTACCAGGCGCCGGATACCGCGGTCTTCCTCGACGCCATCGTCTTCGCCGACGACCGCTTCGGAATGGCGTTAGGCGACCCGATGAACGGCCGTTTCCTGATCCTCGTGACGAGTGACGGCGGCGACAGCTGGCAGGTTGCGCCGGATGCGTCCCGGCCCGTGGCGGCGGACGGCGAAGCAGCCTTTGCAGCGAGCGGCTCCTCCCTGGTGCTCGCCGCCGGCCGGTTCGCCTGGTTGGGAACCGGAGGCACTGCGGCCCGCGTCTTCCGGAGCGAAGACCGAGGCGCAACCTGGCAGCCGGTTCCATCGCGCATTCCAGCGCGATCAGGGTCGGGCGGAGTGTTCTCCGTCGCCTTCGCGGACTCGGCGAATGGCATCGCGGTCGGAGGGGATTACCTGCAGCCCGACTCGGCGAATGGCACCGCAGCGTTCAGCGTGGATGGCGGCCGCACGTGGGAGCCGGTCCCGTTGGGACCACGCGGTTACCGCTCTGGAGTCGCGCTGACCGGCATTGGTGGGCAGGTGGTGGCCGTCGCGGTCGGCACCAGCGGCACGGACGTCAGCCGCGACGGCGGACGCACCTGGACTCCCCTCGACGACACGGCGTTCAACGCGATACAGTTCGCACCTTCGGGTGTCGTCTATGCGGCCGGGTCGCGAGGGCGCGTGGCGCGACTGGACGTTCGGCGGTTGCCGGCGACAAGACCCCGCTGACCTCACACCACCTGTCCGATGTCGATTAAAGTCCGTTCAGGCTTCGCGTTTGCAGTGCTCGCTGTCCTCGCCGCCTGCGATTCCGCACCGCCCCCGCCGGCCGAGCAGCCCTCCCCCACTCCGCTGCCGACTCCGGAGGTCGCTCCCGTGACCGCACCCGGCCAGTTCCGCGTGCACCTGGAAACCAGCCGCGGTCGCGTGGTGATCGAGGTCCACCGCGACTGGGCGCCCAACGGCGTGGATCGGTTTTATCAGCTGGTGGAGGCCGGATTCTACGACAACGCGCGGTTCTTCCGAGTCGTGCCGGGCTTCATGGCGCAGTTCGGCATGAACGGCGATTCCGCGACCAACGCGATCTGGGCGAACCGGTCGATACAGGACGATCCCGTCGTCCAGAGCAACAAGCGCGGAATGATCACGTTCGCCAACAGGGGAATTCCGCATTCCCGTTCGGCCCAGCTTTTCATCAACCTGGTCGACAACCCGTTCCTCGACCCGCAGAACTTCGCCCCGTTCGGCCAGGTGGTGGAGGGCATGAGCGTCGTGGACGCACTGTTCGGCGGCTACGGAGAGGCGCGACCGCAGGGTCAGGGACCAAGCCAGGAACAGATTACGACCGAAGGCAACGCCTATCTCGAACGGGAGTTCCCGAGGCTGGACTTCATCCGGACCGCGCGAGTGGTGAAGTAGATCGTGTCCATCCTGAAACTCGGAGCGCGTATGGATGGGGAGGGGAGAGAGAGATGAGGCATCCACTCACCACTCAGGCCAGATCGCTGAGTGCTCGGTACCGGGTGCTGGAACTGGGTGGCACGCTCTGGCGCTGGAGTCTGGTCTGCACCAGCTCCAGGACCAGGAAGCAGGTCGAGCATCCAGAACTTGCGACCCGGGCGGGCTGGTTGCGATCGCGCGGCGGATCGTGGTCCCGGCAACTGGCGTCCCGCGCGGGTGGCCGTCGCCTGCGTATTGTTCGCAGCCGCGGAGACCGCACAGATCCAGCTGCAGGCCTCCAGTTCCTTCCATCCCGGTTCGTCGAGTTGATTCCCTTCCTGCTCACCATGGTCGCGCTCACAAGCGTGGTCGGTCGCGCCGTCTCCCCGTCGGCGTCAGGCAGAGTGGGGGCGGCGAACTGACGTGACCATGCAGGTGAACGTCGGACAGGCGCTCTCGTCGCCGGTCGCGCTGGTCGCGATCGCGGTCATCGGCGGGGCGCTGATCTACGTGCTGGCCAGGGAGCTCCGGGTCATCCCGCCCAAGCTCTTCGTGCTGATGGCCACGGCGTTCATGGACATGGTCGGGCTGCTGATGGTCGTGCCACTCCTCCCGTTCTACGTGAAGAACCTGGGCGGCGAGGGTGTCACGCTCTTCGGGATGCACCTGGGCATCGGTATCCTGTCCGGCATCATCACGTCGGCGTTCACCCTCGCGCAGCTGCTCAGTTCCCCGCTGTGGGGGCGCTTCTCGGACAAGCACGGGCGGCGGCCGGCGCTGCTGATCGCCCTGTCAGCCGCGGGCATCGCCTACCTGGTGTTCGGGTTCGCCGAGTCGCTCCTCGTGCTGTTCCTCTCGCGCATCATCCAGGGGGCGGGGGGCGGAACGGTCGGGGTGATCCAGGCCTACGTCGCCGACAGCACCGAACCGGAGCAGCGCGCCCGGAGTCTGGGGTGGCTGTCCGCCGCCACCAACCTGGGCGTCGCATTCGGTCCGGTTGTCGGGGCGTTCGCCGTCGTCCTGGGAGAGAAGGACCTGTTGCCCGGTGCCCTGGACCTCCGGATGGGACATGCCGCGCCGGGCATCGTTGCCGCGCTGCTCTGCGGCATCACCATCCTGTTCGCCTGGAAGTACCTGAAGGAGTCCCAGGAGCATCAGTACCACAGTTCGGAACGACGCCGGCCTGGCGACGCGGTGATGCGCATGTTCACGCACAGCAAGGACCCGTCATCGCGGCTCATCTGGATTTACGCCATCGCGATCGGCGCCTTCCAGGGTACGTTCCCGGTGCTGCCGCTTTTCCTGAACGAACAGTTCCAGGTGACCGAGAAGACCATCGGCTACTTCTTCATGTACATCGGCAGTATTTCGGTCTTCGCGCGGGTACTGCTCCTCGGCAAGCTGGTCGATCGCCTTGGGGAGGCTCGACTGTCCCGGATAGGCCTGGTTTTGCTGGCGCTGGGGCTGGTGGGCATGCCGCTCTCGCCCAACTTCGGATTCCTCGCGATCGCCGTCGCCCTGCTGCCGCTGGGAACGGCGTTCACCTTTCCCTGCGTGACGGCCCTCCTCTCTCGCGTGATCAATCCCGCCGATCGTGGCCTGTATATGGGACTGCAGCAGACGTTCGGCGGCGTGTCACGCATCATAGCGCCGCTGTGGGCCGGATTCGCATTCGACGCGCTCGGAGCGGGGGTGCCGTTTTACACCTCAGCCGTGATCGTGCTGGCCACGATCTCCCTCGGCCTGGGGCTGGACCAGTATGCCAAACGGCCGGCGCCCGTCGCCAGCGCGTAGCACGTCTCCACGTGCGGCGTACATGGTCGCGGAAGGTCGGGGTGACGGGTATCGTACAGTCATGCCTGCCCATATCACACCGTGACCGTCCCGCAGGATCGCGTCGCTGCCGCGGTCGCCGGCCGTTATGCGATCGAGCGTGAGCTGGGCCGCGGCGGTATGGCCACGGTCTACCTGGCCGAGGACCTCAGGCATCATCGAAAGGTCGCTATCAAGGTCCTGAAGGACGACGTCTCGGCCAGCGTTGGCGCGACGCGATTCCTTCGTGAGATCGAGATCGCCGCGCAGTTGCAGCACCCGCATATCCTCCCCCTGCTCGACTCGGGCGAAGCCGGCGGCGTGCTGTACTACGTGATGCCGTTCGTCGAGGGGCAGTCGTTGAGGCAACGGCTGGCGCGGGAGGGCGAACTACCGGTTGGCGACGCGGTCCACATCCTGATCGAGGTGGCCGATGCCCTCTCGTACGCGCATGCGCACGGCGTGGTGCATCGCGACATCAAACCCGACAACATCATGCTGGCGGGCCGGCACGCCGTGGTCGCCGACTTCGGCGTCGCCCGGGCCGTCAGTGAGGCGATCGACATCAACACGCTCACGTCACTTGGCGTCGCCCTCGGCACACCGGCCTACATGGCGCCGGAGCAGGCGGTGGCCGACCCGCATGTGGACCAGCGCGCTGACATCTATGCGCTGGGCATCGTGGCGTATGAGTTGCTCGCGGGGCGGACCCCGTTCGCGGGTGCCACGCCACAACAGATGCTTGCGGCGCACGTCACGGAGAAACCCGACCCGCCGTCGCGCTATCGGCCGGGCCTCGCGCCAGCGCTCGAGCAGGCGGTCTTGCGGTGCCTCGAGAAGCGGGCGGCGGACCGACACCAATCTGCCGATGATCTGCTGGCGATCCTCGAGCCATTGGCGACGCCCAGTGGCGGGACGTCACCCACGGAAGCGAGGCTGCCTGCCGTCTCGTACCCCGGCTATTCAAGGCGCACGGCGTGGATGATCCTTGTTGCGGTGATCGGCGCTCTGGCAGCATTCGTCGGATGGCGGACCACTCGTGAAGCCTCGCTGGCGATGACGCTGGGGCGCGCTATACACGTCACGTCCGAAGCCGGCCTGGAGATCCAGCCCGACCTGTCACCGGATGGGAAGCTCGTCGCGTACGCCGCCGGTAACTTCGCCCGCATGCGGATCTTCATCCGCCCGGTCGCCGGAGGACGGACGATACCGCTCTCGGATGATTCCTCCGCAGTGGAAATGTGGCCCAAGTGGTCACCCGACGGATCGCAGATCCTTTTTCTCGTTCGCGGCGGCGTGTCGATCGCGCCAGCGTTGGGCGGCTCTTCCCGCCCACTCGTTCCTCCATCGCTGACGTCGATCGTCCGTTCCGCCGACTGGTCGCCCGACGGAACGCAGGTCATCCTGACTCGTGGCGATTCGCTCCTCGTCGTGCCCTCCACCGGCGGAGCAACGAGGTTCTTCGCCGTCGCACACGACGTTCACTCATGTACCTGGTCGCCAGCGGGTGACCGGATCGCATGCGTGTCGCAGAACAGTACCAGCGAGTTGCCGGGTCCCAACTTCGGGAACCTCGCTCCCAGCGCGATTCTGTTGTTCCCGAGCCGGGGTGGGAATGGCGAGGTGGTCGTCGAATCCGCCTCTGCCAACAACAGCCCGGCGTGGTCAGCCGACGGACGCCACCTGTTCTTTCTCTCGAACCGTGACGGGCCGCGCGATATCTATGCGCTCAGCGTGTCGCGCAGAGGAACGCCACAGCGCCTGACCACAGGGCTCGAAGCCGTTTCCATTTCGGTCAGCGAAGACGGCACCCGGTTCGCATACGCACAGTACGACGCGCGGTCCAACCTCTGGACCCTGCCGATCCCAACCAGGGGGCCGGTGAGCGCGGAAGGGGCGACGGCCCTGACGTCCGGCAGCCATGTCGTCGAGGCCATGCGGGTATCGCCCGACGGCCGCTGGCTCGTGTACGACTCCAACCTCGGCGGGCGGTCGCACATCTGGCGCATGCCCGTTGAAGGTGGTCCCGGTGAGCAGTTGACCAACGGCCCCGCCGACGAGTTCGCGGGCGACCTGTCGCCTGACGGCGCGTACGTCGCCTATCACTCCTGGCGGAATGGCACTCGCGACATCGAGGTGCTGCCGCTGGCAGGGGGTGAAGCGCGGCGAGTGACGGATACGCCGGCCTCCGAGAGCTATCCGGAATGGTCGCACGACGGGTCGTCCATTCTCCTCGTGGACCAATTCGCCGGGTTCGGTGGATCCCGCGCGACCGGTACAGGATCGGGCAACAGCGTCTACGTGACGAGTCGCTCGCCCGAAGGTTCGTGGTCCAAGCCGCTTCTCATCGCCGAGTCCGCAGGCTCACCGCGGTGGTCACGGGACAGCAAGTCAATCGTGTACGTTGACCGCTGGAATGTTCCCGATGGACGAATCCTGATCGCGCCGGTGCCGGGCGGACCTCCACGCGTCGTTTACGAGCCGGGGCCGGGAGATCTGCCCGCCGAGCGTCCGGCGTGGGGACCGGATGGGCGGATCTACT
>DASWGU010000100.1:0-9654 GCA_036393555.1 Gemmatimonadaceae bacterium
GGCAAGGAGTACCTGTCGCATCTGCTGGACGCCGTGCCCACGTCAGCGAACGTGGAGTACCACGCGCGGATGGTGCGCGAGAAAGGGCTGATCCGGCGCCTGATCGAGACATCCACCGAGCTCGTCTCCGAGGCATACGACGGCCGCCGCACGTCCGCCGAGCTGCTGGACCATGCCGAGCAGCGCATTCTCCAGATCAACACCGAGCGCGGCCGTGAAGGGTTCCATCGGATCAAGGAACTGCTCTGGCCGGCGATGGAGCGCATCGAGGAGCTGGCTCGCGGCGGCGGGGCCGTCACGGGCGTGCCGAGCGGCTTCATGGATCTCGACAAGCTCACCCTCGGGTTCCAGCCCTCGGAGCTCAGCATCGTCGCGGCGCGACCGTCGATGGGAAAGACCGCGTTCATCCTGAACGTGGCGCAGAACGCGGCCATCCAGACGCAGGTACCGGTGGCGGTCTTCTCGCTGGAGATGGCGAAGGAGCAACTGGTGGGCCGCATGCTCGCGGCCGAGGGCTACATCGACGCCCAGCGATTGCGTAATGGCCGCCTGACGAGTGACGACTTCACGCGGCTGGCCAAGGCGACAGGCATCCTGAGCGCAGCGCCCATCTGGATCGACGACACGCCGGGCCTGACGGCGCTGGACATCCGCTCGCGCGCCCGGCGGCTGCAGGTGGAGAACAACGTCGGCATCGTGATCATCGACTACCTCCAGCTGATCGCGGGGCCGCCGGATTCGGAGAACCGCCAGCAGGAGATCAGCTACATCTCGCGCTCGCTCAAGACGCTGGCGCGCGAACTGCGCATACCCGTTGTGGCGCTGTCCCAGCTGTCCCGTGCGCCGGAGCAGCGATCGGGTGACAACCGGCGGCCGCAGCTGTCCGACCTGCGCGAGTCGGGCGCCATCGAACAGGACGCCGACGTGGTAATGTTCCTGTACCGACCGGAGTACTACGAAGGTTCGACCGACGAACGGGGTGAGCCGCGCCGCATGGCCGATGGGACACCGCTGGAGGGGCTGGCCGAGCTGATCATCGGCAAGCAGCGCAACGGTCCCACGGACACGATCCGTCTGCACTTCCACAAGCAGTACACGCGCTTCGACAACTACACGCCGCGACAGGGACCGTGACCGTTCGGCAGAAGACGGTCTACCGTTGCAGTGAGTGTGGTGCGGGTCACCCGAAGTGGGGCGGCCGCTGCGAGACCTGCGGCGAGTGGAATACCCTGGTCGAGGAAGTGGAGCGCGCCGCACCGCGCGCCGGACTCCGGACACCCCGCGGCGGACGCAATCAGCAGGCGACGGTGACTGCGGTTCGGGTCGGATCGGTAGACGCACCTCGTGGTATCCGCACGGCCTCGGGGCTTCGCGAACTCGACTACGTGCTCGGTGGCGGAATCGTCGCCGGCAGCGTGGTCCTGGTCGGCGGGGAGCCAGGGATCGGCAAATCGACGCTCCTGCTGCAGGTGGCGGCCAGCACCGCGGCGGCGGCGCATCGCTCGCTCTACGTCAGCGCCGAGGAGTCTGGCCCGCAAGTGCGGCTTCGCGCCGGGCGACTCGGCGGCTCCGCGCTGGATGTGGAACTGTTGACCGAGACGGACCTGGACGCCATCCTCGCCGTGGCGCGCGACATGCAACCCGACGTGCTGGTCGTCGATTCCATCCAGACGATCTTCGTGCCGGAGCTGGACGGAGCGCCGGGCAACGTGGGCCAGGTGCGGGAGTGTGCCTCGCGACTGATGCGCTACGCCAAGGAATCGGACTGCGCCGTCTTCATCGTTGGCCACGTGACGAAGGGCGGTGGTGTCGCCGGCCCGAAGACCCTCGAGCACATCGTGGACACGGTGCTCTACTTCGAGGGAGACGGCTCGCTCGACTTCCGCATCCTGAGGGCCACGAAGAACCGGTTCGGCAGCGTGGACGAGATCGGGGTCTTCCGGATGACTGAACAGGGCCTCACGGCGGTGGCAAATCCTTCGGCCCTGTTCATGGGTGACGGCTCGGTCTCGTCAGGCACCGCCGTCACCGCGCTGATCGAAGGATCCCGGCCGGTTCTGGTGGAAATCCAGGCACTGGCGGCAAAGGCCGGATACGGCACGCCGCAGCGCGTCGCGACCGGCGTGGATCAGCGACGGTTGGCGCTGCTCCTGGCCGTCCTGGAGAAGCGCACGGGACTCCCGGTGTCGCAACTGGACGTGTTCGTGAACGTGGCCGGCGGGTTGCGGCTCACGGAACCCGCGGGTGATCTCGCGATCGCCACCGCAGTGGCGTCGAGCGTGTTCGACGTGGCGCTGCCGGCGCGCACCGTCTTCATTGGCGAGCTGGGGCTGGGGGGCGAGATCCGGGCCGTCTCGCAGATGGAGCGCAGGTTGGCGGAAGCAGCCCAGCTGGGCATGTCCGTTGCCCACGTCGGCAGCCGGGCGGGCGCCCTGAAGACATCCGGGACCCTCCGGCTCGGCCGGCACGAGAACCTGGGCGCGCTGTTCGCGGAGATCTTTCGACGGTGAGCGATCCTCGCGCTCCGGGCCACCTGCCGCGCGACGCAACCGCACCCGAGGTGCGCCAGCGCGACGGCGGGGCGGCCGACGTCGGCGTGGTGATCGTGGCCGGAGGATCGTCGTTGCGGGTCGGCGGCGGCGCCGAACTCAAGCAGTTTCGCTGGGTCGGCGACAAGCCGATGCTGTTGCACGCGGTGCACGCGTTTCAGCGGCGCGCCGACGTTGCGCTGGTGGTGTGCGTCCTGCCGCGCTCTCATGCCGGTGATCCGCCACCGTGGCTGTTCCAGTGCGATCTGGACCGCCTCCTGGTGAGCACCGGTGGCGCCGAACGGGGCGACTCCGTCTGGAACGGACTCGAGGATCTGCCTGAGGATCTGACCATCGCGGTCATACATGACGCCGCGCGACCACTGGTCACCGACGCCACGATCGACGCGGTGATCGCCGAAGCGCGGCGGGGACGGGGCGCTGTGGCGGCGCTGCCCGTGGTGGATACGCTCAAGGCGGTGGACGAGTCGGGCCGGATCGTCCGCACCGTGGATCGTCGCGGCCTCTGGCGGGCGCAGACCCCGCAGGCCTTCCCGCTTCGCATGATCGAGGCGGCGTACGTCGACGCCCGCCGCTCGGGATTGACCGCGACCGATGACGCCGCGCTCTGCGAGCGACTGGGCATGGAGGTGGTCGTGGTGCGGGGAAGCGAGCGGGCGATGAAGGTGACGGAGGAGTCGGACTTCGCGCGGGTGGAACGTCTGTCGACCCTGGCCGATTGATGCTGCCGGCCGCCATTCCGTTCTGGTCACCGCAGGAAGTCGAGTCGTCACTCGCGAACTCCATCGCTCACCTGCGGGCGGGCGGCGTGCTGGCCTACCCGACCGAGACCGTGTACGGCTTCGGCGGCGCGGTGGATCGCGAGGCCGTGGAACGCCTGGTCGTCCTCAAACGACGGCCGACGCTGAGACCCTTTCTGTTGCTGGTGAGTGACAGCGACATGTTGCGTCGCTATGACCTGCACCTGACCAGCAGCGCGGCGCGGCTGGCCGCGCGGTACTGGCCCGGCCCGTTGACGCTGGTCCTGCCGGGCGGTGAGCACCGCGTGCCGCCTCGTCTGCGTGGACCCGAAGGGGGTGTCGCAGTGCGCTGGACGTCGCACGTCGCCCTGCAGCGGTTGATCGCGGCGTATGGCGACCCGATCACGTCGACCTCGGCCAACCAGCCGGGGCTACCGCCAGCGATGACGGTCTCCGAGATTGTTGAGCAGTGGGGAGACGCGGTGGCGCGCGGAGCCCTGCGCGTCCTGGATGGCGGGCGCCTGGAACCGTCACCGCCCTCGACGGTCGTCGACTGCACCGGACGTCGTCCCCGGGTCATCCGACCGGGCGCGATCCCGGCGGAGACCCTGCGGGAGAGCGTGCCGGACCTGATCGGCGACGCCTGACGAGGTTCCATGCGAATCCTGTTTGTCTGCACCGGGAACACCTGCCGCAGCCCGATCGCCGAAGCGCTGGCGCGCCGCGAAGCGATCGAGCGGGGGCTGACCGACGTGGATGTGTCCAGCGCCGGGACCAGTGCATGGGCGGGCGCCCCCGCATCCGATGGTGCCCTTCTCGTCGCGCTGGAGCGCAGCCTGGACATCAGCGCGCACCGCGCCCGGCAGCTCACCCGGGACCTGGTACAGGGCCACGATCTCGTATTCGCCATGGGGCCACACCACGTCGAGCGCGCCGAAGCGTTAGGCGGTGAAGGCCGAACGCATCTGCTTACTGCGTTTGCGGCGGGTACTGGGGCCGGCCATGCGATCGCCGATCCGTTCGGCGGTGACCTGGACCAGTACCGCGAAACGCTCAACGAGCTGCAGCGGGAAATCCGCCGGGCCTTTGATCGTCTCACGGCGCGGCCGGGCCACACAACCGGATGAAGCCGCTCCCCGGTCGCCTGGTGCTGCTGGGGCATCCCGTCGCACATTCGCTCTCGCCGCGGTTTCAGAACGCGGCATTGGCAGCGGCCGGCGTTCCGCTGACCTATGAGCTGCTGGACGTGCCGCCGGCGGAGCTGGGCGTCACGATCGCCCGCCTGAGGTCCGTTCGCGCTGCCGGGAACGTGACCGTGCCGCACAAGGCCGCCGTGGCCGCACTCTGCGACCGGCTCACGCCGACCGCCGAGCGCATTGGCGCGGTCAACACGTTTCTGCACGAGGGGCAAGCACTCATCGGCGACAACACCGATGTCAACGGCTTCCGCGCCTTGTCGGACAGCGTCCTGGGCCCCGACCCACGCGGGCTGCGCGTGGCGCTGCTCGGTGCCGGCGGATCGGCTGCCGCCGTCTGCGCCGTGGTCGAGTCGTGGGAAGGCGCCCGCGTGCGAGCGTGGGCTCGCGGGCGCGCGCGGCTGGACGCGCTGGTCGCGCGGTTTCCCGGCCTCGTCGAGCCGGCTGCGTCTGCCGGCGAGGCGGTCCGCGACGCCGACGTGGTTGTCAATTCCACGCCGGTGGGACTGCATGGGGAGGAACTGCCGATACCGATCGGGAGCCTCCCGCGTGACGCCGCCGTGATGGACCTGGCCTACCGTGTCGGCGAAACGCCCTGGGTGCGTGCGGCGCGGGCGGGGGGGCACCGCGCCGCGGACGGGCAGGAGATGCTGATCGAGCAGGGAGCACATGCCTTCGAATGCTGGCTCGGAATCGTTCCCGACCGGAACGTCATGCGCGCCGCGCTGGTCGCCTAACGTCAGTCCACTGCGGCGGGCATGGCGCGCCGCGCTCGAACTGCTGCTGCCCCGCTGCTGCGTCGTCTGCGCCAGCCAACTGCCGGAGGTGGATGCAGATCCCGCCTGCGGCCCGTGCTGGTCGCGGGTCGCCATGCTGCCCAGCCCGCAATGCGTCCGCTGTGGCTATCCCTGCATCGAGGGCGACTGTCGTTGGTGCCCGTACCTGCCGCCCTACGTGCGCGCGTCCCGTTCGGTCTGCTGGGTCCCCGGTGGCGTGGCTGGTGACCTGATCCATGCCTTCAAGTACGATGGGTGGACCGGGCTGGCGTTCGGGATGGCCGCGCGCATGACCCGTCTGTCCTGGCCGGACGACGTCGTGGCCGAGCGGACGGCGTTCGTGCCCGTGCCATTGTCTGCGCGCCGCGAGCGCGAGCGCGGATTCAACCAGAGCGCACTCATCGCCGCGTCACTGGGCGCGGCCCAGGGGCTGCCCGTCTGGAGCGACGTGCTGCGTCGCCCTCACTTCAAGTCGTCGCAGACGCGGTTGACTCCCGAGCAGCGGCTAGCCAATGTTTCCGGCGCCTTCCGGGTCGCCGGCGACGCCGCGCGGCTGCGCGGCGCGCACCTGGTTCTCGTGGACGATGTCGTCACCACCGCGGCGACCCTGAACGCCTGCGCCGCCGCCCTCTTCGCGGGCGGAGCCCGGGTCATCAGCTATCTGACGTTCGGCCGCGCCCGCCTGCCCGGCGACGCGCCACTCTGAGAGGAATTTCCGGCATGGCCATCAAGGTTGGGATCAACGGCTTCGGGCGCATCGGCCGGCAGGTCGTTCGCGCCGCCAGGGAGACGCAGGCCGGCATCGACTTCATCGCGGTCAACGACCTGACCGACACGAAAACGCTGGCACACCTGTTCAAGTATGATTCCGTGCACCGGACGTACCGGGGAGAGGTCACCCACACGGACGACGGCATCACGATCGACGGGGACACCATCCGGGTCTTCGCGCAGAAGGACCCGGCCGCGCTCCCATGGAAGGACCTCGGTGTGGACATCGTGCTGGAGTCCACCGGGCGCTTCACCAAGGCGGCCGACGCGCGGAAGCACCTCACTGCGGGTGCCTCGCGGGTGATCATCTCGGCGCCGGCCAAGGACGAGGACATCACCATCGTGATGGGCGTGAATCATGACCGGTACGACCCGGCGGCGCACACCATCCTGTCCAATGCCTCGTGCACGACGAACTGCCTCGTGCCGATGGTGAAGGTGATCCGCGACGCCTTCGGGTTCCGGCACGGCAACATGGTGACGATCCACAGCTACACCAACGACCAGAACGTGCTGGACCTGCCGCACAAGGATCTCCGGCGGGCCCGCGCCGCGGCACTGTCGATCATCCCGACCACGACGGGAGCGGCGAAGGCGACGTCGCTGGTGATCCCCGAGGTCAAGGGAAAGATCGACGGGATCGCGATCCGCGTCCCGACGCCCGATGTCTCGCTCACGGAGCTGACCGTCGAAGTGGAGCGCGCCACGACGATCGAGGCCGTGAACGCCGCGTTCCGGACGGCCGCCGACGGGCCGATGAAAGGCATCGTGGCGGTGTCCGACCTGGAGCTCGTCTCGTCGGACTACATCGGCAATCCATACAGCTGCATCGTCGATGGATTGAGCACCAACGTCATCGACGGGACGATGGTGAAGGTCAGCGGGTGGTACGACAACGAATGGGGCTACGCCAACCGGTGCGTCGACCTCATCAGACTGATCGCGTGAAGCTGGACGACACCGGCTCACTCCGTTCAGCGTCCCTGGTCCAGTCGCGCGTGAAAAAAGGCCTCACGGATCTGCCTGACGACTCCCTGCGCGGCCGGCGGGCGCTCGTGCGCGTCGACTTCAACGTGCCGCTCGACGCCGACGGGCAGGTCGCCGACGACACCAGGATCCGGGCCGCGCTCCCGACCATCGAGTACCTCTGCGAACGTGGCGTCCGCGTCGTCCTGTTCTCGCACCTGGGACGGCCCAGGGGCAGACCGGAACCGGAGTATTCCCTGGCCCCCACCGCGCGGCACCTGGCCACGCTGACTTCCCGGACCGTGCGCTTTGAAGACTCCAGCGCCGGACCGGAAGCCGAAGCGGCGACGCGGTCGCTGCGCGATGGCGAAGTGCTGGTGCTGGAGAACACGAGGTTCCACGTCGGTGAGGAAACGAACGACGACGCGCTGGCGCGCTCGTTCGCCTCCCTTGGAGATCTGTTCGTGAACGACGCGTTCGGATCGGCGCATCGGGCGCACGCGTCGACGGCGGGAGTCGCGGCATACCTCAAACCCGCCGTCGCCGGTTTCCTGATGCAGAAGGAGCTCGATTTTCTCGGTCGCGCCGTCACCCAGCCGAAACGACCGTTCATCGCTATCCTGGGCGGCGCCAAGGTCTCGGGCAAGATCGACGTCATCGAGGCGCTGTTGCCCATGGTGGACGGACTGCTGATTGGCGGCGCGATGGCGTGTACCTTCTATCGGGCGATGGGTCTGGAGACCGGCACGTCACTCGTCGAGGAGGATCGTGTGGCGTTGGCCGAAGACCTCCTGGAGCGAGCCCGCATGCGCCTGACGCTGCCTCACGACGCGGTCGTTGCCGCGGGTCTCGACCGCCCCGGCACGGCGCACACCGTGCGTCGGGATGCCATTCCGCAGGACGCCGCGATGTATGACATCGGCCCGGCCAGCGCCGAGTCGTACGCCCGCGCCATCGCCAACGCGCAGACCGTTCTCTGGAACGGCCCCATGGGTGTCTTCGAGACGCCGCCGTTCGACGCCGGCACGCGGGCCATTGCCCAGGCGATGGCGGCGGCGACGAGCCGGGGCGCCGTCACGATCGTCGGTGGCGGTGATTCCGCGGCCGCGGTGGCGCAAGCAGGACTCGAGACCTCGATGAGCCACGTGTCCACCGGTGGTGGGGCCTCACTGGAGTTCCTGGAAGGGAAGACCCTTCCCGGCGTTTCTGCCCTCGACGACTCGTGACCCCCATGCGCCGACCCGTCTTTGCCGCCAACTGGAAGATGAACCACGGGCCCACGGACGCGCGCGAGTTCATGCGCACGTTTCTGGCTCATTACGCCCGTCACTCCGACCGTCTCGTCCTCTTCTTTCCGTCGAGCGTCGCGCTCCCGGCGGTCGTGGAATCGCTCCGTGAGCGCTCCGACATCCGTGTGGGCGTGCAGAACATCCACTGGGAGGACAAGGGCGCATTCACCGGCGAGATCTCCGGGTCCATGGCTCGAGACGCCGGCGCCCACTACGCGCTGGTCGGGCATTCAGAGCGCCGGCACGTGTTCCGTGAAACGGACGAGGACACGGCGAGAAAGGTGGCGGCCTGCTTCCGGACCGGCCTGGTGCCGATCCTCTGCGTAGGTGAGAAGCTGGAGCAGCGTGAGGCGGGAGCGACGGAATCGGTCGTGACGCGACAACTGCGAGAAGGCCTGTCCACGCTGGACGCCGCGCAAGTCGCTCACATGATCATTGCGTACGAGCCGGTGTGGGCGATTGGTACGGGGAAGAACGCCACGCCGGCCGACGCCTCGGCAGTGCATGCTGCGATCCGGCACGAGCTGCGGGAACGGTCGCCGGAGAAGGGCGCCGCCGTTCCCATTCTCTATGGCGGGAGCGTGAATCGGGGGAACGCCGCGGCGCTCCTGGAGGCGCCCGACGTGGACGGCCTGCTGGTTGGAGGGGCCAGCCTCGACGCCGAGGGATGGTCCTCGATCGTCTGCGCTTGATTCAGCGCGTTAAGTGGGGTGATATTACGCAGTTAGCGCGTCAGCCTCACGTCGGATCCCAAACCATGTACACCTTTCTTCTGGTCCTCCTCGTCCTCGACAGTCTGATCCTGATAGCCGTCATTCTCATGCAGGCGGCGAAGGGCGGGGGCCTTGCCGCATCGTTCGGCGGAGTCACGACGGCAGCCGACGCCTTCCTGGGATCTCGTCAGGCGGGAAACGTGCTGACGAAGGCGTCGTGGTGGGCTGGCGGCCTGTTTCTGTTACTGGCGTTCGTGCTGCAGATCTTGTCGACCCGTGGTCGCACCCCGTCGTCCATTCTGGACCAGGGGCTGGCGCAGCCCCCCGTCACGGCACCCGCCACGAGCACGCCGGCGCCAACCTCGGTCGTGCCACTGGGACCGGCTGACAAGGGCGCGGGCGAGAAGAAAAACCCGTAGCGCCAGCGTGAGCCATCATCTCGCCGGGAAGCCAGGGTTCCTCCTCCTCGAGGACGGGACCCTTTTCGCTGGGTCCCTCGTTCATGACGCTCCCGTCACGGTAGCCGAAGTCGTGTTCACGACGAACATGACCGGATACCAGGAGGTGTTCACCGACCCATCGTACCGGGGACAGATCGTGGTGATGACCGCGCCCATGATCGGCAACTACGGTGTCAACGATGACGATCCCGAG
>DASWGU010000101.1:0-23860 GCA_036393555.1 Gemmatimonadaceae bacterium
GAGTCGTGAACATCGTTCGCACCCTGCGTGTGTGTGTGTTGCTGCCGGAACCCTGTACGACGCCCGTGCATCCGTGTTTCAGGGTTCCGCTGGTCAAGAGTCAGGCCACCCCTGATCCGCCGGCCTTCCCGGTGATGGTGGCAGTCGCAGGTCGTTGGACTGATCTTTCCAGTGGACGCTGCGCTGTCACCTGCCGGTGACATCAACGCTGGCGCGTCACGAAGCCGCGCCGCTCTCTGCCCTCTGCCCTCTCCCCGTGTCCGTCTCCATCAGCGCAATCCAGGCCGCCCGCATCCGGCTCGCTCCACTTCTCGCGCCCACGCCACTCCGTTCGTACCGCGAGTTGGACGAAGCGATCGATCACGATGTCCGCATCTTCGTCAAGCATGAGAACTTCCAGCCGACCGGATCGTTCAAGGTGCGGAACGGGCTCTCGTTCATGACCGCGCTGCCTGACGAGGCGCGCGTGCGGGGTGTCGTCGCGGCGACGCGCGGCAACCATGGACTGGGGATTGCCTATGCCGGCCGTGCCTTCGGGGTTCGGGCCACAATCTGCGTTCCACTCGGCAACAACCCGGACAAGAACGCCGGGATGCGGGCGCTGGGGGCGCGGGTCATCGAGGAGGGACGCGACTACGACGAAGCAGTGGAAGTGGCCGAGAGGATCCGGAAGGAGGAGGGAGCGACCCTGGCGCATTCGACCAACAATGAGCAGATCATCGCCGGGGCCGGGACGCTGTCGCTGGAGCTGCTGGAGCAGGAGCCGGAGATCGATGCGATGGTGATCGCCGTCGGGGGCGGATCGCAGGCGGTAGGCGCCCTGACCGTCTTCCGGGCGATGAGGCCTGCGGCCAAGGTCTACGGCGTGCAGGCCGCAGGTGCCGCGGCGTCACACGATGCCTGGCACGCGCGACAGCACGTTAAGCTGGACCGGGCCGACACGTTTGCCGACGGCCTGGCCACGCGCTCGTCGTACGAGATGACGTTCCCTGCCCTGCTGGAAGGGCTGGCCGATTTCATCACGGTCACCGACGCCGAGATCGCGGATGCGATGCGGTTGCTGCTGCGGACGACGCACACGCTGGTGGAACCGGCTGGTGCCGCGGGGCTCGCGGGTCTGCTCAGGCTGGCGCCGCGGGTGGCGGGTCGGCGGGTGGGAATCGTGCTGAGTGGAGCCAATGTGGACTCAGCGACGCTGCAGCGTGTGCTGTCGGGCCAGCGATAGGGGCGTGCACTTCAGGAGATGGAGCGGGTAGACGCTCCCGCTGGGATCGAGGTCAATGGAGCCTCTGCAGTGGACGAACGTTCCGGTGGCTCGGGCGGGTCAACAGGGCGCGACATCCCGCGACATGATCGAGGCATCGAACTCCACCGTTTCGACAATTACAGTGGCGTCAGAGCAAGCGTGATCTCGACGCCATCATAAAAGCGACTTGGGCAGCCACCATCTGCGCGACCGTATCGTCCCTCAAGAGTGATCGTTGTGTCGCGATAGCCGGCGCCACCGATGGCAAACTGATACTCTCCCTGCAGCGAAGAGAAGCCACACGGCACCGTACACCTGAGCCTGTCTCCAACGACGTTTACACCGTATGCATTCGCGTAGGTGAGGAACTCCGCGGGCAGCGGTTCGTCACCAAAGAGAATGGACGAGAGATAGACCGGACTCACCGGAGTGCCGCTGATCGCGTTCTTTGCTTCAACAATTGTGAAGAGCGGATCTACATACTCAAAGAGCCCGCATGCTGTGCCCGTGGAGTTGCCGCATCCTGCGTAGACGATCGCCAATAGCACGCCTCCGATTCGTACAGCAGGGACCTTTCGCGCATCGCGCCGATGCGCCGACTCTCCAAGAGCACCTGCCAAGGGTCCCAGATCGCGATCAGGGTCGCGGAGGCGGTTTCGCGGTGCCAGTTCGTTTCTTGATCGCACCAGGTAGTACCCGACGTTGGGAGTTGTTAGGGCCGATCACCAGCGTGTTGTTTTTGATCGGGCTTCGTATGCGTTGCTCGGAGCAGTTCGGCTCCTCCGGTGGACAGGTCCCGGTATTGGCGCTCACAAAGAAAGATCCCTCGGACTCAGCGATCACACCATTCGCGTCCACCACCTGAACCAACATACTTGTCGTGGACGACGAGGGAATGAGCGCTGGATCGAAGCGGCGGTGCCGGCAGCCGCGCTTCCGACGACCCACTGATACGTGAACGGTGGCTGGGGATCCGTGCCACCGATCACTGCGGAGCAGGAATAGTCCACCCACGGATCCACACCTTGCTCGCCGCTAATCGAAACACTCAGTACTGCATCCCATGTCC
This sequence comes from Gemmatimonadaceae bacterium, assembly GCA_036393555.1. Lineage (GTDB taxonomy): Bacteria > Gemmatimonadota > Gemmatimonadetes > Gemmatimonadales > Gemmatimonadaceae > JABWBJ01. The sequence goes on from DASWGU010000101.1 coordinate 2,316, forward strand.
GTCCGCCTCGACAAATGGCTCTGGGCCGCGCGCTTCTACAAGACGCGGTCGCTGGCCGCGGACGCGGTCGACGCGGGCCGAGTGGAGGTGAACGGCGAGCGCGCCAAGCGCTCGCGCCAGGTCACCGTCGGTGACACGATTCACATCCGGAAGCCCCCGTTTGAACAGACCATCGAGTTGCTGGGCGAGTCGGAGCAACGCGGACCAGCAACCGTCGCGGCGACGCTCTACGCCGAATCGGAGGAGAGCCTTCAGGCGAGGTCCAGACTCGCGGCGCAGTTGAAGGCGATGGGTCCGCCGGTCTTTCGCGATCGCGGCAAGCCCGGAAAGAAAGACCGCCGCGAGATGGATCGGTGGCGCGGTCGGGAAGGCCGTTAGGCGGCGACGTGAAATTGTCGCGCAGCATTCGGGCAGCCGAGCGATCGCCGCGCCTTCCGTGGGCACTGGGCGCCTGTGTGGTGCAAGTGCTCACGACCGGTTCGACCCGTGCCAGGTGCTGCCCTGAACCCGGGATCGCTCGGATCGCTCACGAACCCGGCACGATCCGCGCGCGCCAGACGTCAATTACCATGAGGCCGTCGTCATTCTCGCGAAGGGCGTACAGCAGTCCGCCTTCCATGAAGCCCGTGAGATCTTCGTCGAATCGTTGCGAGACCAGCACGCGGCCCGTGTCCAGGTCGAGCACCTCCACGATGGTGTCCCAGGCTCGCTGCTGCGCCGACATCGGGATCGGCGCGCAGCGGCTACCTTCGCCGCGTGGGGCTCCAGGAAGCGGATTGCACGCCGGCTCCTTCCAGGACGGATCGGGAACACTGGCGACCAGCCACAAGTGCCGCTGGTCGATGTCGCCCCAGGCGCCCATCACGACCGGGTAGCGCGAGGCGAAGCCGAGCGGTCTGCGCTGTTCGCGCGTGTAGCGGGGGAACCACGGAGGACTGCGGTTGAACTCCCGTACGAGCCTGCCGTTCGTGTCCCAGATCTGAACCAGGAATCGATGGTACTGTTGCACCGCGGCGAACCGGCCTCCGCCAACGTCCGCAACGCGGAACTGCAGTTCGTCGGAGCCGAAGCGGTCCCCACCAACCGACTTGCCGAACTCGCGGACGACCTCGTGGTTGCGGCCCAGCAGCACGAACGCGGCGTGCGTCGGGAAGTAGTTGTTGAGCACGACCTGGCCGTCACCCAAAGGGGTGAACCTGAACGCTCGCGGCCCGGCGGGCAGGAGCGCCGCTCGCAGGTACGCACCGGTGGGGTCGAACACGGTCATGCGATGATCGTCATGGACAAGGAGCGTATCGCCCGCGATCGTCCGGACATACCGCACTCTCGACAGTTCGCCAGGCCCATTGCCCGCTCTCCCCATCGTGGCGAGGTGCCGGCCGGCCGAGTCGAATACGGCCACACCGGCGTATGGGAGAATGCCTCCCACATAGAACCGCCCTCGGGAGTCGCGGGCGACCGTGCTGGAGCCCAGAATGGCGATGGTATCTTCGGCGCGGCCAAGCTGCGCCAGCTTCTGAAGCACGATCCGGCAACCGCAGGCAGTGTCGGCACCGGTCGACCTGAGTTCCTGGGCGCCTGCCACCAGCGGAGCAAGGGTGACCAGCAGCGACACGAGCGCCGTGCGCATGACGGTCACCCCCGTTGCGCGCAGGTGCGTGTCCTGGACACTCGGCGCAGCCGGTGTTTTGCACGCAAACATCGGCGTCAGGCGCTTCGACAGGTTCTTCATTCGACTCATCGTGGGGCGGGTGGCCAGGCGTGTCGCTCGAGCCACTCCAGGTCATCGGCATCGCGCCGAGCCACGTACACGGTGCCGTCGCCAAAGCCGACCAGCCGCTGGTTGACGTTCAGCGCCACCGCACGGTGACGTGTCCTCCCTGCGCGTCGGGTGCAGCGCGCATTCTCTGGCCAACGCTCACCAACGGACCCGCGCTGCCACGAAGATCGCGTCTCCCGTCGCGGGCGCAAGAGCGCACGCGCGATCCCTGAACCAGGACCGCGCGGACGTGCTGTATTTGGAACAGACTCGACCTCAGCGGAGGGCATGTCCCGGAGGATCAGCCCCGGGTGTCCCGGTCCATTCAGGACACGAACGGATCAGTCACGGTGAGCCCGGAGAACCGGTGGAAATCGCGGTCGCCAGTGATGATCTCGGTCACCCCGTGCTCCAGGCAAAGCGCCACAATGTGGGCATCATGAATCAGGTTTCCAGCGACGCCTGACTCACGAACCACCGCATCCATCACGTCGGCGTGGCGTGGTGTTTCGGAGAGCAGGATAAGCGAAGGCGAACCAAGAACGGCGCGCAGGTCTCGCAGCGCCACGTCCATTGGCACGGGCGGGTGGAACACCCGAGGGTGCGTCACCACGCGCAGGAACTCGTAGACGCACGGCCAGGGTATCGCCCAGGCCGACGCGCCCTCTCCCAGGGCGCGAAGCACCTCCCGTGCCCGCCCATGTTGCGGACTCGACGTGATCTCGGCGAATACCAGGACGTTGGTGTCGATCGCTCGCACGATCAGCGACCGTTCATCACGTCGAACAGCGTGTCGCGATCAAGGATGTCGACGCCGGGCTGCGCTGTCGCCTTCCAGCCCTTCAAGGTCAGGGTGTACGGCGTGCGGTCTGGTGTGGCCAGACCTCGTCGCAGCAGCTGGTTGGCCAGGTCCTGCAGGCTGATCCCTTCGGCAGCCGCTCGCTGTTTGAGGCGCCGGAGCACGCCCTCGTCGATCTTCAATGTGGTCCGCTTCATACATTTTAGTGTATTAGACATACATCAAGATGTCAATGCGTCCCAGGGGCGGCTGAGCGCAGAAACGAGCCAGCGCGAGCCCAAGCCCGTGCAGAGCGGCGGAATGACAGGATGGGGCTGTGTATCTGGTCGGCCCCCGCATCATCTTGGTGCGCATCCGCGTCCCTTCGATGGCCGACCGAGGCTCCACGGCGGTGACCGAGCCAGCGTTCTCCCTTCGCGACAACCAACCATGACCATGCGTCCAGACTCCGCATCGTACGCACACGAGCCCGTACGCTATCCGCCGCTCCACATCGTGGATCTCGCCGACGAAGCCGCGGCGGCGACCGGCGAGTACACCAACCACGTTATCCAGGCGGTGAACGGACACTGCTTGCGACTCGCGGTGTTCGACGGCGAGTACCCCTGGCATCGGCACACGACTTCGGACGAGCTGTTCCTGGTCGTCGAGGGGTGCCTCTTCATCGACCTGACCGACGGACGCACACTCCGTCTCGGGCCTTGGCAGGCTGCGACGGTCCCCGCCGGCACCGTCCACCGGACTCGCACCGAGGGCCGGGCCGTGAACCTGTGCTTCGAGGAGCTCGCGGCGGACACCGAGTTCCTCCAGCGTCCCGAGCTGGGCGGCGACGTGGCGTGATCGCCGCTGGGGTGGGGTCCTCGACGTAGTTGCGCGAGGGGCAATGCCACAAACGTCATCGGAGCAATCGGTACGAGCGCCGTCTCGATTCCATCGATCTTTCCCAGCACGCAGACGGCCAGCTTGCCCCTTGCCCAGCCTCCGCCGGACAGGTCGCTCGGCAACCGGCGGGCCTTCGCCGGAGTCCGTTCGAACCGGGCGCCGTGAAAGACGCACTCGATGGTCCCCTTATTGCGAGGCACCACCTCAACTAGATCTGGGACTCACCCTCCCCGGCGCGCCATGTGGCGGATTCGGCCCGCCCGATCCGTTCAGGTATCCGTGGGAATCACCCGATCGAGTTCACATCGAGGACTCATCATGCCGACCCTCACGAGGCTCCTGACCGCCCTCCTGCTGCTCGCGACGGCCGGCCCACGGGCCGACGCCCAGCGCCTCAGTCTCGCTCCCGAAATCGGGTTCTACATCCCGACCGAGAAGTTGCTGGATGCGGCCAACGGCAATGTCGGGGAGATCGAGGCCGGGCCCTCCTTCGGACTGCGGCTGGCGCTCGCGCTTGGGAGCCGGTTGAGCCTGAGCGTCGGCGGCAGCTATGTGCCAACGACCTTCGCCTTCCGCCCCGGCGGTGGCACGCCGGAATCGCGCGACGCCCGGCTTTTCAACGGTGCCGCGCAGTTGGTCGCTTTTCTCCTGCCCCCTACCGGCCTGCTGTCGGTCTTCGTGAACGGTGGCGCCGGCGTCGTGTCGCGCGGCGGCGTGGCGTTCACTGACGATGCCGACAGGACGGACGTGACCGGAGTGGTCGGCGGTGGGGCGACGCTCCGCCTGGGTGGCATGACCGTTACCGCCGCCGCGGATCTGTACTCCTACACCGCCGAGTACGCGGGCACGACGGCAGTGTCGAGCGAACTCAGGCAACTGGACGTGCAACTCCGTCTGGGCCTCGGACTCTTCGGTGGTGCCATGGGGGCGCGGCGCTGATGCGGACGTCATCGCCTGCGGGGACGCGCCACTGCCGCCGGATCCTGCCTGGCGTGCTCCTCCTCGTGACGGGCGTGCTCGCGCCGCAACTGGTCGCCGCGCAGGCGCGGACGAAACCGCTGTTGTCCAGGGAGATCCGGGCCGCCTACACCTCGGGTGGTGCGGCGGCTGCCGAGAAGCGGTACCAGGAGATCGTCGAGCGCGAGTCCGGCGACTACCAGTTCGACCTCAAGGGCATGATGGGCGTCGGGACCGAGTACGCGAAGGCCGGAGACATGACCGCGGCGCAGGTCTTCCTCGCCATCGCCGGAGAGATGAGCACTGCCGAGTCGCGACGCTCGCCAGCCGTGCAGCAGATCGCGAAAATGCTGGACAGCGCCGATCGCGTTGACAGTGCGGATCGGGCGAAGCAGGCCGCCGAACCTGGGCCGGAAGATCGATCGCGGACTCCGGTCGACCTGGGACCGACGCGTCAGGATCTCGCTCGCTTCGCTGGAGTGTATGGCGATCCGGCGCAGCAGCGGAATCCTCGGAACTTCTTCGTCATCCCGGACTGCGATGGCCGCCTGAAGTTCGGCGCCATGTGGGGTGACGTGTCGCCGTGGACGCTGCGCTCGACCGGCGACCGCACGTTCGTGCAGGCCCGGATGAACTCCGGGGAGACTGAGCCGTTTCGACTCGAGTTCCATGTCGGCGCAGGCGGCAACGCCACCGCGGTGACTCACACGTTCACCTTCGGGGCCGGTCCGGTTCGCGTACCGCGCCTGCACGACCTGCCGGCCGCATGGGAGGCCGAATGCAAACAGACGCGCGGCCCGCTACGCTGAGTCGGCGACGCGCCGGGCTCGGCGGCGTCCGCGTGGTCATGTTCCACCGGGCTGTCGTCTGGTTCGCGGTCGTCCTGGCGGCCGCCGGGCCGCGACTGGCCCCTGCGCAAGCATGGGGGGCGACGGCGTGGCGCGTCACGGAAGTCACCGGCACGCTGGGCCCGGAGCGACTTGGCTTCCTCACCAACCAGCTCGAACAGTCGACCGTCTGGCTGGAATCACTGGGCTTCAAGCAGCCACGAATCGTCTACGCCCGCGACCAGGCCGGGACGCCCCGGCTGGACGGTTTCTACGACGACAGCCTGACGAGCAGTTGCGGCAACGTTGCGGCGTACTACGACACCAACAAGCAGGTGGTCACCTTCGGCAAGGCGCTCTTCGAACCTTTCGGCCTGGTCCTGGACACCGCGGGACTGCATGACAACCATGTCGGCAGGAACGAGGGCAACCTGCTGACGCCGGTCCACGAGGTGTTCCATGGCGTCCAGTACGCATATCGACGCCAGTGGCCGACCCAGCTTGACTGGTTCCTGGAGAGCAGCGCCGAGGCCGTTCGATATGCGTGGGGAGAACGGACCTATGGCCCCATCGACCTGTTCGAGCGCCGGAGCTACGATGAGCCGCTGGACGAGCCCTTCGTCGGGGCAGGCTGCAGCACGAACACCGAGGTGTATCGCACGGGCCACTTCTGGTTCCACCTGGGCGGCGACATCGGCTCGACTGACCGCGTCGCCTTCCTGACCGAGGTGCTCGACAAGCTTGCCGCGGACCCGAGTGCCGACGCCAAACGGCGCGGCCTTGGCCCGATCGCCGATGCCTTGAAGGACGTGGACGGCGGCCTCTATAACCTGTATCCGCAGTTCATCGCCCGTCACGCCGCTGACAGCAGCCATTATCGCTATGAGCGGCTGGTGGACCTCAGCCCGGCCAACACGCAGGTCATCGACAGAACGCATGAGGTGCAGGCGACGAAAGGACTCGCGGCCTCGGCCTGGTTCCTGACGGTTCGGGTACCTCCGGGCATGACAGCGGGCCTCACGATCAGGCTCGCCCAGGACCACCCGGACCTGCACCTCGTCGTCGACACGACGCGATTCGATCGGCCAGCCCGACACGAGGAGCGCAACGCATTCCGCACCGCGATCCGTGGAAGCACGGACACGCTCCGGTTCCTTGTGCGCGTGGCCAACGTCGCCGAGGACGCCGCGCAGTCCCAGGATCGGTCGTACACGATCGAGTTCCGCCTCGCCGAGGTGGCGACGTGCGATCCACGGCAGCTCTGGGCTGCCGTCCATCCAGCGGCGCAAGCGCTCCTGACGCCACCGTCCCTCAATCCGCAGCCGGGCGGCGGGGCTCCCGTCAGCGAGCCGGCCGAGGGCGAGTTCCACATCCAGGGGTTGTTGAGCGACGGTGGCACGTCCTGCACACATCAGGTCTCCGTGTCCTCGAACCCGGTGACACCCGATGCCAGCGTGGGTCTTCGCCTCCAGCAGCAGATCAGCCAGATGACGCCCCAGGAGATGCAGGCGATGGCACTGCGCATGGCAGCCCGAATGCAGCCGGGAAGCCGCCCGACGCCCGATGACCTCGTGAATGCGGTTCGCGCCGAGTCGATGGTGGATTCCCTGGTGACCCTGAGCAGCCTGATTCAAGTCTTCTCGCCGAACGCGGTCTACGCGCAGCGAGGGTCCCAGCCCTCGAAGTCTGGTGTGGTGAGTCTCTACATGAATCAGCAGGACAACCCGGTCGTTGCCTGGCAGCACGCCGGGATCGGGGGCTGGCAGTCGAACAGTGGCGCGCACGCGGTCATCGTACTCCCCGATGTCCCACCCGAGGCGCTGCGCGAGGACACCACGTACACCGCCGTGGGGGCAATGCAATACAGCCGCGGCGAGGGCGTCATCAAGCGGCAGCGCAGTGGAACGACCGTGATGTCCGATGGGACCTGGCAGGGCCTGGAAGGGTGGATCGAACAGGCGGAGAGCGATGCCAACGTCACGCTTTACTCGCTGAAGGGGAGCGTGACCATAAAGCGGATCACCGGCGCGTCGGTCGAGGGCACCTTCGACCTGACAGGGATGGGAAAGTACGAACGCGCGGAATGCCCGCCGAATCCGATGAACCTCGCCGAAATCAGCCGCAAGTGCACCGTAGATACACGAAACGGTGCCGTGTCCATCAGTGGTCGCTTCGTCTCACCCGCGATACCCACTCCGCGGAAGTAGTTCACCCCTGCACGCGAGCTATCGGCCCGTGCCCGCGACGTCGGCAAACGTCCGCCGTTGTCCCTCGGGCTCCCGCTTCGGCCCCGTCATTGCCCGCTATTCACCCTTGGGCGCGATGAACCGGGGGTGGCGGCGGAGAAAGCCGACTGACGCTCTTGGACCTGGTTCTCCCTGCCGGGCGGACATCGAGATCGGTGGTCCACTGTTCGGGAGCGCCGAGCATACAGCCGGCGCGTTTGAGCACCGTCACCGGAATGTCGCACGCAGTCGCCTTCCAGCGCGGGTCGCGCCGCGGCCAACCGGTGCGTGCTGCTGATGAGCGGGTCATCCTTCATCTGGATGCTCAAGTTCGGCGATGGAACCGCCGAGAGTCACCGCCGCATCCAGGAGGCGCTCGACGAGCGGTGGCGCCATACGGACGAGCTGTTCGAGATGGACGACCTCGAGGCCGGGTGTTTACTGATTGAACTGCTCTTTCTTGTCCGGATGGAGGGCAAGCAGCAGCTCCTTGTACTGCTGCGCCGCTTCTGCCTCGGTCGCCGGCGTCCGGAACGTGTAGACGTCGCCGTTGGCGCAGAAGGCAACGATGTGCTCCGAGTCGCCATGGCCGAGTTTCTGGTCGTAGAGCGCCTGGGGCCCGTGGCGGAAGCGTTCGCTCGCGAACGCCCTATTGAGATCAGCTCGTGCCTGTTCCGCCAAGGCGCTCGTCCGGCTCTTGCCGATCTCGAAGCCGGCGACATCCTGCATGTAGTCAAAGCCCTGTGCCGGAATCACCGCCGCGAGATCATAGTCGGACGTAAACGGGAGTCCGCTGCGGGTGTCGATTACTACACCGGGACCAGCCCACGGCTCGCGATACTCACGCGGCGATGCGGGTGTTCCTGCGGCGCCAACCGCGCGACACGACGTGCCCACTCTGCGGAGAACGAGCTGGCGCGCGTCGAACACCCGGCGTTCATCGCTGGCCGTCGCCCAGAGCAGTCCCGTGCGCGGCTCGACCTTGAGGAAACCCAGCTCCATCGGTTTGCCCGGAAAGCGCGCTTCGATCCAGGGAATCGCGGCTTGTTTGCCGCCGCGAACGAAGAGATACAGCCGGTTGTTGTTGGCGTAGCTGGCAATCTGCGTCCAGTGTCGCGCCGCGATCCCGAATTCAGGCGACCAGCCAACCTTGCGCATGGAGGTGTTCACGGGTCCAGTTCCTCGCGGAGGTACGTCGTCGTTTGCGGCGCGCTCTGCGGTTTTGGCGCGATAAGGCGCAGGATCAGCGCAGTTGCATCGAGTGATGCGAATATCACTCTCCACGAGGGGCGGCACAACCTGACGGCCGGCGCGATCGACCACCGCGGCGCGCCAGCGTCGTGGACGCGCCGGTTGCGGTGCATGCCGAGCGCGAACAGCACGCCCGCTGCGGGTGTGACAGTCACCACGCCGAAACGCGCGTCTTCAGCGTGCCGACGCCACGAGACGCTGGAACTGAAGGTACGACGAACTGTTCGTGGACAGCCGGCTCAGCGACCCGGCTGGATACTGTGCAATGCGGCCACTCACGTACCCGGCGCGGTCCTCAGCCATCGGGTGCGACGAAAACCACGAGTCCAGCAGGTTGGGCGACGACCGGCTCATTCGAGCCAGCTCCTCGAACATCGTCACCAGCCCCTGAGGGTGGATGCCGCTCGCGACCACGTACTGGACGGCGGTCAGGTCAGCCTCGCGCTCAGCAGCGCGGCTGAATTTTGCCAGGTAGGCGCTGCCACCGGCGTCCACCGCGGTGCGTCCGAGGCCGCTCTGGCAGACCGAGGTGAACACGCACAGCAATCCGGCGCCCACGTTGGCTTTCTGGACGCGCTCGATTTGCTCGGCGCTATGGCCGAGCGTTACGTGCGCGATTTCGTGCGCCAGGACACCCGCCAGTTCGCTCTCGTTGTCGGCGGCGTCCACAAGTCCGGTACTGACGTAGATGAAGCCGCCAGGCAGTGCGAAGGCGTTGACCTCGGCGGACCGATAGAGATAGAACTCGAAGTCCTGGCCAGCGTACGGGGTCTGGCTCACAATTCGCTGGCCGAGCTGTTCCACGTATTGGTCAGCGCTGGCGTTCCGGATGAGCGGCAGTTGCTGGTTCAACTGCGCGGACTGCTCTGCACCCATCTGGGCTGCCTGCTGGCGCGAAACGGCACAGGCTGCGAGAACAGCCGCGAGTATGAGTGCCGGCGCCGTGAAATATCTGCGATTCACAATGACCTCCCGACCCTGCTGACGTGACTGAACTTTAGTACACACGCTGACTCGTACCCCGCGCGCCCCGGGCAGTGCGGCTGCGCGGGCCTCGGAATGGCTGAGCTTCGGCGAGGAACCGCCCCGTCCTCCGCATCTCACCCACATCCGGAACGGGCTCGGCGCTGGCGACACCGTCATTCTGGCGCCGTCGCCGGCGCCTCATTCCATCGACGGCCCTGACGACCTTCGTGGGACGGCATCGCTGGGTTTCATGGGGACTGCTACGTTCACTGCAAAGCGACAGCGCCAACGCTGAGTCGCGCCGAACAGCTGTTCGCCACGCTGTCTGTCAGGCGGGAGCAATATTGCGGTAACTGACGCCGCACACAGGCTTTGGCTGCAAACCGCGTCCTGTCGTCGGCTCTCCAATGATGGCTCACGCATGGTGCAGGTCGTAGCTTGGTCACGCGACACTTGTTGTCGCTTGCCATGACTTCCGACCTCCAGACCCGCCTTCAGCAGTCTCTCGGCGCTGCCTACACCCTCGAGCGTGAGCTGGCAGGTGGCGGGATGTCGCGCGTCTTCGTTGCCGCGGAGACGGCGCTGGGCCGACGGATCGTCATCAAGGTCCTCCCGCCCGACCTGGCCGCCGGTGTCTCCGCCGAGCGCTTCATGCGTGAGGTGCAGGTCGCGGCTCGCTTGCAGCATCCGCACATCGTGCCGGTGCACTCCACCGGCGCCGCCGCCGACCTCCCCTACTACACGATGCCCTTTGTAGAGGGGGACACGCTTCGAGCGCGGATCGCCCGAGGACCGGTTCCGCTCGATGATGCCGTGCGCATCCTTCGTGACGTAGCTCGTGCCCTGGAGTACGCGCACACTCAGGGTGTAGTGCATCGCGACATCAAGCCGGAGAACATCTTCCTCGCCGGCAGCTCCGCCGTGGTGAGCGACTTCGGGATTGCGAAGGCCATCAACGCAGCGAGGACGGAGCCATACATCGGGACAGCGCACAGCATCACGCACCTGACACAGGCGGGCACGGCGGTGGGAACGCCGGCGTACATGTCGCCAGAGCAGGCGGCCGGCGCGCCCGACGTGGACCATCGCGCCGACATCTACTCGTTCGGTTGCGTCGCCTACGAGATCCTCAGCGGCTCTCCGCCGTTTGCGGGACGGGAGGCGCATCAGCTCATCCTCGCGCAGATTGCACAGCACCCAACGCCGCTCTCGCAGGGCGCGCCACATGTCCCGGCACCACTGGCGACAGTGGTGATGCGCTGCCTGGCGAAGTCGCCTGACGAACGCCCGCAGACCGCCAGCGAGCTGGTGGCAGCGTTGGAGTCCGTCCCCACGCCGGGTGCACTGCAGGTTCCCGCGACGCGGCGCGGGATGTTCGGGAAGGTGGCCGTAGCCGTCGGTGCCCTTGCGGCGCTGGCATGGTTCGCGGTGCTGGCACTCTCAGCCGGGAGCGCAGCGCCGGCGATCCCGGGGGGTGCGCAGTCCCTCGCGGTCATGCCGTTCGTGAACGTCGGTGGAGACACGACTACGGAGTACTTCGCTGATGGCATCACGGATGAGCTGGCAACGGCCCTGGGGCGCATTCCCCAGCTGCGCGTCGCGGCACGATCGAGTGCCTATCGATACAAGGGACGGCGCGACCTGGACGTACGCGAGGTGGGTCGCGCTCTCGATGTCGGGCTCGTGCTCACGGGGACAGCTCGTCGTGCCGAGCAACAGATCCGCGTTTCCGCACAGTTGTCGTCCGCGGTGGATGGTGTGGAGATCTGGTCCGAGACCTTCGACCGGCCCTTCGACGATGTACTCGCGCTAACGGACTCACTGACTGCGGACATCAGCAGTGCACTATGGGGACAACTCGGGGCCAGTGCGGCCTCGACGCCCGCCGTGTCGGTTCGGCCGCAGGTCGGTACGTCCAGTCCGTCGGCATACGACGCCTACCTGCGGGGGAAGTACGCGCTCATTCGTCGTCGTTCCGGGCTCGAAGGCGCGGCCACGGATTTCAGCGAGGCGATCGCGCGCGATCCAGAGTTCGCGCGGGCGTATGCCGGATTCAGTACAGCCCTTGCGCTCCTGACCTACTTCAGCGATTCGCAGCCGCCGGACCGTGTGGCGCGCTCGCGTGAGGCCGCCCTGACTGCCTTGCGGCTCGATAGCACCAATGCCGAGGCGCACGTGGCGCTCGGCATCCTGGCGCTCACGCAGCACCAGTGGCGTGATGCGGAGCAGTCGCTGGAACGGGCCATCGCGCTGGAGCCTCGCCTCGCCGACGCGCATTTCCACATGGGCCGTACGCTGTTGTACCAGGGAAGCCTGGCGGATGGCGATCGGGCGATCGGGTTGGCGCGCAGCCTGGAGCCGTTTTCACCGGTCTACAGCGTCTGGGTCGGCCGGATCCGCGCGTGGCTGGGTCATGGAGAACAAGCGCTGGCGGAGGTGAGACGGGCGTGGGACCTCGATTCGAATTCCGCGCTCGTCCAGCAAGCGAGCGCCGTTGCCCTGCACGAGCAGGGAGATCAGGAGATGGCGCAACGCATTGCACACCGTCCTGCGCAGGCAGCCCTTCTCCGTGGCACGTTGGGCTACGTGCTTGCCCGGACCGGCGCGCGCGAGGACGCGCTGCGCCTCCTGCAGCCCATCGTCGAGCGCGAAGGCCGCGCCTGGTTGGACCAGATCAACCTCGCACAGCTGTACCTGGGGCTCGACGACACGGCTCGCGCCCTCGACGGCATGGAGCGGGCGGTGGATCGGGGCGAGCCGATTGCTGCGTTTCATCCCCTGTCGGCACCGATGTACGACCCCGTGCGTGCCAGCCCGCGTTTCGCTGCGATCCTCAGGCGGCTCGGACTCGACCCTGCGATCCTGGCGGCACCCCGGGGGGGCCGTGTGCCGTAAGCGACGAGCGACACGCCGGCGACGGTCCCGATGACCCGAGCGACCGCACATCGTGCCGGTCCACGCCACCGGAGAGGCTGCGAACCTCCCCTTCTATAAGGATGCCGTTCGCGGATGGGGACACGCTGCGCGGCCGGATCACGTGCGGCGCTATCCCGCTCGAAAAGGCCGCACCTATCCTCCGCGACGTGGCCCGCGCGTACCCGCACGCCCATCGCGTCGTACACCGGGACATCAAGCCGGAGAACCCGGCCCTCAGCGAAACGCTGTCCAGTGAGCTGTGCCGACATATGGCCAAGACAGCATGTGGGTTTCGTACACCCGCGGTCCCGATGGAAACTCCTATCGCCGATCGACGTCGGCGTTGACCAACGTCAGGCGCTTTCCGTCGGACCGAACACGTCATCCCGGTTCACCTCGAGGCAGGTCCGTTGACCACGCGGACCGGCCTTCGTTCCGGGAATGCCGCGGAAGGTTACGAAGCAGGCTGGATCTGCATGCTGCACACCCTGGATGCGAAGAAGACAGTCAGCACGCTGCTGCCGCGTTCGCAGCGACGCGACATGAGCTGGAAGAAGAGCATGGCGTCGGTGCGACTGATAGGGAGGGATAAGGCGGCTGTGTCCTGACAGGAAACCGTAGGCGCATGCCTGACGCCGTTGTTCAGGCCGTTCAGCGATGGGAGACCGGCGATCCGCATTTCAGTGCCTGCCTGGCTCCCAGTGCGACTTTCCTGAGAATGGCGGGAGGGGTGGTACTTCCAGCGCTGCGCGCGCATTCCTACCTTAAGCCGCCGTCTCTCCCATCGCACTCCACCAGGGGCCGATGACCGATCTCCGCACGCAGCTCGAAGGCACCCTCGGAACGGCCTACGCGCTCGAACGCGAGCTCGGCGGGGGAGGCATGTCGCGGGTCTTCCTTGCCGAAGAACGGGCGCTCGGGCGTCGGGTCGTGGTAAAGGTCCTTCCGTCTGACGTCACCGCGGGCGTGAACGTCGAGCGCTTCCGTCGCGAAATCCAGGTCTCGGCCAAGCTCCAGCATCCGCACATCGTGCCGGTGCTGTCGACCGGCGAGATGGACGGCGTTCCGTGGTATACGATGCCATTCGTCGAAGGCGAATCGCTTCGCAATCGCCTCGTGCGAGGCGGGGCGCTGTCGATGACGGAGGCGGTCGGCATCCTCCGCGATGTGGCGAAGGCGCTGGCCTACGCCCACGAGCGCGGGGTCGTCCACCGCGACATCAAGCCTGACAACATCCTCCTGAGCGGCGGCTCCGCCACCGTCGCCGATTTCGGCATCGCCAAGGCCATCAGCGCGGCGCGTGACGATGCTCACGGCGGGACGCTGACGCAGGTCGGGACGTCGCTCGGCACGCCGGCCTACATGGCGCCCGAGCAGGCCGCGGCCGATCCGGCCACGAATCATCGAGCCGACATCTACGCGTTCGGCTGCGTAGCCTTCGAGGTGCTGACGGGACGCCCGCCGTTCACCGCCAGCTCGCCACAGCGGTTGCTGGCCGCGCAGATGGGCGAGAAGCCGCAGCCGGTCTCCGGTCTCCGACCCGACACGCCACCGTCGCTGGCTGACCTGGTGATGCGATGCCTGGAGAAGGAAGCGGACGCGCGTCCGCAGGGCGCCGCGGACCTGGTGCGGGTGCTGGAGACCGTGACGAGCGGGACCGACCAGGCAGCGATGCCGGGTATCCTCGTCGGTGGTCCCGGGATGTTCCGGCGCGCCCTCGCGCTGTACGCGCTGGCCCTCATCGTCGTACTCGTGGTGGCGCGCGCAGCGGTGGTCGCAATCGGGTTGCCGACCTGGGTGGTCCCCGGAGCGGTCATCGTTATGCTCATGGGCCTCCCGGTGATCCTTTTCACCGGCTACGTGCAGCGCGTCACGCGTCGTGCGGTGACGCAAACCCCGACGTACACTCCTGGTGGGTCGCCCGGTATGCCGGCAGGCACCATGGCGACGATCGCCTTGAAGGCCAGTCCGCACCTCTCCTGGCGCCGAGCCGCAATGGGTGGAGGGTACGCCGTCGCCGCCTTCGCGCTGCTTGTTGGTGCCTTCATGGGATTGCGTGCGCTTGGCATCGGGCCGGCAGGCTCACTTTTTGCCGCCGGAAAGCTGGCCAGGAACGAACGGCTCCTGGTGACCGATTTCGGGGTGCAGGGCGGCGCGGATTCGTCGCTGGGTACCGTGGTCTCCGAGGCAATCCGCACCGACCTCGCGCAGTCTGCCGTGCTGACGATCGCTCCCGCGAGCCTGGTGCGTGCGTCGCTCGTTCGGATGCGGCGGCCGGTCGAATCCCGCCTCGACGCGACACTCGCGAGCGAGATCGCGCTTCGCGAGGGCATCAAGGCCATCGTCGACGGCGACGTCACCCCGGTCGGCAACGGGTTCATCATCACGGCCCGCCTCGTCGCCCCGGAGACGGGCGACCAGCTCTGGTCGTCGCGCGAGACGGCCGAGGGACCCACCGATGTCATCCCGGCCGTGGAGCGCCTGAGCCGCTCCATGCGCGGAAAAATCGGCGAGTCACTCAAGGATGTCAGTGCGTCGCCTGACCTGGCCGACGTGACGACCTCGTCGCTGGACGCGCTGCGGAAGTTCGCCGAGGGAGCGCGCGCGTCAGACGTATTGCGGGATGTGCCACGGGCTGTCGCACTGCTCAAGGAAGCGATTGCGCTCGACTCGAGTTTTGCGATGGCATGGCGCAAGCTCGCCGTCGCCTACAGCATCGGCGGGTTCCCAGCGGCGGTGACCGATTCGGCCTCGGAGCGCGCGTTCCAGTTCCGCGATCGCCTGCCGGAAATCGAGCGGCTCAACGTAGTCGGGCTCTACTATGGCTGGGGTCCAGGGCGAGACCGTGCCAAAGCGACCGAGGCATTCGAGGCGTTGTCGGCGCTTTCGCCGACCGGGTATCACAACCTTGCCGTCCAGTACGCGAACCGGCGGCAATATGCGCGCGCCGAGTCCCTCTACAAGAGAAACATCGATCGGAGTCCGATCCAGCAGAGCTACAGCCAGTGGGCTGGGACCATCGCGGCTCAAGGAAGACTGGCCGAGGCAGAATCGTTGCTTCGTGAGATGCCGTCGGTGTTCCCGGGCTCCGTCGGCACCGAGCAGTACCTCGTTACCTACATGTACCAGCGCGGTCAACAGGACTCCGTGTTGTCCCTCCTCGGCGAGCTGAGGAACAGCACCGATCCGCAGGTTCGCGCCCAAGCCAGCATGAACCAATCGGCCGTGGCTTTCGTCAATGGCAAACTGGCGTCTGCAGAGAAGGCGTACTTCGAGGCTTCGGCGATCGAGCGGGCACGCGGTGGGAGCGCGCTCCCGCTATCCGATTCGCTGGCGTCGATCCTGCTCGACGTGTGGTTCCGTGACCGCAAGGAGCGCGGTGCGCAGCGTCTGGACGCCACGCTCCAGCGCCTCCCGCTGCGAACCGGCAGCGAGGCCGAACGTCCGTACTTCTGGGTGGCGGAACTCTACGCAAGGGCCGGCCGGCCCGATCGGGCGAACGCCATCATTGCGCAATACGAGCGCGAGGTGCGCGACACGGCCCTCAAGCGCTCCCTGGTGCCGGCCTTGCAGCGCGCCCAAGGGGAGATCGCGCTCGCAGAGCGACGCCCACTCGAAGCGCTGGCGTTGTTCCGGAAGTCCGATACGCTTCCCGACGGACCGACCGACTCTTGTGCGGCGTGTGTGTACGCACCGCTTGCACGCGCGTTCGACGAGGCGGGAGTGACCGACTCGGCCATCTTCGCGTTCGAGCGTTTTCTATCGGTGCCCGCCAATCCGCTCGCGTCTGACATGCATCCGATGTACCTCGCCGGCACCTACAAGCGGCTGGGTGAGCTGCATGAGCAGCGGGGGAATATCGGGAAGGCCCTCGAGTACTACAACAAGTTCGTGGCGTTATGGAAGAACGCTGACCCGGAACTCCAGCCGCGAGTGGCCGACGTGCGGCGCCGAATGGCGCGTTTGAGCGACCCGGAGAGGCAGTGACCTGATGTGCGTTGGTCAAGAGCCGTCGAGTACTCTCGTCAGCCATCGCACCGTGTTGCGACAGAATCGGGCGTTGTCCGGGGCTTCGGGGACGTTCATTCCTGTTCGAATCCTGCGTGGCCCTCCGACTTGAGCCGTGCAGAGCGTGGCTTCGCCCAATATGACCGCCCGCCCGCGACCCATTTCGACAGCGCCGCCCTGAAGCCATCCACCCACGGCAAAGGTCCCCCCGTCAGCACGGCCAAGCACCGCGATGGCCCGGGGCCCGAAGGCGAGTAGCGGCTGGACCCGGGTCGAGGGGTAAAAAGCGTGACCGGTGAAGCTCACCACCCAGCGGACGCGTTCGGCGGCGTTACGTCCTCGCAGGATCGGGTGCACACCCAGGGAGCCCGGGTTCATCACTGCCGCGCTGATCGCTCCGATCGGCAAGCTGCGGTCCGTGGCATACTGGCGCCACGCTGAGTCGGGAACCTCGGGCGCGCCGAAGACGGCGATTACACCGGCCGAGTCACCAGGAACCGCCCAGGCATCGAGCATGTCCACACCGAGAATCAAGCCGAGGTCAGCGACCGCTCCGGGAAACGGGGTGTGATCGGCGATCAGCAGGAGGCTCCCCCCAGCGCTGATCCATGTCACCAAGGTGTCAAGCTCCAGCTTCGAGAATGCCAGCGGATGTGGCAGGGAGCGGTCACGCACATTCTCCGGTGCGATGGCATTGGCGACAACCAGTACCGCACACTGCTTGAGCGCCGTACCGGACCACGCGCCGGCGAGCGCCCGCACCTGAGACCCGTCGTCGCGCAGCAAAGCGGCAAACGGTGCATAGGTCCCCGTGGCGGTGTGGAGATTCGCATGAGATTCGTCGATGCAAACGACCGGACCGGCACCGACTCGATAGGCAGGCGCCGGATTGGCGAGACGAAAGGAGGTATCTGCCTCCTGGGCGGCAGCGGACTGGGAGACTGCGAGCAGCATGCATGCGACCGAGAACGCGCGTTTCGTCATCTGACACTCCGTCGCTCTGAATTCACGGCCAACGCCGCAAGCCAGTCTGCGGTTGCCACCCAACGGAAGGCGTTGAGCGGCAGGCGATCACAAGCGCCGCCACACGGCAGCGTGCCACAAGATAGCGGCGCCAGACGCTGCGACCATCCCTATCGCCGTGTCGAAGCGCATGGGACCCGTCGTTGGTGGCCAGCCATACTCAGTATTACTCGATATGTCAGTGAAGAGACGCCATGCCCGAATCGCCATCACACTCCCGGAGGAGGACCTGCCTGACCCGGGTGTGGAATGTCGATTGGGAGACGGCCCACCCACTCGCGATGACGTTCGAGGTGGAAGGCGTCAAGGTGCCAACCGCGTCCATCGAGGACCTGATCGAGTCCAAGCGAACCGGACGCCTGCAGGATGCCGCCGACATCGACGTGCTCGAAGCCATGCGGCAGCTCGGTGGCTATTGATCGGCGACGGAGCCACGAAACGACGGCGCGTTCACCTCGTCGCTCGCGTTCAGAATGCCGCCACCCGTTGCAGTGTCTCCCGATCGATCCGGTGCCCGCCCTCGAACCGGACCACGTCGTGACGCACACCCGCCCGCTGCAGCCGATCCTCGTGGTTCCCCTCAGCCATCCAGTCGGCGTATTCGTCCGAATCGCCGGCGACGAGCACGACTCCATCACGCAGCGCATGCAGCGCCGCCGCGTCGACATCGGGCGGAATCTGTCCCGCCCACAGGACCAACCGATCAATGCGCGACTTGCCCCGCACCATCCAGCGGCACGCCGTCGCGACACCCTGTGAGAATCCGAGCACGGTCACCCGCCCGGCAGCCGCAGCCGACTCGGCGCAGACCGCATCGAGGAAATCCACGTAGTCGGCGATCTCGTTCTCCCGGTCCTCGCGCGTCATCCACGTCGCGCCGACCTTCGCGTCCCGGGTGCCCGACGGACCCGGAGCAACGTAGTACCGGTTGAGGCCCTCGGGTGCCACGATCAGCCGTTCAGCCGTAGCGACCGACTCGAAGTACGTGATGAACACGGACGCCAGCTGACCCAGGCCGTGCAACACGATCCATGCCTCCGGAAGAGGCGTCGCAGTCCCGCCGATGGTGAAGTAGCGCGCCCGGCGCGCGGTGACGAGCCGGTGTTCCTGCACTCAGCCGCGGGGCGGCCGCCCACGACCGTCGGCCGCTCCGCGCTCGTCGACGATGATGGAGTCCAGGCGTACGATCTGGGCGCTGTCCAGAACCGACCGCGCCTGGAGGTTGGCCGCATCGTTGTTCACCCGAATCGAATCCTTGATGGGCTTCGCCAGACTGTCCAGACGCGCCAGCTTCTCCCGATCCTCGCCGCCCAGGCGCCGCGGCTCCATGCTGATCCCAACGAGCTCGCGAAGCGAATCGAGGCGCTCCATGAACGGTGCGTTCACTCGGCGCAGAACGCGCCGGATGTTCATGAGCGCAGTGCGCTGTGGATCGGTCAGATCAAGAATACCGGAGTGCTCCAGCACGAAGCTGATCGGTTCACCGTCGCTCATCGCCAGGCCCAGGGGCGCAGCTCCCCGCCGGCCAGCGCTGGGGGTCTGGGCCGGTATGGAGGCAGTGGCGGTCACGGCGACCAGGACTCCGGTGAGGATAACAAGGCGGCGCATGGCTACTCCGGCTGTGGAACGCGGGCTGATACCCGTCTGGCGTCCGCAGGTGTCATTCCGATCTCCCGTCCCAGGTCGCAGGTCGCAGGGTCGCCCAGTTCGAGCACCCAGTACTGAGCACTCAGCGATCTGGCCTGAGTGGTGAGTGCTGGATGCTCGACCTGCTTCCTGGTCCTGGAGCTGGTGCTGAGCCAAACCCAGCGCTGGCACTGGTGGCCGGTCGGAGCTACGCCGGGCCGCATGGGGCCTCTCAGTGCTTTGGCGCCTCGTGGGTGACCGCCCCACCGGCTGGTGCCGTCACGTCGTTCGGCGAGTGATACGTGCGCTGCTTGAGCGTGTATGCCGTGGCGAAACCGGCGACCGCCAGCAGTATGACGAACGCCGCCACACCCCAACCCTGGTTGAAATTGCCTTCAATCCGCCGACCGTTCATGCAAGGCCTCGTTCGCTCCGGGACGTCGATTCGCGCGTGCTGGCCGGGAAATGTAAGCCGGCCCCCAGCCGCCGGTCAGGCGTCTGGTGACTCTGACCGGCGCCGGGCCGCCCGCTCAACGGTCTCTACCACCTCGCGAACCGTGCTGCGCCCCCGATCCCGGGCGTACCAGGCGCGCTTCCGGCGCGTGCGGTCCTCCTTGGCCAGGAACGCGCCCTCCGCGCGCATCCATCGCTGTACCGCGGCGGGCCGTGGACCCCACCAAGCCCACTCGCTTCCCGCTTCATCGACCACGATCACGACCGGAATGGAGCGGGTTCCGCCGGTGAGGTGCGCATCCATGATGTCCGGATTGGCATCCCGCCCGAGGATCCGAAATTCCACGCCCGCTTGCTCCGCGAGCCGGCCGACGACCGGCAGCGTGCTGACAGCATCCATGCACCAGTCTTCCGAGAGGGCCAGGAGGCGCATCGGACCGGCGGCCGCTCTGAGGCGACCGACCTGGTGATCATCGACCGCGGCTGTGCGGTGCACGCCCTTCCAGAGCTCGGCGTTCTTCACTACCGCCGCCAGGTAACCCTCCATTCCAGGGGCTTGGTCATACCGCACGCGGTCGATCGAGTGACTCACCGAGGTGCCGAGCGAGTGTACACCAACGACACGGTATGCTTGTGGTTCCGCTCCGAGTCGCGTTCGTACGCCCTGTACGCAATCTGCACGAGAATCAGGCCCGAGCGGCGGATGGACGCACCAAGGAGCACGGCCCAACGGAGTAGAGATTCCTGGCATGCGCGGCCATGACAAGAATCTCCAGTTGGACTCGATCCGCCGTAGTGCATCAACAGGAAGACGGGCCTATGGACTTTCAGGCGTTGGTAGAGGCGCTGGCGGGGCGGCTTGATTCGGCGAAGATGTGCCGCTCCGTGCCCGGGAGCAAGATCGACCGCCGTCCGCGGGCGGGCCCGCGTCCCCGCCCACGCGCCATGGGGTTCCGGTCCCGCGACCACGCCGAGACCCGCACGAGCCGATACCGGCGCCAGGCGTTTCGCGTGGCACTGGTCTACTGGGCCCCCAACGCACTCCTCGGCCGCGACCGTCCGCCCCCCGCACCGCCGTCCCAGCGATTGCGCAGAGACGAAGGCGCGGTCGTTGCGCGCTCCGACACCTTGATGTCGTATGCGGGTGATGTCTGGAAGGATCTGCTTCGGCGTCCTTACTCGCTCACTGGGCCGATCCGCAAGCTCAAACGCCGCGCAATCCGATTGAGCGCGGGCATGCCCCGGACGGTCTGACCTGCGCCAACGCGTGAGACACGAGCCGAGGTATGATCCGCGTGGATTCGCGCGAACTGGGGAGATTCGCGTTCAAGAAACCCATTGCGTGATGGTCGGCTTCGTGTGAGCGGTGGGCCCCGCAACGACAGGAACACGGATCTCGCGAATCGCGCCAGTGACCGCGGATGTTCGGGCTCGCGCGCTATTGATGGGGCCGCTCCGCGGGCGCAGATTGGACGTGCACCGCGCAACCCGACGTCGAGTGGCCGCCACGTCACCCGGAAGATTCGCACGTCGATCATGGCTGCACTCGTCAGGTGGACGTGGGGAGCGGCAGCACCCCAGCCTCCGCATGAACAACCTTCGAACCGGTACCGACGCTCCAGCGCCGCACTGTCCGCCACTCGTCGGCCACGCGCCGGCATTTCTGCGCGACAAACTGGGCTTCCTGAGCCGGTGCGCGGCCACGTACGGCGACGTCGTACGGCTCGACATCGGTGGGCGCACGTACCTCGTGTCCGGACCGGAGGACGTCAAGCACGTTCTCGTGTCCAACGCGGCCAACTATGAAAAGACGCCGCGCCTTACCGGCGTTCAGGGTCGGCGTTTCTTTGGCG
>DASWGU010000102.1:0-8461 GCA_036393555.1 Gemmatimonadaceae bacterium
GGCGGTCGTAGCGGATGTGGACCGGCCCGGAGAGGTTCGGGATGGCCGCCGACGCGTCGGCCGGCAGCTCCGTGCGAGCCAATGCGGCCCAGGCGCCGTTCACCGGGTCGAGCAGCGGACCGAGCGGGGGGATCGGGCCCGCGCCGCGAACACCGGCCCATGACCCGGCTCCCAACCCGACGATTGCCAGCAGCGTCTGGAGCGCGGTTCGCATCGGAAGGAATGTAGCCGGTAGCCGGTCGCCGGTCGCTGCTCGCTGCCCCGCGTCAGCGGCCAAACGTGCGCGACGGCCCCTCGGCCAGCTCCCGGTCCGCCGACGACCAGATCAGGCTTTGTACCGTGATGTCCGCCGGCCTGATCGTCACCACGTTGACCGAGGACGGACGCCCGCCACGGGACCGGTTGGACACCGTCCCGGCAGTCGAGACGACCGTCCCCTTCTTCGTGTGCTCCACGAAGTGGATGGCCTCCTGATGGTCGTGACCGCAGAGGACCACATCGACCCCGATCTGGGCAAACGCGCCCAGGATCCGCCGAGTGTTCTTCAGCCCGTGCCGGCGCGACAGTTCGCCTTTCACAGGGTTGTGGTGCATGACGATGACGCGGGCGTCGCTCACCGGCGACGCGATGAACTCCTGATGCGCCCGCTCGATCTGGCTCCGTCGCAGGTCTCCGATGATGGAGATATCCCGCAGGTTCCAGGTGATCGTCCGCGGACTCACGCCATGCGCCGTGTTCAGTCCCACCAGGGTGACGCCGGGTGCGCGCAGCACCGGCTCGAGATCGGGCCCGATGTACTCGCGCCACGTATCGTAGATGGCGACGTCGCCCCGCACATGAAACGGTGAAAGCCACCACCGCACGTCGTGGTTGCCCGGCACCGTTATGACGTGGCTCACACGTGCCGCGTCCCGGATGAAGACCCGGGCGCGCTGGAATTCCCCGGCCCGGGCGCGCTGCGTCAGATCCCCGCTGATCGCCACGACCTCGTACCGGTCGTTCCGGATATGCTCCTCGATCGCCTCGATGAGCGCTCCATCCACCGGCTTCCCGAAGTGCAGGTCGGACACGTGGAAGATCCGGAACGCGGCTGGCGCCTGGACCGGGGGAATCCCGCTCACGTCAGGTGCGCGATCACGGCGTCGGCGAACTGCATCGTCGTCGCGTTCCCGCCGAGGTCCTTCGTCGACGAGGTGCCGACGTTGATCGTGTTTTCGAGCGCGCGGCGGATCCGGTCGGCGCGGAACCGCTCGCCGACGTGATCGAGCATCAGACACGCGGCCAGCAGGAGCGCCGACGGATTGGCGATCCCCTGCCCCGCGATGTCGGGCGCGGTTCCGTGCACGGCTTCGAAGATCGCCGCGTCCTTGCCGATGTTGGCCCCCGGCGCCAGCCCCAGGCCTCCCACAAGCCCCGACACCAGATCGGACAGGATGTCGCCGAAGAGGTTCGTCGTCACGATCACGTCGAAGATCTCCGGCTTGATCACCAGCTGCATCGCCGCGGCGTCGATGATCCGCTCCTCGAACTGCAGCTTCCCCTCGTACTCCCTGGCGATCTTCTGACCGACAGACCGGAAGAGCCCCTGGGAGTACTTGAGGATGTTGGCCTTGTGGACCAGCGTCAGGCGTTTGCGTCCATGCCGGAGCGCGTAGTCGAACGCGTACCGCACGACCCGTTCCGATCCCAGCCGGGTGACCAGCGCGATGGACTCGGCCGCCGCCTGCGGGTCCTCGCCGATGCGGATGTAGTGCTCCAGACCGGCGTACAGGCCCTCGGTATTCTCGCGGATGAGGACGATATCCACGTTCTGGAAGCGGCCGCCGGGGACCAGGTCGCGGGCCGGGCGGACGTTGGCGAACAGGTCGAAGGTCTGTCTCAGCGCCACGTTGACCGAGCGGTACCCCTCGCCCACGGGAGTCTCCAACGGGCCCTTGAGCGCCAGGCGGGTCCGGCGGATCGACGCCAGGGTCTCGTCCGGTATCGGGTTCCCCACAGCCTCGACGCCGGCAGCTCCGGCGACCTGGCGGTCCCAGTCGAAGGAGGCACCGGCGGCGTCGAGGATGCGCAGAGTCGCTTCGGTGATGTCGGGGCCGATTCCATCACCGGGAATGAGCGTGCAGGGCGTGGGCATGCGTGCCTAACGCTGGACGATCAGGTCGGCCAACCGCCGGCCGAGATTCAGGATGGCGGTGGGCGCGTCACCCGCGTCGGTCCCGACGATGTCGCCGATGAAGACCAGCTTCGACCCGCGCACGTCGAGTATGGCAACGCGCAGAATGGCCCGCCCGGCATCGGCAAACTCGCCGCGCTCGAACCGGACCTCCGCTGGCACCAGCGCATAGCGCGCATCAAGGAAACCGGCGTAGACCCGGAGCTGCGACGCGACCGGCTCCGGAATGTCGTCGTCGCGCCGCCGCTCCAGAACGCGCACGGCGTCCGCCGCACGGATGTCTGCCGGCCTGGGGACGTGGACCGGGTTGCGCCGTGCCGTGCGGGCCAGGTCGCTCACCATGTCCCAGGCCGGCGTGAGGCCGCGCGCCCGGAAGGCGGTTTCCAGTGAGCTATCCACCTCTGTCAGGAGCGCCGGCCGATCGGCTGGCGCCGTGACCCAGCCGAGCGAATCGTCGGTTCGGATCGCCTGAGCCGGCAGGACCATGAGCGGTTGCGCGGCGTACACGACCAGCGCCTCGACTTGACCGCCCGACGGCCGCGGTGCATCTGCGCGCTCCCGTGCCGGTCGCGCCCCTCCGCAACCAGTCAGCGCCAGGAGCACTATGAGGAGAGGTCGATTCACGGCGGCATGGGTGGAGCGGGAAAGCTAAATCGGTCGTTGACCGCGCAAAACCCGAGGGACATGTTCTGGCGCTTACTGCGGCTGAGTCGTGAGTGCTGGGTGCTAGAGCTGGATGGTGCTTGCTGGGGCTGGCATCCAGCACTCAGCATCCAGCACTCAGCACCCAGCACCCAGCACCCCGCACCCAGCACCCAGCACCCAGCCCCAGCACCCAGCACCCAGCCCCAGCCCCAGTTCCAGGAAGCAGTTCCAGGAAGCAGTTCCAGCATGCAGCACTCACCACTCAGCCGCCGCCACCAATGCCCCGCCCTCTCTCGATCCTTGTCTGGAGCCTGGTGGCCCTGGCCGGAGCCGGATCACTGGCCTTTCTGGCGCTGGGCCGCGGCGAGCAGGTTTCCGCCGCCTGGCTCGTCACCGCCGCGGTCTGCACCTACCTCGTCGCCTATCGTTTCTACAGTCGGATCATCGCGGCCAAGGTCTTCGCGCTCGATGCCAACCGGAAGACGCCCGCCGAGCGGCTGAATGACGGCCGGGACTTCGTGCCCACCAACCGCTGGATCGTCTTCGGGCATCACTTTGCCGCCATCGCCGGCCCCGGCCCGCTGGTCGGCCCGACGCTGGCGGCGCAGTTCGGCTTCCTCCCGGGCGCCATCTGGATCATCGTGGGTGTGGCGCTGGGTGGAGCCGTGCAGGACTTCGTGATCCTCTGCTCCTCGGTGCGCCGCAACGGCAAATCGCTCGGCCAGATGGCCAGGGAGGAGATCGGACCGGTCGCCGGCTTCACGGCGCTGGTCTCCGTGCTGGGCATCATGATCGTGCTGATCGCCGTCCTGGCGCTCGTCGTTGTGAACGCCCTCGGCGAGAGTCCCTGGGGTGTGGTGACGGTGGGCCTGACGATTCCCATCGCGCTGATCATGGGCGGGTACATGCGCTGGTTCCGCCCCCATCGCGTCCTCGAGGCCACCGCGATAGGTCTCGTCCTGCTTGTTGTGGCGCTGTACATCGGCCGCGCCGTCTCGGAGAATCCGTCGCTCGCGCCGATCTTCACGCTCAGCCGGGCGAACCTCGCGGTGCTGATCATGATCTACGGGTTCGCCGCGTCAGTCCTGCCGGTCTGGCTGCTGCTGGCGCCGCGCGACTACCTCTCGGCCTTCGTGAAGATCGGCGTGGTCGTGGCGCTCGCCCTGGGCGTCGTGATCGTCCTGCCGCCGCTGCAGATGCCGGCAGTGACGCAGTTCATCGACGGCACGGGACCGGTCTTTGCCGGCAAGGTGTTTCCCTTCGCCTTCATTACCATCGCGTGCGGAGCGATCTCGGGATTCCACTCGCTCATTTCGTCAGGCACGACGCCCAAGTTGCTGGAGCGTGAGCCCGATGCGCGCTTCATCGGCTACGGCGGCATGCTGACCGAGTCGCTGGTCGCCATCCTGGCGCTGATCGCGGCCTGCGTCCTGACGCCCGGCGAGTACTTCGCGATCAACGCCCCGGCAGGCATCATCGGGACCACGGCGGAATCGGCCGCGGAGGTGATCCGTGGCTGGGGCTTCGTGCTCGACCCTGCCGCGTTCAACGAGCTCACGGCGAACATCGGCGAGGAGCGCCTGCTGTCACGCACCGGTGGCGCGCCCAGCCTCGCCGTCGGCATGGCGCACCTGTTCTCCAACGTGCTGGGCGGCCCGACTGCGCTGGCGCTGTGGTACCACTTCGCCATCATGTTCGAAGCGCTGTTCATCCTGACGACGCTTGACGCCGGCACACGCGTCGGCCGGTTCATGCTGCAGGATCTGCTCAAGCACGTCTGGGCGCCCCTGGGCCGGGTGTCGTGGTACCCCGGCGTGGTGATAACCAGCGCCATCTTCGTGCTGATGTGGGGATACTTTCTCTATCAGGGCGTCGTCGATCCGCTAGGCGGCGTGAACACGCTCTGGCCGCTCTTCGGCATCGCCAACCAGCTGCTCGCGGCGGTGGCGCTTTGCGTGGGCACGACGGTGATCGTGAAGATGGGCAAGGCGAAGTACGCGCCCATCACCATCACGCCGCTGGCCTGGCTCCTCATCGTGACCATGACGGCCGGCTGGCAGAAGATTTTCTCGGCGGACCCCAGGCTGGGCTTCCTGGCCCGGGCCAACCTCTACGACGGCACGCTGGCCGCGGGGAATCTCCCTGCCGGTATCCCGAGCGTCGAGGTCGCCCAGCGGTTCATCTTCAACGACCGAGTGGACGCCGCTGTGGCCGCCTTCTTCATGGTTTCGGTGCTCATCATCATTGCCGACAGCGCCAAGGAGTGGTACAAGGTGATCTCCGGGCGCATGCCGGCGGTTTCGACCGAAGTGCCGTTCGAGCCGCGGGTCGCGCCGACGGGCGACTGATTCACCGCCGCGGTCCCATAAGGGATACCCGTGTCCCATTTCCTCGGCGTGTAGCGTGCCACTCGGGCGCCGGGTACCCCTCCGCGCTCGTGAACTACTGCAGGGCCACGGTGCGAGTCGTGTGCAGCGTCATGCGGGTGCCCGCCGGCAGCACGGCCTCGACGTCACCGAGGCCTAACGAAATCACGGTGCCCGTCGCCGCACCCAGCGCTCCGCCCAGCAGGATCTTGTCGAGGTCGCCGCCGCTCAGCACCGCGCCGAGCACCGCGCCAGCGACCGCGCCCACTCCAGCCTTCCTCAGGGTCTCGTCGCGCGTGTCGGCACCCCTGGTCTGGAGGTTGGTCGCGACCACCCTGGCATGCAGCTGGTGACTCGCGCCGTTCACCACGATGCGATCGAAGTCCACCCGGATCGCGGCCTGCTCACCGGCGTGATCGGAGTTGTCGAGACCGGTGACCTTTCCATAGATCACCGAACCGGCCGGCACGGCTGTTTCCCCGTTGCCCGCCACGACCGCGTTCTGGACCGTCGCGCTGAACGTATCGCCCACGCGACTCACCTTCGTGCCGATCTCCTTGTCCAGTCGGACGTCGAGCGCCGTTCCGCTCGGCAGGGTTCTGGCGTCGGCAGGCGTGGCACTGATGTCGACTTCCCCAGTCGACTCGATCACCGATTGCCGGGCGCACGCAGTCAGCAGCAGGCCGACCGCGAGGCCGGCGTAACGTGGCGAACGCATCCTTGACCTCCTCGTCATGAGAAGCACCTGCCGTCGTACCCGATCGAAAATGGCCGGGTCCTACGCTCGAGTGGGCCAGGGTCGCCTTCGTCACCATCCTCTCGTTGCCCGGAATCGGAGTCGAGGTATCGCGTCGCAGCCTCCCCGGACGCCAGGCCCGGATCAGCACGCCAATCAACCTCCCACGCCGGCATAAGGCTCTGTCCGTTGGAATTGAGCGGTTGCCGTCAGGAATCGAGACTGGTATCGTGCGGGCGACCGCAGATCATGACCACATCCCGGAGTCGCCTATGCGCAGTCTCCTCCTCGCTGTCCCGTTCGCCATCCTCGCCTGCTCGCCCGCGGAGGAAGCGCCGCCCGCCGACGCTCCCGCCACTGCCATGGCCGCCGCTCTCACCGAGGCCGACGTCGCCGGTACGTGGACCGGCACGGCGATGATTGAAGGCACGGACTCGGTCTTTTCGCACTGGACTCAGGTCTGCGGCGGCGGAACCTGCCGCGGCACGTCGCAGGAGTCACCCGATACGGTGGTGGCCTCCTATATGTTCGATGCGGACAGCTCGATCGGCATGAGCAACCCGATGCCCGACCCGACGATGGGCGGAACCATGGTGGTGGATCGGTGGGTCGTACGGATCACCAACGGACAGGCTACCGGCACCGGCATGGTCACGCTGGCCGAGAGGCCCGACTCGGTCATCATGCGGTATCGTTTGACTGGTACTCGAGTTCCCTGACCCAGGCGGACCAGCAGCGCCGGGATCGCGGAGGACGCGGTCCCGGCGTTGCTCATTCGGGGCCGGGCGCGCACGAACCGTTCCCGCACATGTGGCTCGAACGGCGAAGGCAGAACGAGTTGGTAAGTCGGTCCTTCGGCGATCTGCTCGAAGCAGCGACAGGGCGCCGGTGGCGTCTCCCTTCAGTCGAACGACCTCGGCGAGGACACACGCATGCCCAAATCCCGCGTGGCACGCCGAGACAGAATTCTCCGCATGGGTATCCAGTCTCGTAGCACGGCGGCTCCGGTGGAGTGCCCGAAATCATGCCGCCGGCCGGCGAAATGGGACCCCGCGCCCCTTGCCTCACGGACTCAGCCTGCCGCCCTGGACGAATGGCGCCGGAACAGGTGGACGGATTCGCCCGGAACAGGTGGACGGATTCAATCGGAACAGGTGGACGGATTCAATCGGACTGGGTGGACGGATTGGTCCGGAATACGCAAGAGCGATCGGCGCACGCGACTGACCGCGACGATGTTGCTCGCCTCACCCAAGGTCCGGCACGGCCTTGGACTATCTCCGGCAGCCTTCGCGCAGTTCTGACATTGCAGACCCCGACGGGCTCGATTCGCGACGAGCGCCCCGGGCGCACGTGCGCGCGGCTATTGTTATGCTACGGTCTGGCTCCATTCGAGTTGTCCACCGCGAGGACGAAACCCGGCAATGGCCAAGAAGAAGGTGTTCATCAGCTTCGACTTCGACAACGACCGCGCTCTCAAGGATCTCATGGTCGGTCAGGAGCAGCTGCCGGATTCGCCCTTCGACGTCATTGATACCTCGCTGAAGGAGGCCGCCCCGACGAAGGCGTGGGAGGATCGGGCGCGTGCCGCGGTACAACGCTCAGACCTGGTCATCGTGATGCTCGGGACGATGACCGCAACGGCACCGGGAGTACTGAAGGAGGTCGCCATGGCGCTGGAAGCGGGTGTTCCGACCGCCCAGATCGTCGGCTATAAGGACTCGAATCCCACGCCGGTGCCGAACGCCGGCCGGGTATACGCGTGGGATTGGGACAACCTGGCGGAGCTCTTCGATTCTGGGACGCCCAGCGAATGAGTGCCATTTTCCTGTCCGCGAGCGTGCCGGTTGCGGGGAGACGACGGTACGACAAAACGCCTGACGCACGCGCCATACAGTTTGCCGTGCGCAAGTTGTTTGTCGCGGTGATCGATCACAAACGAATCGTCCTGGGCGGCCACCCGACCATTACGCCAATGATCTGGGCAATCTGCAAGGAGCTGAACATCAGGTACGCACAGTCGGTGGTGCTGTATCAGAGCAGATTCTTTCAGCCGGATTTTCCGGAGGAGAACAAATACTTCGACAATGTCGTGCTGGTGGATGCAGTACCCGGCGACCGTGAGGCCAGCCTGTTGCTTCTGCGGGAAGCGATGGTATCTCGCGAGGACCTGACGGGGGCGGCGTTCATTGGCGGCATGGAAGGCGTCGAGGCCGAGTGCGCGTTGTTCGAACGCTTCCATCCGAATGTCACCCGCTTTGATGGATACCTGAACTACCGCGGCTGACGGTCCCCGTCACATCGGGGACCTGGAGGCGGACGCCTTCCATGAGGCGGAGGCCGCAGGCGTAGATGGTGGTGAGGCAGGCGCGGTACACCGGCATCCGGACGCCATCGAGGATGCGCCAGACCTCCTCGCGGCTCAGGACGACGGGGAGCTTCTTCTCGCCCTTGGGCCGGGCCACCTTGAGGACGGTCCACTCGCGGCCCAGGGTGTGCTGGTAGAAGAACTTGAGGCCGCAGAGGGCGATGGTGTGGGTG
>DASWGU010000103.1:0-12318 GCA_036393555.1 Gemmatimonadaceae bacterium
GAGTACGAGCGCGCGGGCGCCCTGCGCGACAAGCGGCTCCGGCTGGACGATCTCCGCTCGCAGTTCGATCGGATGCGATTCGCCGTCGAATCGCTGACCTTCGCGTACACGGTGCCCGGCGTGGAAGGCGACGACCGGGTCTACCTCATTCGACGCGGCGTCGTTCGCGCCGATCTGCCCGCCCCGAAATCGGAAAACGACAAGGCGGCGATCACTCGCGCTGCGCGCCGCGTCGCCACCGACGTTCCCCTGGCTGGAC
Organism: Gemmatimonadaceae bacterium; assembly: GCA_036393555.1. Classification (GTDB taxonomy): domain Bacteria; phylum Gemmatimonadota; class Gemmatimonadetes; order Gemmatimonadales; family Gemmatimonadaceae; genus JABWBJ01. The sequence goes on from DASWGU010000103.1 coordinate 260, forward strand.
CGCGCGCAATACCACGACACGAGGTGGACGAGCTGCTGGTGATAGCGTCCTGGTTCCGGACCCATCCGGGAGAACTGACCCAGACCCGCCCCATGACTCCACACAAAGAGTGAGCTTGCGACGCTGCTAGCTTCGGGTTATGTTCGGTATCCACTTTGTCGATCCGATCATGCCGGGCACGCGAATGGTCCGATTGGGGCGTCAGGAACTGGACGTTTGGCTGGGCGAACCCGATGACTTCGTCCTCGCCGTCCTTCGCGACATCTACAGTTGCGACAGCGAGGTGGCTCGCTGGCTGAACACGCCACGCCTGGAATTCGGCGGCCAGACCGCGGTTGACCTGATCTCGGCCGGACGAAAAGCCGAAGTCGAAGTCGCGCTCATCCAGGAGTGGAATACCCGATGAACAACCGGTCACCTACCCGCCCTACGACTGACGACTGACGACTGACGACTGACGACTGACGACTGACGACTGACGACTGACGACTGACGACTGACGACCTAATCCGACCGAAGCACCACGTTGGGGTCAACGCGCGAAGCTCTCCGGGCAGGTAGCCAGCTGGCCGCTACCGCCACGCCGATCAACATCGTCGCCACAAGCGCGAACGTGGTCGGATCCCTGGGCGAAACGTCGAACAGAAGCGGCTCCACCCATCGACCCGCCCACAGAGCGCCCACCACGCCGATGGCCACACCCACGCCGGCCACGCGCATCCCGTCTCCCACGACGAGTCGGATCAGGTCGGGGGAACGCGCACCCAGCGCCACGCGGACGCCCAGTTCGTGCAGTCGCTGGGTGACGTTGTACGCGATGACGCTGTAGAGCCCGACCGCCGCGATCACGAGCGCCAGGACCCCGAACGCCACGAACATTGTCGCCCCCAGCCGCCACGATCTCGTCTGCTGCCCAACGACGTTGCTGAAGGGCGTGACGGTCACGTAGGCGTCACCCGGCATCTCCTGTTGCAGCCGGGCACGAACCGCTTCGACATGCCGCGTTCCATCACCGCGCGTCCGGATGAACAGCCCGCCAGTTTGCGGGTTGAACTGCATCGCAGGCAAGTAGTAGTAGTGCGACGAGTCGGGCTTGAGGCTCTGCGACCGGATGTCTTCCGCGATGCCGACGACCGTCGTACAGGGCACGGTATCCGCGCGGACGCGCATGCACTGCCCCAGCGCATCCTGCCCGGGCCAGAGCGTCCTCCCCATTCCCTCCGAGATGACCGCCACCTTGGGGCCAAGGCTATTCATGTCCGATTCCTCAATCCCGCGTCCGCGGAGCACGCGCGTGCCGAAGGTCCTGAAATAGCTCGGCGACACCGCGTTCACGCTGAACGAACCCAGGCGAAACACAGTGTCGATGCCGGCGACGTAGAGGCCGGTCTGCCAGGTGCTCCAGAACGGAACACCGACCATCAGGCTGACCTCCTCCACGACCGGCAGGGTGCGCGCCGCTTCGTGCAGGCGCATCCGGAGCGCTACCCTGCGCGCGCTGTCAAGCTCAACACCCCGCATGCTCGTGTTCACCATGAGCACCTCATCCACGTCGTAACCCAGGCGGATGTTCCGCACGTTGTTGAGGCTGCGAACAAAGAGACCCGCGCCCACCAGGAGCATGACCGAGAGCGCACCTTGCAGAATCAGGAGGCCGACCCGCGTGCGCGACTTCACGTATGTCCCCTCGCGCGTCCCCGCCTTCAGATCGCTCGTCAGGTCGGCACGGCCTGACTGGAACACCGGCGCGAGGCCCGTCAGCAGGCCGACCGCGAGTGCCGCGACCAGCGCGTACAGGACCGTTCGTCCGTCGCGGAGTCCGGCGGCCGCTTCACTCTGCGGCAGCAGCCCGGCGCGAAGCGCCGCGCCTCCCCAATGGGCGATGACCAATCCCGCCGCTCCCCCCGCCGCGGCGAGCACGACGCTCTCCGTCAGCAGCTGCGATGCCAGCCGCACACGGCTCACACCCAGTGCCAGTCGCAACGCAATCTCCCGGCGGCGACGCAGCGCGCGTGCCAGCAGGAGGTTCGCCACGTTGGCGCAGGCGATGAGCAGCACGATCAACGACATGCCGCCCACCCAGGTCGCCACCTTCGAGACGTTCGACGCGTTCGGGCCCCTCGATTCAAGGATGGAGCCGACCGCCCCGTGCGGCCTGGCGAGATCGATCGGCGTCGTGCGCGGTTGCTCGGCCAGGTGCTTCTGGTAGCTCTTGATGAATCCGTTCGTGAGATCGGTGTTGGCCGCGACTTCGCTGACGCCCGGCTTCCGCCTCGCGATCATGCTCATCCAGCTCCAGCTGTACGTCTCCCACCAGGCGGCATTGTCCGCTCGAATCCCGCTGCTGGCACCATAGCTCGTGATAGGGATCCACGCCGCCGGCGGCCGATCGGGCCAGAGTCCCACGAACTCGCGAGGCGCCACGCCGATGATCGAGTACCGGATCGGCCCGATCTGGATCGTGGAGTCCAGCACCTCAGGGTTCCCGCCGAACCGCGTCTGCCAGAGCGCATGGCTCAGCACGACCACCGGCTCACCTGACGGCGGCTGATCCTCCGACGCGGTGAAGTACCGACCCAGGACGGTGGGTGCGTCGAAGAACGCGAAGAAACCGGCGCTGATCACCCCGATCTGCATTTCCCGCGACTCGGCCCCGCTGCCGACCGCGAGCTGGCGAGCCGTGTAGCCGGCCGTGTTGGAAAAAGACGTGGTAAACGCCTCGAGGTCCTTGTACCGGGCGTACTGCCCTACTCCTCCCGGGCGCTCCTCGCCGCGGAACGTGCGGTACAGGTAGATGCGATGCGCCGACCCCGGGTCCTTGAGCAGTGGCGGCGGCCGGAAGAGCAACCGGTCCACGATTCCGAACATCGCCGCGTTGGCGCCGATTCCCAGTCCCAGCGTGAGCACCACGGCGACAGCGAATCCCGGCCGGGTGCGCAGGCCGCGAAAGGCGTACCTCAGATCCTGGAGCGCGTTGTCGAGGAACATGGCTGCTGATTGGGAGGGGACGGGAACGCCCATCGGCACGGCCGACAGGGGCGGCGCGTTGTACGACCGGGCCGTCGATGCACCTGGATGTCCGTCAGACACTCCCGATGCGGCGTCCGTTGCGCCGGACGTCCGGTGGCGCGCGCCAGCCAAGGCGGTGCCGCGATTCAACGACCTGGTACCTGGTCGCACCCGAGCTGCAACAGTTTCAGGATGGACACCAGCTAGCTGGCGGGCCGGCCTGAGTGGTGAGTGCTGGATGCTCGACCTGCTTCCTGGTCCTGGAGCTGGTGTTGAGCCAACCCCAGCGCCAGCACGTGTCCGCCAGTTCCAGCACCCAGTACTGAGCACTCAGCGACCTGCCCTGAGTGCTGAATGGGGAGCGGGACGGGCATCCCACGCTGCCTTGCGGCCCTCCTGGGGTTGGCACACCATCAGGTCCGGCCGAGCTCCGAGCCGTCGCGACGGAGCACGGCTCGCGGGCGGTACACGTAGCACAGGTCGTGCCACTGCCACGCGCGCGCTCCAGGCTCCTCCTGCCGAGCGTGCGCTCGGCGCGGGTGCCGAGTCAAGGAGAACGATGGTCGAGGAAGCCGGAATCAGGCCGGACCGGAATGAAGCGGAACCACGCGGACATCGGCGCGACCCGCTTGCACGGTGAGGATGGCGACAGAGGGCTGGTGCTGGAAGCGCGCCGGACCGGCGGCGCCGGGATTGACCACCAGGCGACCATTGGTGCGGACCACTCTCGCCACGTGGGTGTGGCCGTAGACCAGGACGTCGGCGTCATTTGCCGCGAGCAGGCCTTCCGGCCTGGGCACGCCCAGCTCATGCCCGTGGCTGACCCGGATGCGGACGCCATCGACGGTTCGTTCAAGGGACGGAACCAGCCTCGGATTGCCGGGGGGATCCGTGTTGCCGTACACGGCAAGGACCGGGGCGATCAGCATCAACTCGTCGAGGATCTCGTCGCCGCCGACGTCGCCGGCGTGGAGGATCAGTGCGACGCCGGCCAGCGCGCCGTGCACCTCGGGGCGCAGCAGGCCGTGCGTATCCGAGATCAGGCCGATCAGCACCCGCAGGGGGAGGGGGAGGGGGCGCGGGAGGCGCGCGCGGTCGGGGTCAGTCCTCGGGCCCTCCATGCCAGCGCGGCAACGCGTGCGAGACGCCCACGTGGTCGAGGATCCGCGCAACGACGAAGTCCACGAGTTCGTCGACGCGGGTGGGTCGATGGTAGAAGCCTGGCGACGCAGGCAGCACGATGGCCCCGGCCCTCGTCAGGCGGAGCATGTTGTCGAGGTGAATTTCGCTGTACGGGGTTTCTCGCGGGACGAGCACCAGCCGCCGCCGCTCCTTGAGCGTCACATCCGCCGCCCGTTCCACGAGCGAGCGGGACGTCCCGTGGGCGACGGCGGCTACCGTGCCCATGGAGCACGGGCAGATCACCATGCCGGCCGTGGACACGGAGCCGGATGCCGGCAGCGCGCCGCGGTCCCGGTCGTCGAAAACCTGGATGACCGCGTCCCACTCCGCAGGGCCAACGTGATCTCGCAACGCATCCACGGACCCGATACCGGACTCCGTTCGCAGCAGCCGCAGGCCGTGGTCCGACACGATGAGCCACGTCGGCGTGCGCGAGGCGGCCAGCGCGGCAAGGAGGCGCACGGCATACGGCGCACCTGACGCTCCCGTGATGCCGACGACCAGCGGTCGGGGCGATCCGGTCACGGGAACACCACCACGCCCGGGCCCATCCCGCCAACCTGGTCCCAGTGGCGCACAAGGCGCTCAGCCAGAACGAAAGCGAAGAAGGCGATCGAGATGACCCCGTTCATCGTGAAGAAAGCGGCGTCGAGGCGGCGCAGGTCGTGTGGTGACACCAGGCTGTGCTCGTACAGCAGCAACGACGCCGCCACCGCGACGCCGATGGCGTAGAGCGAACCACCGCCGGTGGCCCATCCGACGAGCGTGAGCGCCAGGACGGTCACGACGTGCAGCAACTGGCTGATCCGTACCGCGTGCTCCGCGCCGAACGCGACCGGGATGGAGTGCAGCCCGTGGGAGAGGTCGAACGTCCGATCCTGGAGGGAGTAGAGGACGTCGAATCCGGCCACCCAGGCGGCAACAGCGACGGCCAGGACGAGCAGCATCCACCACGGATCGCTCCACTGCCCCGCCACGGCCAGATAGCCGCCCACCGGTGCGATGGACAGGCTGAAGCCGAGCACCAGGTGCGACCATCGCGTGAAGCGCTTCGTGAAGCTGTACGCCAGCACCCAGCCTAACGCGACCGGCGACAGCCATCCACATAGCGGATTCAACTGGAAGGCGCACCAGATGAACAACAAGCCGGCGGCACCCACGGCCGCCGCAGCCTGGCGGATGGTGAGGGCGCCCTGGGGCAGCTCGCGAGCCGCCGTGCGCGGGTTCCGCGCGTCGATTTCGCGGTCCACGATCCGATTGAATCCCATGGCCGCGAAGCGCGCCGCGGTGAACGCCAGCACGATCCACCCCACCGACGACCACGCCACCGGAGCGCCGTAGCTCGCCAGCGTCGCACCGACCAGCGCGAACGGCAGGGCGAACACGGTGTGCGGCAGCTTCACGAAGTTGAGATAGCGGACCAGCAGCGATCCGCCCACGAGGGTCTGTCCCTCGCGGGCGCCGGCATCCCGAGTCACTCCGTCCCTGGTCATGCTGCCGTCTCACCTCGTCGGATTGAACTCGCCCTGCCCCATACGTTCCGACCGACAGTCGCGCTCCCATCCTGACTCATTCCAGCCCCAGCCTGCTCCACATCGCATCCACGCGCCGCCGGGTCTCTCCATCCATTTCGATCAACCTGGGCCAGTCCCGCGTGAAGCCCTCTTCCGGCCATTTGCGGGTGGCATCGATGCCCATTTTCGAGCCGTACGTGAAGGCGCGACTCGAATGATCGAGCACGTCGACGGGCCCCATGCTGAACCGGGTGTCCCGTTCCGGATCGATGTTGTTGAGCGCGATCCACCATGCCTCGCGCGAGTCGCGAACATTCACGTCCTTGTCGACAACGACCAGCACCTTTGCCAGGGACATCAGACCCGCGCCCCACATGGCGTTCATCACCTTGAACGCCTGCCCGGGATACTGCTTGTCGATCGATACGAAAACCAGGTTGTGAAAGATGCCTTCCGCGGGCATGTGGTAGTCCACGATTTCCGGAACCGTCAGCCGCAGCAGCGGGAGAAAGATCCGCTCCGTCGCATGGCCGAGGTAGAAATCCTCCATCGGCGGCTTCCCGACAATGGTCGTGGCGTACACGGGAGTCCGCCGCATGGTAATGGCCGTGATGCGGACCCGGGGATAGAGGTCGGCCCCGGAGTAGAAGCCCGTGTGATCGCCGAACGGCCCCTCGGTCACCAGTGGCTCCGCCGGATCGATCTCGCCTTCGATCACGAACTCGGCCTCCGCCGGGACGTCGAGATCGCAGGTCACGGCCCCGACGAGCGGCACCGGCCGCTGCCGCAGGAATCCCGCGAAGAGAAACTCGTCAACCATCGGCGGCAGCGGTGCGGAAGCCGAGTACACGGAAGCGGGATCCGCCCCGATCGCGATGCAGACGGACATCCTCTCGCCGCGCTCGGCCATCTCGCGCCAGTGCGCGGCACCCACCTTGTGCCGCTGCCAGTGCATGGCGAGTGAGTCGCGGCCGAGGACCTGCACGCGGTACATCCCCACGTTGCGGATCCCTCGCTTCGGGTCGGTGGAGATCACCATCGGAAGCGTGATGTACGGGCCGCCGTCCTCCGGCCAGGTGGTGAGGATGGGCAGCTGCATCACGTCGATCTCGTCGCCGCGCCAGACGACCTCCTGGCACGGCGCCGCGCCCTGGCGACGCCGCGGCGGGAACTTCGCGATCTCCAGCAACCGGGGGACCAGGCCGAGTTTGGCAATCAACCCGTCCGGCACCTTCAGGTCCATCAGCCGCGTTATGCGCGCGCCGATCTCGTCGAGGTCCTGGACGCCCAGCGCCATGGACATGCGGCGCATCGACCCGAACAGGTTGATCGCGACCGGCCAGGGAGAGCGGCTGCCATCGTGGCGAATGACGTTCTCGAAGAGCAGCGCCTTCCCGCCGCCGGGCTGCTTCATGACCCGGTCAGCGACCTCGCATATCTCCAGGCGCGCCGAAACAGGATGGGTGACGCGCGCCAGTTCGCCCGCCCCGTCGAGCGCCGAAATGAAGGAGGAGAGGGAGTCCATCAAGTGGGGACGGAGGACAAGGGATGCGACACGGAAGACGTTCCACGCGCCTCAGGAAGGGGCCGGCAGCGGCAACGTGCAGCCCAGCAGGGATCAGACCTCCCGGGGGGGCTCATTGTCGCACTCCCGTCTCTGCTCTCCCGTCCCGCTCTCCCCGATGAATGGCCGCCACGCCAAGCGTCAACGGACGCCACCGGACACTCGCAAATCCGGCAGTACGCATCCGGTCTGCCAGCGCGTTGGCCTCCGGAAAGCGAGCGACGGACTCTGGTAGATAGCGGTAGGCAGTCGGGTGCCCCGAGACCAGTCGGCCGACGAGCGGGAGGAGGTGGTTGGAATACGCCCGGTAGGCACCGCGGACCAGCGGATTGGCCGGTGTCGAGAACTCGAGAATGACGAGGCGGCAGCCCGGCGCGAGAACGCGATGCACTTCTCGAAGCCCCGCATCCAGATCGGCGAGGTTGCGCACGCCAAAAGCCACGATGGCGCCTGACATCGACCCATCGGGAAGTGGGAGCGAGAGAGCGTCGGCAGCGACAGGGCTCAGAACGGTGGGGGCAGCCTTGTCGATCCCCTGCCGGAGCATCGGCTCGGCGAAGTCCGCGCCGAGGACCGAGCCGTGGAATCCGGGGGCGTTGGCCAGCGCCGCTCCCACGTCGAGCGTTCCGGCGCAGAGATCGACGTACACGCCTTCCGGCCGGCGCCGCCACTCGAGTTCGTCGAGGGCCGTGCGCCGCCATCCCCGGTCGATGTTGAGGCTGAGGAGGTGGTTCAGCAGGTCGTAACGGGGCGCGATCTCCGAGAACATTCGGCGGACGTAGGCTCGCTTCCCCACGCCGCCGGCAGCTGCCGCGCGCGCTTCGACGTCATCCAGCCGGGTCGAAGTCATCGGCGCGAAAGTTGACCGGCAGGGTGGAGCGCGGCAAGCGCGCGCTGGCCTGTGGTTTAGCGCGTCCTTACCTTCCGGCGTCCTATCCAGCCTGCCTCGCGCCGGGGCCGGCGGCCCACGAAATGGCCCCGACTCGATACCTGGACCTCCAGAACCTCCCGGATGCCGACGTTGTCCGACTGGCGCAACGCGGACGGGAGGATGCCTTCCGGGAGCTGGTGCGCCGGTACGAACGACCCATTTTCTCGCTGATCTACCGGATGGTCCGGGACCGTGAGACGTCGGAGGATCTTGCCCAGGACACGTTCATCAAGGTCCTGAACCACATCGACCGGTACCGGCCGGAGTTCCGCTTGTCGAGCTGGTTGTTCAAGATCGCCAACAACGTGGCGATCGATCACCTCCGCAAGCGTCAGATCGCCACCATAAGCATAGACGGGTCGCCCCACGCCGCAACGGCGGCCGAGGTGGAGGCGACGTCATTCGACGTTCGTGCCCGGCAGGAGTCGGCACTCGAGGAGATGGAAGCGCGGGAGCTGGGAGGCTCTATTGAGCGCGCTATCGCGGACCTCAGACCGGAGTACCGGTCCTGCATCATGCTCCGTCACGTGGAGGGCCGATCGTACGAGGAAATTGCCACGATCCTGGACCTCCCCCTGGGCACTGTAAAGACTTACATCCACCGCGCCCGGCACCAGCTGCGCGAGGCGCTGGGGGATGCCCGTGAATGAGGCTGAAACCACCCCCGTGCGCCATGCGTATGACCCCCGGAGGCAACAGTGGAACACCGACACCTGCTACCTGACGAAATCGACCTCCTCGTTGATGGTGAGGAAGGGTTCGGCGTGGCGCCGCTCGTGGCGCACGTCGGCCAGTGCCGTGCCTGCCGGGCCGAACTGGAGGCCCAGCAGCGCCTGGTTTCGCAGCTCGAGCAGCTTCCTCACCACGCGCCGGCACCACTGTTCGCGTATGGGGTGATGAGCAAGGTCCGGGTCTTCGAGCCCTGGCACGTTGCCGCCCTGAACACCGTACAGCGTTTGGTCCCGCAGTCACGACCCGCGCGAGCCGCAGCCGCCGTCATGGCCACCTCGATGTCGGTCCTTCTGACGTTGGGCACCATCTGGATGGCGACGCGGATCAACGGCGTGGTTGTCCTGGCCGCAGTCGCGCTGGAGCGGGCCCGGTCCGCCGGACTCCAGGTCGTGAGCGGATTCGTGGAGACGACGCTGGGCCAGTCGGGCATCAGCACGCTGCCGGGATCCGGACCCGCGGGCGTTACCGTTGCCGCCAGCCTGCTCCTGGTCGCGATTCTGGGCGCGGCGTTCGGAATCCGCCAACTGGCGGCCGTTTCCCGCCGACGGAGGATGTAACATGCGCGCGACGGTACTTCAGTTCGCCGTCGCGTCGCTGTTCGTCGGGAGTCCGGCCTCCTCGTTGGAGACGGCCCCGGCGATCACGCTGGCGACGCAGGCACAACAGTCCGACAGCCGGGAGACTGCGGCCGACACGTTGCGGCTCGGCGGCCGCGTCGTGGAAGCGGGCGATACCGTGAGGGGGCCGGTGCTGGTTGCCGCCGGCGACCTGACGATCCGAGGCACCGTGTCGGGAACGGCGGTGACCCTGCTGGGCGACCTGATCGTCGAAGATGGCGGCGGCGTCACGGGTGACGCGATCGCGATCCTGGGCAGCGTGCGCAGCGCGTCGGGCTCGGTCGGTGGCTCGGTGAAATCCTATGCCGCCTCCTTCCGGTGGCTGCCCGAGGCCGGGGAGGAGCCACCGACACGGCGCGGCACTGCGGACGCGCTCAGTCTCTCGTTCGGATGGCTCGTGGTCATGCTCCTGATCGGCATCGGCGTGCTAGTCTTTGCCGGGAACTACCTGGACGGAGTGACCGACGTGCTCGAGCGGAGTTTCTGGCGATCGTTCCTGATCGGCGTAGCGGGCGAACTGGGCATATTGCCACTGCTTGTGCTGGTCGTGGCGGGGCTGGCGATTACCGTCGTCGGCATCCTGCTCATCCCCTTCGCCATCGTGGCCTTTATCCTCGCCGTGGCCGGGCTCGTCACGCTCGGATTCCTCGCCGTAGCTCAACTGGTGGGCGGCAGCCTGGGCGGCCGCGCGACGGGCGAAGCCCGGGGACGGGCTCTTCGCGGTCTCGTCCTGGGTGTGACGCTCATCATGGGAGCGTGGGTCGTGGCCGCCGCGTTTCAGTGGTCGCCACTGCTCAGCGGGCTCCTGTGGATGCTGGCCTTTGCTGTGACCTTCGTTGCGGCAACGGCCGGACTGGGAGCGGCCGTCCTGTCGCGAGGCGGTACTCGCCGGGATGTCACCACGCCAGAAACGGACACGCAGGAGACACCGGTCTGGCAGACGCCGACTCCGGTGACTGGAGTGACCGCGGCGCGGAGGCCGATGAAGGTGGGCTCGTAGGAGAGGCATCCCCGGCTCGACCTGAATCTGGCGAGTCCCGCGATCGATAAGCGAATCGAGTCGTGCGTGGTTTTGCGAGAGGTCGGCACGAGCGACGATGGGGTTGGTGGTGGGGTGCTCGGAGCGAGGTGCGTGTGGCCGGTGGTGAGCGCCGTCGGGTGCTGTTGCGATCTTCGGCGGTAAGGGCATCAGGTCACGCGTCGCGGTCGAATCCGAAACAACTGCTGCTTTGCGGGATAAGACCGGGCTGCGGTGAGGGCGGTGGCGGCGGTCGCAGTGTTTGTTGGGATATGACCGTGGGCCGTTGCCGAGCGCCGACGGTGCGTGGCGATCCCGGATTAGCAGGGAGCGTCGGAGGTTGTGCAGCAACGCGGCGTCGCGGACGGAGTGCCGAAGCTTCGCCGTCCTTCCGGATTCGACTGCGTGGGATAGCGTAGAGTGAGGACGGTGAACCGTGGGCGGCTCGGTTGCCGCCACCGGTGTCGTCGAAAACCAAGTTAGCCAGGCATGACAGATGAACGGTGAAGGCCAAGATCGCCAAGTGCTCTGCGACATCGCGCGAACCGCATTTGCGGTCGTGGGCCGGCTCTTGTCCCGCGATCAACTGCTCGCCAGGGAGCTCCGGTCGTCCACGACCGGCTCTCGGCAGATCTACCGTGAGGAGTGCATCACCGTTGAGATGGCCTCCGAGCTGCGAGAGCGGTACCCCCACCACGTGGAAATCACCCTGTTCACGCCTCCCGAAGAGACGCGCACTGGCGCAGACTGGTACTGGCGCTTCGAGAAGGCGGGAGGTGCAATCCACGCCCGGGTCCAGGCCAAGCGGGTACAACGAACGGAGTTCGGCCAAGCCGACGACCGCGGTCGGGTTGACCTTGACATGCCGCAACTGGCTCAACTCGTCAGGGCGACGAGAGACCCGGGAGAGAAACTCGCCGGTCTGCAGGCTTGGCTGGCCATGTACGCGCGATTCGATGCGAGTCCACCGTGCGGCAACGAAGACCTACAACGGTGCGACCTCCATCGGCACGGAACACCCTGCGCGAGTCATCGCCCTTCCTTGTGGATCGCACAAGCACAGGAGTTCATCGACCAGGAGTTCATCGACGGCAAGCGCGTCCATCTGTCTGTTACAGACATCAGGAAGAAGTCGCTACGTCTCGACTGCATCCTTCCCTGCATCGATGGATCGCAAGCCAAAGGGGGCCCCGCGAGCAAGGGGTTCACCATTCAGAGCGGTCTCAGATCGTATCGAGACTGCGTCTCGGCCATCGAGGCGGATGCACGTCTACGAAAGGAGTTCGAGGGTGCGCTACGAATCGCAGTCTAGACGAATGCGGCGGCGGTCGAGATCGAGGGGGCTGGCTAACAACAGCATGCAGCGGACGGCGCTGCGCGCCGCCGCTGATGCTGGGCGTTAGGCGGTGATCAGCCGACGGCGTTCCTTCCATCGACGCAGGTTAGACTTCTTGGCATGCGTAGCTTAGCTGTCTTGTTGCTCCTGATAGCA
>DASWGU010000104.1:0-21918 GCA_036393555.1 Gemmatimonadaceae bacterium
TCGCCTCCAGCACTTTCCGCCGAAAGCACTTGTAGCCTCCTGTGGCGTCGTACACCTGCAGCCCCGTCACGAATCGGGCATACACATTGGCGAAATAGCTCAGCATCAGACGGCCGATCGGCCAGTTGACGACGGTTACGCGGCCTTCTCGATAACGCGATCCAAGCACCAGGTCAGCGTTCGTGGCGCTGTCCAGGAACTGGGGCAGGTGCCCGGGATCGTGTGAGAAGTCCGCATCCATCTCGAAGACGAACTCGTACGGTCGCTCCAGGGCCCAACGGAACCCCGCCAGGTACGCCGTCCCCAAACCGAGCTTGCGCTCGCGGTGGATGATGTTCACCCGCTGGTCGACGGCGACCCGTTCGTCGACCAGAGCACCGGTCCCGTCAGGCGATCCATCGTCCACGACGAGGACATCGATCGCCGTTGATTGGGAAAGCACGCCGTCAATGAGCTTGAGAATGTTCTCCCGCTCGTTGAAGGTTGGTACAATGACGAGCGCCCGATCAGTCACGACGGCGCATCCCCATCAACAGGCCTCCTCCCCACCAGACGATCGCCAGAACGAGGGCGACCAGCGTCACCCGCTTTCCTGTTTCGTAAGGCGCGCTGCTGAAGCGCAGGGTCGCGGCCCGGGCGCCCGCGGGCAGTTCAACCCCGATCAGTGTCATGTCCGTTCGGCCGATCGTTGCCGGTGCTCCGTCGACCTCCGCGGACCAGCCAGGGTAGAAGTTCTCGCTGACCACCAGCGCAGACCCCGGCGGCGCCGGCTGGTCAAGTTCGACATCTATGGCGCCAGGCTCCAGTCGCGTCACCCTCGCGTTCAGGCTGAGTGGTTCCGGCAGTGCCGATAACTGGACGGCTGTAACGGCAGCCGAGGTGTCGAAAAGCGCCGCACGGCGAACGTCGAACCGGGGATCCAGTATGGTCGCCAGCACATCGTCGTCCGGCGCCTTCACGATGGCCGGCACCACCCACGCGGCTGGATACTCGTCGGTCATCTCGAACAGGTAGACGGTTGTCCCGAAGGCATTCCGGACCGGCCCGACGACCCGCGTCAGAGCCGGGACCCCCAGGTCCTCCGCGTCAGTCAGGACGTACCTCACGTTGAGCAGGTGCCAGAAGTTCGGATTCCCGATATGGCGCCAGCGTTCGGCCTCTCCACCGAGGAGCTGGAAGCGCCCCAACTCGTTACCGTGGTAGCCAAGGACCGTGCGGACGCCATGCGGCATCAGCCCGTCATAGAGCAGAAAAGGATCACGACCGACGTTTCCGGTCGCGAACTGCAGCACCCGTCCCGGGTCGGGCTGCCGCTTGACGTACTCGATGGTCTCGTCCGACGCGAAGATCTCCGCCGCCGGTGGCGAGAACTGCCAGTACGCGCGTTCGACCGACCAGAGGTCGGCCGCCACGATTCCGGCGAGAAGGTATCCGCCGGCCTCACGCGCCAGCCGGCCGGTCGAGAGCAGGAAGAGGCATGCCAGGGCCAGCGCGCCGAACACGGTTGACCGGAGCGCGCCGGCGCGCATTGCCGCGTCATTCAGCAGTGCCAGGTCCATTTGTCGCTGGTCCGTGGCCAGTGACACCGCGAGGTTCGAGAGTCCACCGAGCGCACCGATGGCGCCAATGGCCGCCACCATCGCCGCCCAGACGATCAGGTAGCGGCGGCCAATCGCGCGGCGGGCGGCACGGTCGGCCCCGAACCCGGCAAGCACTGCCAGGCCGAATGTAACGACGAACAGCATGGTGCTCGGCGCCCGGAAGAATTTCGTGCCTGGCACGATGGCGTACACCAGTCTGTAGAACGGCGTGTAGCCACCGAGCGCCCAGAGCGTCGCAACAACCGTTACCGTGCCGAAGAACCAGAGCAGAGCGCGGTGTTCCGCGCGTCGACCGCGCGCGAACGCCAGCGCGGCCAGGAGTAGGACGGCGACACCGACGTATTCACTGTGCAGATGGATACCGTTGTCGCCCCAGTAACGATCGAGTATGCCGGAGAACTCCGGAACCCAGAAGTTCAGCATCTCCTCCGGGGGCATGGAAAAGGACGTGGCCAGCTCCCATGGCTTGCCGCCGGCCCGGGGCGACCACGGCACGTACTCCCTGACCGGCAAGTACTGGATCGCGCCCATTGCTCCGCCGAGGATCACAGCCACCGCGGACGCCCCGAGGCGACGGATCGCGACCGCCCGGGGCGGCTTCCCGACTCCCTGATTCGCGAACGCGAGAAGAAACCCCATCGCCCCGGACACCAGCAGCAAGTACTGCAACAGCTGAGGGTGGGGACTCAGCACCCCGAGCCCGACGGTGACGGCGAGGCCTCCCCACGCCCATGGGCGTCCGTCCCGAATGCCCCGCACCACAAACAGGAGCGCCAGCGGCAGCAGCGCCGAAATGAACAGCTTTCCGTCGTGCCCTGGTGAGACGAGGCCGGCGACATTGCCACTCATCATGTACGCCAGGCCGCCGATAAGCGCGCCGAAGAAACCCAGGCCGAGGGCGCGGAGCAGGACGTAGGTGAAGAGTCCTGCCAGGAAAACATGGATGATGAACCCCCACGTCATCGCGACGTCGGTGGGCAGCATCATGCGAAGGAAGGCCGTGGGATAGAAGATGTCGCCGTGCATCGCGGCGACGTACGGCATGCCGCCGAACAGGTAGGGATTCCAGAGCGGGAACCCAGCGCCGTCCCGGAGCGATGCCGCGGCAAATTCGCGAAACGCGTAGCCGGCCATGAACTGGTCGCTTCGGGGATTGACCAGGAATTGCCCGGTGAGGGCCGGCCAGGCGAGCGAGAGGGTCGCCAGTGCGTAGGTCACTGCGGCCCATACCAATCCTCGACGGGGGAAATCGAAGGCGGTTTCCGCGGTGTCGGTCGGAGTGGTCATTCGGGTCGTGCGAGGGTAATGGCCTGACGGCCGAACCTGTTAACATAGACACGCGGCGGCAGCCGCACGACGCTACGAGGTCGCACGAGCCAGAACAGACTCGTAGAGGATCCGGTATCGCCGCGCGACGGAATCGGGCGCGTACCGGGACAGTGCGCTCTGACGGCCCGCCCGACCCACGTCGTGACGAGCGTCGGAATTCAGCACCTCATCCAGCGTCGTGGCGAGAGCCGCGGGGTCACCCGGTGCCGCCAGGTATCCGGTCACACCATGCTCGATGGAATCGGACAGGCCACCCGACCGGAAGGCCACCACGGGTGTCTCGCACAACTGTGCTTCGACTGCAACCAGTCCGAATCCCTCCTCGTGTGAGGGCACCACCAGCGCCGCCGCCGCACGGTAGAAGTCGGCGAGCCGGGGTTGCGGTTGCGCGCCGTGCCAACTGGTCCGGTCGGCAACGCCCAGCCGATCCGCCTGCGATCGAAGGGCATTTTCGTCCGGTCCATGGCCCACGATGTCAACGGCGGCGCGCGTCCTCATCCGGGAGAGCGCCTCCAGCAGCACACCGGCACCCTTCTGCTTGTTCAGCCGGCCGACAAACAGCAGCCGATCCGATCGGGGCCCTCGACCCGGTGAGAACAGCTCAGTGGATACCGGCATCGGCGAGACGAGCGGCTCGATTCCGGGAGCCGCTTCCCTGACCCGGTCGGCCAGCCATGAGGAGACTGTGGTGACGGCACTGGAGTGTCCCAGCACGCGACGCAGCAGCGACCTGGCCAACCCGTTGCCGGCGGCGAGCCGGACATCGGATCCGTGCAGCGTGGTGACGAGGGGAACGTCGGCGAGCGCCGAGACCCAGGAGCCAACCAGTCCGCCCGGAAACCACCAGTGCGCGTGCACGATGTCGGGGTCGAACTGGCGGCGGATCCGCGCGCTACTGGCGAACTCGGAGCCGAGAAACCCGAGCAGGGCGAGTTTGGCGCTCATCGTGCGCCTCACTTCCTCGGCCATCTGCCCGGTGTACGCCAGCTTCTGATAACGTCGTGGGGCATACCGGAATCGGTGCACGGGGATTCCCTCGAGCACCTCATCGGCAGGGAGGTGATCTCCCGCCGGGGCAACCACGCTCACTTCGACGCCCTGCCCTTTCAGCGCGACGGCCAGGTGAAGGAGGAACGCCCCGGGTGCATCGCCCGGTGAGCGGGGGTAGGAATGCGTGAGGAACAGGACACGCATGCCGTCGTGCCTAACGATCGCTGGAGCGCGTTCCGGCGCCCGGGCCCGGCGGCGCGTCCTCCCGGCGCAGTTCCTCCATCTGCCGGCGCAACTCGCGCAGTTGGGCGCGCTGGCCGGCGATCAGCTCGCCGAGCAGTCCCGACACGAACAGGATGATGCCGCCGAGCAGCAAGGTCTGGATGGTGGTCCAGGCGGCGCGCACGCCCTGCCCGGTGGCCAGCAGTCCGACGGCCGTCGCCGCGCTCAGCACGAGCAATCCCGCGCCCAGGGTGCCGAACAGGAGGAGCGGTTTGGGAGCGAACCGCAGCTCGAACCAGACCGAGAGCATGTCCAGGACACCAACCGGGATGCGCGACACGCCGAACTTCGACTTTCCCGCGTGACGGGGATACAGCGCGACCGGAATCTCCCGCACGGTGAATCCCTGAGCGGCCGCCAGGACGATGAGGTACCGATGCCAGTCGGGCCGGACGGGGATATGCTCCATCACCTCTCGTCGGTAGGCCTTCACGCTGTTCAGGTCCTTCACACGAATGCCGAACAGTGCGCGGCTCAGTCGATTGTAGACCCTCGACACGAAGGCCTTCTCGTACGTGCCTTGCTTGAACCCGGTGACCATGTCCGCCTCGCCCCCAACGATGGGTGCCACCAGCCGGGGAATGTCCTCAGGGAGGAACTGGAGATCGGCGGGATAGAAGACCAGGATGCTTCCGCGCGAGTGGAGGAATCCCGTGCGGAGGGCGTCGGCGATGCCGCGGCGGCTGCGGTGTCGCACCGTGCGGAGGAACGGGAATCGGCTCTGCAGATCCATGAGTACGGACCAGGACTCGTCCTCCGATCCGTCATCGATGACGATGACCTCATAGCGCAACCCGCCGTCTGACTCGAAGGCCTGTTCGGCCAGCTCCATGAACCGTGGGAGGTTTGCGGCCTCGTCCTTCGCCGGCACCAGCACCGAGACGTCGATGCCGTCCCGGCCCGCAGTCCGATGCAGGGTGTCCATGCGCTCGACGTCGACGGGTGTCGTGCGAACGACCTCGTGCGAGGCACGGCGCGGGTCCTGGGTCGGAACGATGTCGTGGCTCGTGGCGTCGGCGTCGTGGCCCGGTGCGGCGGGGTGCACCAGGGCTTCCCCTCCCCTGTCTCCCGCCGGTCCGTCGCTCATACCCGCCTCCGCATGCGCGCCGACAGGACGCCGAGCTGATCGCGGTATTTCGCGACGGTCCGCCGCGCGATGTTCACACCCTGGTCACGGAGGATGGCCACGATCGCCTGGTCGGTCAGCGGGTTCCTGGTGTCTTCGCCCTCGACCAGTTTCTGGATCTGGTCCTTGATGCCCCGGGCCGAAACATCCTCGCCGCCCGTGGTGCTCAGTCCTGACGAGAAGAAGAACTTGAGCGGGAGCACGCCGCGAGGTGTCTGGACGTACTTCTCGTTGGTCACGCGGCTGACGGTGCTCTCATGCATTCCGATGTGTTCCGCCACCTCGCGCAGCGTGAGCGGGCGAAGGTACTGGATGCCTTTCTCGAGGAAGTCGCGTTGACGGTCCACGATGAAGTTGGTGACCTTGAGCATCGTCTGGCGACGCTGCTCGATGGCCTGGATCATCCAGTTCGCGGAGTTGAGCTTGTTGGAGATGAACTCCTTGTTCTCGCCGTCGAACTTGCGGCGGTCGCGCGCGATCTCCTGGTAGACCTTGCTGAGGCGGAGGCGCGGGAGATTGGCGTCGTTGATGAAGACGTGGTACTGACCGTCGATCTTGTCCACCACCAGGTCGGGGACGATGTAATTGTCCGTCGCCTCGCTGAACCGCAGACCGGGCTTCGGGTCGAGTTTCGCGACCTCGTCGGCGGCCGCCTGGACTTCCGCGACGCTCACGCCGAAACGCTTGGCGATCTCGCTCCAGCGATGGCTGATCAGCTCCTCGAACGCGTCGCGGACCAGCCGGCCCGACAGGGTGTCGTCGTGTCTGGCCTCGTGTACCTGAATCAGGAGGCATTCGCGCAGGTTCCTGGCACCGACGCCGGGTGGGTCGAGCGCCTGGATGATGGCGAGCATGTCCTCCGCTTCCTGGACCTGGAAGAGGGGCGCCTCATCGCCGCGGCCGGCGTCCTCGGCCGCCCGCGCAACAACCTCGTTGATGCTGGCGAGCAGCTCCTCGAGCGAACACGACAGCCAGCCGTTCTCGTCGATGTTGCCGATGAACTCCTCGGCAAGCAGGAGCTGGCGGGGTGACAGATCCAGCAGCGCCACCTGGTCGCGCAGATGGTCGTCGAGCCCCCGCTTCTCGACGGACACCGGCTCGAAAAACTCCCGTTCCTCGTGTTCCTCACGACGGCCGGCGGTATCGAACCCGTCGAGAAGGATGTCCTCCCAGTCAATCTCGTCGCTCTTGTTCTTCTCGCTTTCATCCGTTGCGGGTTCGTTCAGGTCTTCCGCCGTGGCATTCTCACCGGCATCCTCCTGTTCCGCCTGCGCCTCCGCTTCCTCATCCTCCGGTTCGACCATCTCGAGGAACGGATTCACCAGGAGTTCCTGCTTGAGATGCTGCTGCAGGTCCAGCAGCGGCATATACAGCAGATCCATCGCCTGATAGAGGCGTGGATTGACCTTGAGCTCCTGCCGGAGCGACGTGGTCTGGCTGAGCCCCGTCCTCACCGGCCGTTCCCCTCGGCTGTGAAGCGCTGGCGGAGCCGCGCAGTCAAGGTGGGCCCCAGGTAGATGCGCGAGACCTCGTCGTCGTAGACCAGCTCGCGGACCGTGCCGGAGACCTTGACCTGGCCGTCGAACATGATGTACGCACGATCGACGATGTCCAGCGTCTGCTCGACGTTATGGTCGCTTATGAGGACTCCTATACCGCGATGCCGCAACCCGGCCACGATCTGCTGGATATCGTGGACAGCGATGGGATCGACGCCGGCGAAGGGCTCGTCGAGCATCATGAACTTGGGCTGCGTGACCAGGGCGCGGGTGATCTCCAGGCGGCGGCGCTCACCGCCCGAAAGCGAGTACGCCTTGTTCTTTCGCAGGTGCTTGATGTTCAGCTCGTCCAGCAGGGCCTCCAAACGGTCCCGACGCGCCGCCTTGGTGATAGGCAACGTCTCCAGGATGGCCTGGATATTCTCCTCGACGGTGAGCTTGCGGAACACCGACGGTTCCTGCGAGAGGTAACCGATGCCGCGCCGCGCCCGCTTGTACATCGGCATCCGGGTGATGTCGTCGCCGTCGAACCGGATCTTCCCCTCGAGCGGATCGATGAGTCCGACGATCATGTAAAACGTCGTGGTCTTGCCGGCTCCGTTCGGGCCGAGCAGGCCGACTATCTCGCCCTGACGCAACTGCACGTCGACGTTGTCCACCACGCGCCGCCGCCGATAGGCCTTGCTCAGGCCCTCGGCCTGGAGGACGCTGCTCACCCCTTCCACGGCCACGGGCGTGCGCGGCTCGTACGTCACCGCGGCGTGCTCACCGGTCATCCAGAACCGGTCGGCCACTTCCTTGCGGCGGTCGGCGACCTGGCTCCAGACCGTCGGGGTCACACGGAGCGACGGTTCGCTCGTTCCCTCCGGCACCAGGGGAAACTCGATGATCCCGTTGCCCGTCAGGCGAGGCAGCACCGATGTCGACAGGAAGTCCCGGACCTCGTCGAGGGAGAGCCGGCCCGCTTCCCGGGTGGCATCGAGACCGCGGGCGCGCAGCGACTCCAGGTAGTCGTCCCGGAACCGGATCGCCACACCATTGAGCGACGCCTGTCCGGAATCGTCGGCCTCCGTCAGGACCGCGTGCAGCGCGAAGGCCGCCGAGCGGTCGCCGCCGGCCAGACGGTGGACGAGATCGCGCAGTTCGGCGGACGCTGGATCCGTCACAGCCACCTCGCGGTCAGGGGCGGCAACGGCGGGGGTCGGCGGATCGGAGCGGGCAGCGACGGAAGCGGCCGACGGGTTTGGTCCGGCCGCGCGGCGCCACTGTCGCCCGGCAGGGGGGTGAGATAGACGCCGCTGACCTGGTCCGTGACCGAAACCGTCTCGACCTCCCCGTTCTGGAAACCGAGTCGGATCACCCGTCCGGTGATGTAGTTGATACCCGGCCGCGATCGGTCGACACTGTCGGCTGCAACCTGATAGTAGGCACTCGCCTCGCCCGCAGCGAACAGGTCGATGAGCCGGGGACGGGTGCTGTCTCCCCTGGCAACGGAATCGAAGCGTGCGATTACCGTGTCACCGCGCATCCAGTCGCGCTCCTCCGTCCTGATCTTGAGCGTGTCGGGGTCGGACTCGGCGTAGGCCTTGCCGATGGCGCGCAGCTCACGAATTCGCTGATCCGGCATCACTATGTCCAGGGAATCCGCGAGGATATCGCGATCGGGGGTTGTCGCATATGCCCCCGTGGTGCCAAACGCGAACGCGCGCTGAAGCCGCCGGTCGCGGGTCCTCAGGTCGATGGTATCCGCCTCGAGGTCGAATTCGGAACTGGCAGCGCGCGCGGAATCGATCGCGAGCACTCGATCGATCTGCCGGGCCGTCCCGAACAGATCCACGACGCGTCCCCTGAGCGTGAACGGCTCCTCTCCCCTGCTTTCTATCACCGGCCCTTTCATCAACCGCGCAAACCGGTGGTTGGCATCGAGCATCGCGGAGTCACCGGTGGCAAGCACGTCGGTCCGCTCCAGTCGTACCTGGCCCATGGCGTGGAACGTGGAATCGCCCTCACCGATGATGGTGTTGGCCTGGACATGCACGGGCGGTTGTTCCGCACCGGTGGAGTCCTTTTCGACATAGGTCAGCAAAGGGCGGTTCGTGGCGACGATGCGTGCCCGGTTGCGGATGCCACGGACTGGCCGGAAGTACTCCACCTGGGAAGCGTTCATGGTGGCGCCGTTCTCGAGCATGACGACGTGCACGTTCTCCTGAAAGAGGAGGCGTTCCTCCGCCCGGAAGTAGGTGACCCGCTGCGCATCGATCGCATAACGCTCCTCGCGATACTTCACGCTGCCGATCAGAATGTGGAGGTCATTGATCTCGTA
Source organism: Gemmatimonadaceae bacterium (assembly GCA_036393555.1). Classification (GTDB taxonomy): domain Bacteria; phylum Gemmatimonadota; class Gemmatimonadetes; order Gemmatimonadales; family Gemmatimonadaceae; genus JABWBJ01. The sequence continues at coordinate 9,151 of DASWGU010000104.1, forward strand.
GGACTCGGCACTGTCGGCGTCGATGGTGATGTTCTGGCCGCGGCACTGCCCACGAATGCCGCCCCCGACATAGGTGAAGTATTTCTTCGTCGTGGGGTCCTGAATCCGCTGGGCGCGCGTCTCGGGAGTATTCTGCAGGTCGAGGACGCAGCGGCGCTCCGAGGCAGGGGCCGCCGTTGTGTCTTCTGCGGCCGCGGGTGGTGCCGGCACGGTTTCGACCGGCGGCGCCCTGGGTGCTTCCAGAGCGCGCCGGATCGAGTCCGCGCGCAACCGCTCCGCCTGCTCACTCAGCAGCCGGGCCATCTGCGTGTCTGTTGCGGCGGGCGCGGGAACGCCGCTTTGCCTGGGGCGACCGCCCCGTCCGCACGCGCCGGCGAGTGCGCCGAGCGACAGCACGACAAGTACTATGACGGCGCGCCTCATCGCTTGGGAATCCGGACCGGGGTGCCGCTGACCTGCGCCGCCCGGAGAATGCGCATGTTGGACATCTCCGGATTGGAGACGAAACCGATCCCCTGGGTGACGCGCTCGTCTTCCGTCAGCGTGAAGGCGCTGTCGGAGCTGATCTCATTGCGTGACGGGTCGAACTTGAGGTGCGGGGTTTCGAGCGTGCGGCCGTCCTCGGAGACGACCACAACGCTCCCGCGCGCTTCCATCGAGCCAAGCCGCAGGTGGTGCATGCCCTGATTCGAGGTCAGGACCGCGTTCTGCTCACCACCGGGCGTGTAGAAGATGGTCCTCACCACGCGCAGCTCCGTCCGGGTATTGTCGTCGTAGACGAGGGCCGTATCGGCCCGGACCTCGGCGCGACGGATCCCCTGATCCGTGAGGACGAACTCGACGCCGAACATCATCTGCTCCGCCGAATCGGGCAGGACCGACCCCTCCGTCACGGGCGGTGACTGGACGTCACGACATGCCACGGCGGTGGCGGCTGCGACGGCCAGCATCAGGAAGGGTGCGCGGCTCATGAGACGCCCGCCCGCATGAGGTCATGCAGATGAACCACGCCGGTGATGTGCTGAAGGTCGTCGACGACCGGCATGGCCATGATGCCGATCTGCTCCATGCGGTACACTGCCGCGCTGGCGAGTTCCTCCGCGGCTGCGACCTTGGGGTTGCGCGTCATGACCGATTCCAGCGTGACGCCGAAGATGTCACTGGTGTGCTCCAACAGCCGCGTGAGATCCCCCGCCGTGAAGACACCTGCCACGAGGCGATCCGGCGTGATCACGATCACGATGCCGCGACGCTCCGCGAGCCAGACAACCGCTGCGCGCATGTTGGCGTCCGGGGGCAGCAGGGGAAGCCGCTCCGTTTCCATGACGTCCCGAACGCGTGTGAGCAGTTTGCGTCCCAGCGATCCGCCCGGATGCAGCCGGGCGAAGTCCTCACGCCGGAATCCCTTGCGTTCGAGAACGGCCACGGCGAGCGCGTCGCCCAGCGCGAGTGCCACCGTCGTGCTGGTGGTGGGTGCGAGGTCGTGCGGACAGGCCTCTTCGCGGACAGACGCGTCCAGGCTGGCGTCGCACTCGCGTCCCAGCGTCGATGCCGGTGCGCCGGTTACCGCGACAGTCCGCGTGCCGAACCGCCTGAGGTGATACAGGAGGGTCAGGAGTTCCTCGGACTCGCCACTCTTGGACAGCAGGAGCGCCACGTCGTCCGCTCCCACCAGACCGAGATCGCCATGCAGTCCCTCGACCGGGTGCAGGAAGGTCGCAGGAGTGCCGGTCGACGTCAGCGTCGCCGCGATCTTGCGGCCGACGTGGCCCGACTTCCCCACGCCCGACACGATGACGCGACCGCCGCAGCCGGCGATCAGGTCCACGGCTCGCACGAAGCCGTCGCCCAGCCGGCGCCCGGATTCGGCGAGCGCCTCGGCCTCGATGCGCAGCACGCGGCGGCCCGTGGTGAGAGCGTCGGCCGTCGTCACCGGGCCGTGTCCTCCATGCGGGACTGAACGTACCACTCGACCAGCGCGTCCCATTCCCCCCGCGCGCGTAGCAGCATCTCGCAGAACTCGCGTACGGCACCGCGGCCGCCCTGTCTCGTCAGGCGAAGGCGCGCAGCGTGCACGGCATCGACACTGCCGTTCGCGACCACCACAGGCAGCCCGACGACCCGCAGGACCGCCAGGTCGGGCAGGTCGTCGCCAACGAAGGCAACCTGGGAGGCGTGCAGGTGCTTGCGAGCCAGCATGTGCTGCAGAGCGGGCAGTTTGCGGGCGTGTTCGTCCTGCACCACGTCCGCGATACCGAGTTCCCGGGCGCGAAGTGCCACGCTCTCCGACACGCGGCCGGTCATGATGGCTACCTCGATGCCCGCCCGTTGGAGAAGCTTGATCCCCAGCCCGTCCTGGATGTCGTACCGCTTGAACTCCAGGCGCCGGCCGGCGACGTCGCCCAGGTAAATCCCGCCGTCGGTCAGGACGCCGTCGACGTCAAAGCAAACCAGCTTGACGCGGTTGGCGATCTCCGGATCAATCGCGGCGTGGCGCGCTCCACCCGGTTCCCGCGCCGTTTCGTCGACGGCCGTCATGACCGCGCGGCCTCACGTACCGCGACCGCCCGCCTGACGAGGGCGCCCATCTGCGACAGAGGGAGCATATTGGGGCCGTCGCTGGGCGCCGAGTCGGGATCAGGATGGGTCTCCAGAAACAGACCATCCGCGCCGGCGGCCACCGCCGCGAGCGTGAGAATGGGAATGAACTCCCTGGCCCCCCCGCTGGCCCCGCTCACGGCCAGGCCGGGGCGCTGAACAGCGTGCGTGCCGTCGTAGATGACCGGACATCCCGTGGCGGCGCGCATCCGAGGTATGGAGCGCATGTCCACCGCCAGGTCGCCGTAGCCGAAAAACGTGCCGCGTTCAGTGACGGCTTCGAGGGACGCGGGTTCCGCCGCTGATCCGGTCCCGCCGCTCCCGACCCGTGCGCCGCGCACCTTGTCCACGGCGCCGCGCATCGCCTCCGGCGCCATCCACTGGCCCTTCTTCACGTTGACCGGCTTGCCGGTGGCGCCAGCCGCCTCGAGGAGGTCGGTCTGCCGGCAGAGAAAGGCGGGGATCTGCAGGACGTCCGCGACCTGACCCACCGCCTGGCACTGTTCGGGAAGGTGCACGTCGGTCAGGATCGGGAGCCCGGTCGCGGCGCGCACGCGCGCCAGTGCCTCCAATCCATCTGACAAGCCCGGTCCGCGGTGGGCGCGGGCATTGGACCGGTTCGCCTTGTCGAAGCTTGCCTTGAAGACGATGCCGCCGGGTACGTCAGGCGCCAGCCGTGCGAGCGCCTCTCCTACCCGGAGGTTGAGCGCGTCATCCTCCAGCACGCACGGCCCGGCGATGAGGAAGAGTCGATCATCCGGAAAGCGCCAGTAGGCACTCAATCGGCCGCCTCGACCAGCGCCGGGCTGCCGGCCGCCGGCGCCGCCATGCGCCGCTTGCTGGCGGCCGCCGCGGCAATGAAGCCCGCGAACAGCGGATGGGGACGGGTAGGGCGGGACTGGAGTTCCGGATGGAACTGAACGCCCATGAACCACGGGTGGCCATCGAGCTCGACGATTTCCACCAGCGACCCATCGGGCGAGAGTCCGCTGAGCCTGAGCCCGTTCGCCGTGAACCGCTCGCGATAGGCGTTCGAGACCTCGTAGCGGTGACGGTGCCGTTCGCTGACCTCCGGTACGCCGTAGATCTCGGCCGCGCGCGATCCCCGCTGCAGCCGGCAGGGGTACGCACCGAGGCGCATCGTGCCCCCCATCTCCTGGACGTGCTTCTGCTCCTCCATCAGGTCAATGACGGGATTGGCGCATTCCGGAGCGAACTCACTTGAGTGCGAGTCGGTGAGCTGCAGGACGTTCCGCGCGAATTCGATGATGGCGACCTGCATCCCGAGACAGATTCCGAAGAAGGGGATGTGGGTTTCGCGCGCGGCGCGCACGGCTTCGGCCATGCCATCAACCCCACGCACGCCGAAGCCCCCCGGTACGAGCAAGGCGTGATAGCCCGCGAGCAGTTCACGTGCGCGTGAGGGATCGGTGAACAGATCGCTCGACAGCCAGGACGTGTCCACGCCGACGTCATTGGCGATTCCGCCGTGAATCAGGGCTTCCTGAATGCTCTTGTAGCTGTCAACCAGCTCGGTGTACTTGCCGACCACGGCCACGCGAACCCGATCGCGCGGGCTGACGACGCGCGTCACCATCTCGCGCCAGGCGGTCAGGTCCGGTTCGCGACCCTCGAGCTCGAGGCGTCGCATCACCCGCTCGTCGAGTCCCTGTTGATGGAACGAGAGCGGAATCTGGTAGATGCTCGGCATATCGCGACTTTCGATCACGTTGCCGAACTCCACGTTGCAGAACAGAGCGATCTTCCGCTTCACGTCCTCCGAGAGGGCGCGTTCGGTGCGGCATATCAGGAAGTCGGGCTGGATACCGATCTCCATGAGCTCGCGCACCGAATGCTGGGTGGGCTTGGTTTTCACCTCGCCAGCCGCGGCGATGTACGGCACGAGCGTCAGATGGATGAAGATCGCGTTCTGCCGCCCCACCTCGTGCCGGAACTGACGGATTGCCTCGAGGAACGGCAGCGACTCGATGTCGCCCACGGTGCCGCCGATCTCCACGATGACCACGTCATTCCCCGGGGCGACGCGCTTCACGTGCGCCTTGATTTCATCGGTGACGTGGGGAATGACCTGCACGGTGCTGCCGAGGTACTCGCCGCGCCGCTCCTTGTGGATGACGTTCTGGTAGATGCGCCCGGTAGTGACGTTGTTCGACTGGGAGAGAGAACGGTCGATGAATCGCTCGTAGTGCCCCAGGTCGAGATCCGTCTCCGCCCCATCCTCGGTCACATAGACCTCGCCGTGCTGGAACGGCGACATGGTGCCCGGATCGACGTTGAGGTACGGATCGAACTTCATGATTGTCACCGTCAGTCCGCGCTGCACCAGCAGTCGGCCGAGCGACGCGGACGCGATGCCCTTCCCCAGCGACGAGACAACGCCGCCGGTGACGAAGATGTAGCGAGTGGCTTGCTGGCGGTTCGCGGTCTGCATCAGTGTCGTCCGGCGTAAAGGTCATTCCAGAGGGCGTTGGCCCGGGTCAGGTCTTCCTCGGTGTCAATGCCGCCTGCGGGCGGCGCGTCCAGCACGTGCACTCCCATTGCGATGCCGGCGGCCAGCGGCCGCAGCTGCTCGAGGCGCTCCACCCGCTCCATGTCGTGTACCGGGAGGGCGACCCAGCGACGCAATGCCTCGCGGGAATACGCATACAGACCGACGTGCTGCCTGACGATGCCGCTCAGCCGCGCCGAGTCGGCCGGGTCCCGCAGCCACGGAATCGGAGCACGCGAAAAGTACATGGCGCGACCCACATCGTCGCAGACCACCTTGACTACGTCGGGGTCTCTCAGGATGGCTGGCGAGGCCGGTGCGGCGCAGGTGGCCAGCGTGAACTTGCCGGTCCGCACCAGGTCCGCGGCGCCCGCGATCTCGTCAGGCCGTACGAAGGGCTCATCGCCCTGGACGTTCACGATGACGTCGAACCCGAGACAATCGGGTCGCCCGGCGACCTCGGCGACGCGGTCGGTTCCGGACGGGTGGTCGGGTTGCGTCAAAGCGGCCTCACCGCCGCGCTCCCGCACCACCGCGGCGACCTCCTCGGAGTCAGTGGCCACGATGACCCGGTCCACGAGCCCGGATTCCACCACGCGCTCCCACACGCGGCTGATCATGGGGGCGCCGCCCACGAGACGGAGTGGCTTGCGGAGGAGTCGGGTGGAGCCGAGCCGCGCGGGAATCACCGCAAGCGTGCTCGGGCGTCCGAGGGACCGTGGGGCGTGCGACGATGCAAAAGGCACGCCATTCAAAGTATCCCAGCGCGGGAAGAAATCCAAGCGACGCTGTCAGCCGGCCACTCGTGACGTCGGGCCGGCGACAGAAAAACCGGAGGAAACCCGGCCGACCGGCGGCCGCCGGGCGGGACTCCGTCCTAGGCCGGGGCCGCCGAGAGCTCAGCGAGAACACGCCGGTGGGCGCCCAGCCCAAGCCCGACGATGACAGCGGACAGGGAGCGGCCGACGACGGTGACGACGAGGAGGGACATCCCGACCCTGGTAATGTCCTGGAACACATGGTCGGTCAGGAGCGCCACCGCCGGTGGCCCCACACCCAGGCCAATGAAGTTCAGTATGAACACCAGGAGCGCGGACGCCGTGCCGCGCATGGGCCGGGGTGTCATTTCCTGAGCAGCGGCGGCCGCCGCCCCGAAGGGCATCGCCGCCACGAGATTCGTGACAATCAGGGCGGCGATCATCACGGGCTCCGAAGGCGGCGCGAACAGCGGAAAGGCCACGGCGACAGACACCACCGCTGAAATCACCAGCACACGAAGGTTGCCGTCGCTGCGGCCGCGCGCCTTGAACCGATCGGCGACCCGCCCACCCAGGATGGCGCCGAGCGCGCCGAAGACCATCGTCGCGACACCCATGATGACGCCGATCTTCCCGGTCTCCCATCCGTGGGCCCGCGCGAAGTAAGCCGGGAACCAGAACGCCGTCCCGTAGTTGACGACAGCAAAGAGCCCGATGCCGACTCCGAATGTGCCATACGCCGCAGCGTGCCTCCGGAACCAGGCGAAAACCTCCGGCAGTCTGAAGACGACACGATTGCCGGCGGCATCGAGCACCCGGGGAGGTTCGCGGATCGTCAGGGCGAGCAGGGCGAGCAGCAGTCCTGGTGCGCCCAGCAGGACGAATACCTTCTGCCAGGGCCTGATCTCGCCAACGACCGGCAGGTTCCACGGCTGCATGGTCTGCACCAGCTCGACGACGAGTCCACCGATCAGATATGCGAGGCCCGCGCCAAGGAATACCCCGCTGGTGAAGATGCTCATCGCGGTGGCCAGTCTGTTCGGCGGGAAGTAATCGGCAATGAGTGAGTACGCCGACGGCGACAAGGTGGCCTCGCCCGCCCCGACGCCCACGCGTGCCGCAAAGAGCTGCCCGAACGTGCTGGCGATCCCGCTGGCGGTGCACATCACACTCCAGATGGCGACACCCCAGCCGATGATCGCGCGACGGCTGTAGCGGTCCGCCAGGCGACCCATGAAGAACACGGCGATCGCGAACGTGATGCCGAACGCGGGCCCGAGCAGCAGGCTCATCTCGGTTTCGGTGAGTCCGAGGTCCGTCTTGATCGGCTCGGTCATCAGCGACATCACCTGACGGTCGATGAACGAGGAGATGTTCAGGACCATCAGTACCCCAATGACGTACCAGGCGTACCGCGGCGCAGCCGCCGTTGGTGAGACGGCCGACTCGTCAGGCACTCGTGCGGGGCACGACGCGACGCGACGCGAGGCGAAGGAAGTTCCCGAGCAGGTCGCGGCCACGCGGTGTCATCACCGATTCCGGGTGAAATTGCACCCCCCAGACCGGATGCTCCCGGTGCCGGACGGCGTGAATCTCGGACGGGTCATCCTGCGCGGTAGCCTGCACGACCAGCTCAGCGGGCAGCGAGCGGCGTTCGGCGATCAGCGAGTGATAACGCATCACCTCGAGAGGGATTGGCAGTCCCTCGAACAGATCCCTTCCCTCATGGAGAACCAACGAGGTCTTGCCGTGCATGACGCGGCCGGCACGGACCACCCGACCGCCGTACGCTTCCACGATGGCCTGGTGTCCGAGGCAGACGCCAAGGATGGGTATCTGCGCGCCCCAGCGCTGCACGAGCGGCACCGAGATTCCCGCCTCGGCCGGTGTGCAGGGTCCCGGCGAAATCACGATCGCGTCCGGTGCGAGAACACCCACTTCCTCGACCCCGACGGCGTCGTTCCGACGCACCTGCGGCTCGACGCCGAGTTCACCGAGATACTGGACGAGATTGTAGGTGAACGAATCGTAGTTGTCGATGACGAGGATCAAAACGGTAACGGGTAACGGGTAACGGGTAACGAGTATGGCGGTGAGATGCTCAGCCACGCGGGTGGTATTGCTTGTGGACGCTCCGAAGATACTCGCGATCCACGTGGGTGTAGACCTGTGTCGTCGACACGTCGGCGTGCCCCAGCATCTCCTGCACGGCGCGCAGGTCGGCGCCGCCCTCGAGCAGATGGGTCGCGAAGGAATGACGCAGGGTGTGTGGCGAGACGGGACGCGTGATTCCCGCACCACGGACGTGCTTTCGGAGGATCTTCCACGCTCCCATGCGCGACAGCGGCTGACCGCGCGCGTTGAGGAAGAGAATCCCCCTGCCCTGTCCCCGCTCGAGGCGCGGGCGAAGCTCTCGCAGGTAGATCGCCAACGCGGAAAGCGCAGATCGGCCGAACGGTACCAGACGTTCCTTGCCCCCCTTGCCCAGGACTCGAACGAGGCTCTCATCCAGGCGCAGATCCTTCACCGCCAGGCCGATCCACTCCGAAACCCGCAAGCCGGCTCCATAGGCCAGTTCGAGCATGGCGCGATCGCGATAGTACAAGGGCTCGTCCTGACTGGGCGTCCTGAGGAGCGCTTCGACCTCGGGTGCGGTGAGGACTTCCGGCAGGGTGCGCCACCGCTTGGGCAGCTCCAGGCGATCGCTCGGATCGGTTGTCAGGACGCCTTCGGTCACCAGGAAGCTGAACCAGGTGCGCAGCCCGGCGACGTTGCGCCGGATGGAAGACGGCGAGAGACCCAGGTCCTTCAGATGGTAAACGAAGTCCCGCAGGTGACCGGCCTGGAGTTCGCCGGGGGCGTTGAGCGACCGGCTGGTTGCCCAGGCGGCCAGCCGCGCGACATCCCTCCGGTAGGCCTCGCGCGTGCGATCGGCGTTGCCCCGCTCGAGCGCCAGAAAATCATCGAAGCGCTCGAGCTGGAAAACCCGCGCGATCGCGTCAGGTAGCATGCGACGACCCCGCCGCCCTGCGGCGACGCCGGGCACGCCAGGCGAACACGATGCCCACGGCGACGACCGCGGCCAGGAAGGCAGCCCACTTGCCCAGTCGGCCGATCGTGCGAACCAGTTCTTCCCAGTTCGTGCCGGCGCGGAACGCTACCCACGTCACCAGGCCGTACCAGACGCCCGACGCCACGGTGACCGCGAACACGGTGCCGGGAATCGAGGCACGCAGCGCACCGGCGAACGGTGCAACTACTGCGCGCACCCCCGGAATGAAGCGGCCGACGAACAGAGCGAGGAGGCCGTACCGCGCGTACAGGACGGCCAGCGACTCGTCGGCATCGGCCTTGTGCCGGAGGTGGAACCGGCGTTCGGTCCACGCGGCTCCGTAGCGTCGGGCGACGGCGTAGACCGCCATGGCGCCGAGGACGTTGCCGATGAGGATCACCAGGAACGCCGGGATGGGGGAGTTGTCGTTCCGGGCGGCGATGAACGCGCCCAGCGCGATGAGGACGTCCGCCGGGATGGGCGGGAAGACATTCTCCAGGACGGCGAGGATGCCCATCGCCGGCAGCAACAGTTCCGGCGGCAGGCCGAGGAGCCAGTCGAACAGCGACTGCAGGTTCACGCGCCGCCGGCGCCCCGCGTCACCGAGGCAGTCGCCAGGCATGCCAGTCCCTCGCCGCGACCGACCCAGCCCATCCGCTCGTTCGACTTGCCTTTCAGGCTGACGTCGGCCAGCGGGATACCTAACGCCTCCGCGAGCGCCGCGCGCATGGCGTCCCGGTACGGCGCTACCTTGGGTGTTTCCGTGACGATGACGACATCCGCGTTCACGATCCGGAAACCGGCCTCACGCACCCGCCGCACGGCAGCCCGGAGGAGATCCATGGAGTTGGCGCCGCGCAGCTCGTCATCGGTGTCCGGGAACATGGCGCCGATGTCTTCCAGCGCCGCGGCCCCCAGGATGGCATCGGTGACTGCGTGGGCCACGGCATCACCGTCAGAGTGACCGGCCAGGGAGAACTCCACCGGAATTGACGTGCCCCCCAGGATCAACGGACCGCCGGGTGTGAACCGGTGGGAATCGTAACCGATTCCGACTCGCGCGGCGTGATGCGTGATGCCTGAGTCGCTCATTATTGTCCGTGGCGCCGATGTCCGACCCGTTCGATTCGACGAGTGGCGAGTCCGGCCGACGTGCGACTCACGACCTCATGCCGCGGCCGTCGCGGACTCGCGAATGATGGAGTAGTCCTGCCGTCGCCGCGCGGGAGTGAAGCCCGCATCCCGGATCAACCGTTCCAGCTCCGTGGTGGTCGTGCGGTACGTGGTACCGGCCGCCGACACCACGTTTTCTTCCAGCATCAGCGAGCCGAAGTCGTTGCACCCGAACCGGAGAGCCAGCTGGCCGACCTTCATCCCCATGGTGACCCAGCTGGACTGCAGGTTGGGCACGTTGTCCAGGACGATCCGCGCGATCGCCACGGTGCGGAGGTACTCGGTCGCACCAGTCTTCGGCATGTGCGACATGGTCGGCGTGTTCTCCGGCTGCAACGGCCAGGTGATGAACGCCGTGAACCCTCCGGTCCGCGCCTGGAGCGCGCGCACCCGCTCGAGATGCTCGATCCGCTCCGCCAGCGTCTCCCCGATGCCGTACATCATGGTCACCGAGGTCTTCATGCCTTCGCCGTGCGCCAGCTCCATGATCTCCAGCCAGCGGTCCGCCCCTGCCTTCTTTGGCGCCACGATGTCTCGGACCCGCTGGACAAGGATCTCTCCCCCACCCCCCGGGATGGAGTCGAGTCCCGCCGCCTTGAGCTCCCGGATTACCTCAACCGCGTCCATGCGGAACACGGTGCTGAAGAAGTCGACCTCGCTGGGTGAGAATCCGTGAATGTGGATCGGATGATGGCGCTTGATGTAGCGCATCAGGTCGAGATACCACTCCAGCGGGATGTATGGATTGTGGCCGCCCTGAATCAGGATCTGCACCCCACCGAGCGCCCTGGTCTCGTCAATCTTTCGACCGATTTCCTCGAACGAGAGCGTGTATCCTTCACCGTGTTTCGGCCGGCGGTAGAAGGCGCAGAAGCCGCAGTCGGCCACGCAGACGTTCGTGTAGTTGATGTTGCGATCGACTATGTACGTGACCACGCCGTCCGGGTGGCGTGCCGAGCGTACCCGGTCAGCCTCGAGGCCGAGTTCGAGCAGCGGGGCGTTGGTATAGAAATCGAGAAGGTTGTCAGGCATTTGCTGGTGCCGTAACGACTTGCGCAGGCCGACGCCGGGGAGCCTGCTCAAAGCTCGCTAGGATGTGAACCGACGCGCCAGTGGCATCCCGCCGGTTGCGTGCGACGGTGACGTAGCCTCCGTTTCCGGCAATTGGGGATCCTCACCCGATCTCGAGCTTCTCCCCGCCCTGCTGGTTTCGACCCAGGAAAGACAGTTCGCCGTCCGGCACGCGTCCCACGGCGTGTAATCTCCGGAAGAACTCAGTGAGTCCAGCCAGATGGGGGTAGGAGAGGCCGTAGTCGAGGCCGCTCAGGTACTCGCGGCACGCGCCAGTATCGACGCCCGACGTCTCCGCCGCACGTTCGGCCAGACGATCGAGATGCTGCAGGCCCCAGGCGCGAGACGCCATGAGGGTGGCGTGAACCGCGAGCGCGCGGTCTACGGACGTGCTTCGTTGCGCGACCCAGACCGCGAAAACGAATGGCAGTCCGGTCCAGCGCTTCCATTCCGCCCCGAGATCGTAGACGAAGGAATACAGCGGCGTGCCGGAACCCGGGTGCCGGGTGCCGAGCACCAGGGCCGCGTCACCGATCACCAGGCGCGCGTCGTGCGGTTCGTCGGCGAAGCGCGCGACGTCGGTCAACTCGGCATCACCGGGCACGAACGCCGGGCGAGCGTGCCATATGTTGTCGAAGAGCAGGTCCAGTAGAGCCACACTCGTCATCGAACTCCGACTCAGCATCACACGCCGTGTTCCCAGTTCCGGCGCCGGCACCTTCGACAGCAGCAGCACGCTCCGCACCGGCCCATCGCAGGAGATAGCCAGATCAGGGAGCAGGACGTACCGTTGCGACGCGCGCGCGTATTCGATCGCCGAGACCACGCTGACATCGAGTTGCCCTCGCGCCATCATCGCATTCAGCGACGACGGGACACCCGTAACCAGGTCGGCCTCGAGCGGGACGATGCCGGCGTCGATCGCTCCGTAGACCGGGTAGCAGTTGATGTACGGGATGCGTCCGACGCGCAACATCAGACCTGGGCCGTATGGCCGGAAGGTGCCGCCGCGGCCTCCTGGAACGTCCTGATCACGCGGTAGAAGCTGTCGCGTTCCGCCGGGACCTTCCCCGCTTCGCGAATGAGCTTGAGGATCTCGTCCAGCGTGAGCGCCTGGGGCGTCGTCGCGCCGACTGCATGGTAGATCTTCTCGCGCACCACGGTTCCTTCCATGTCATTCACCCCGAAGTGGAGAGCGGTCTGTGACAGGAACGGCGAGACCATGATCCAGTGCGTCTTGATGTGCTCGAAGTTGTCGAGAAACAGGCGGCCAACGGCCAGGTTGCGGAGGTCGTCGAACCCCGTCGTTGCGCGCCCCTGAATACCAAGCCGTCTGCCCAGCTCGTTGTCATCCGCGTGGTAGGCCAGCGGGATGTAGGCCAGGAATCCCCCGCTCTCGTCCTGCAGCTCCCGCAGCATGGTCAGGTGGGCGACGCGGTCGTCCAGGGACTCGACATGTCCATACAGCATGGTGCAGTTGGAGCGGATACCGAGCCGGTGAGCCGCGCGATGTACTCCGATGTAGTCCGCGCCGCCCAGCTTCCGGTCGGCAATCTGCTCGCGGACCGCCAGGCTGAAGGTCTCAGCGCCCCCGCCGGGCAGGGTAT
>DASWGU010000105.1:0-15782 GCA_036393555.1 Gemmatimonadaceae bacterium
GCCCGGTCATTGCATCGGATGCCCTCCCTCTCGTTCGCCCGCTGCGTCCATCCAGGTGCAATCGTCACCATGTTACGTTCCCGCGGCGACATCGTCGCGCAAGCCATCGCCACAACAGTTGCCGCGTTCGGCCCACGCACCGGGAGCGCTGACATCATCAGCCCGCCACCGTTGCTGCCTGAGGCGGAATCACTGGACTCACGCCGTCCCGCAAGGCATTCTGCAGCGCCAGCCCGTGCAACCACGCTGTGTTCACGGAGGGGCTCATGTGCCGACTCGCTGCCTCGGTCATTACCTCGTCAATCGTCTCGCTCCATGGGGCCGGCGCCCAGGGCGGCGCGCCGACGGTCGTACCGGACGACCCGCTTTGCCCGCGCTGCACCATTGAGGTGCTGACGCTCGTCACGCTGGGCTCGGACGATGGCCCCGGCTCGATTGCCGGACGGCCCATGTCCGTGAACGTCGACGCCAGGGGCCGGTACTGGGTCTTCCAGGAGCTCGAGCCACCGACCGTCTTCACGGCTACCGGCGCCGTCATCCAGGTTGTCGGGCGGAAAGGAAGTGGACCAGGCGAGTTCCGGGCAGCCAACAACGGCCTCGCCATCGGCGACTCGATGCTGGTGTTCGACTGGATCGAGTCCCGCGCCACGATAATCGGACCCGACCTCAAGGCGGGCCGGATCATCCGAAATCCTTACCGCAGCTTCAACGGCATTCTGGTCTCCTGGCCGGACCTCGTTGTCCACTCGGGCTACCTCCACGAGTCGGCGCCGCCCAACAGCACGCTCCATCGGCTTTCCTTCTCCGGTGCGGAGCCCCGTCTCCTTGGCTCGTTCGGTCCTCGCGGTAGCGGCGGCTCCATGGGCAGCGTGGAGGTTGGCCAGATTCTCGGCCCGGGACGCGAGGGGCGTGTCTGGTCAACGTACTGGAATCGCGCCGAGTTCACACGCTGGACCCGGACCGGCACCCGCGAACTCGCGCTGCACCGACGGTACGACTGGTACACGGGCGAAACGCCCGCTTCACCCGGCCGGCCGGGGACGCCACCGACGCCGATGACAGCGTCGATCAGTGAGGATGAGGCCGGACTCGTCTGGCTCTTCATCCATACGCCAGCGCCGACCTGGAATGATGCGTGGCCCGACAACGCGGCTCGCCAGCGTGAGATTCGTTCTCGGGATGTCGCGTGGAACAGTCTGTATCGCACCTATGTCGAGGTGATCGACCCGGTACGCGCGCGCGTTGTGGCGCGACAGCAGGTCGACGGGTACATCCTGCATACACTGCCCGGTGGGCGCGCGGCTTTCTATCGAGTCGATGACGACGGGATACCCCGCGTGCAGATTGTCTCGCTCAGCCTCAGCGGGCGGTAGAAGGCCACTCGCGCTTCGGCTGCCGTCGGTAAGCACCGCGGCGCGATGGGGACCGAGCCGGAATGGCCCGAAGGACACGCGGCCGTCGGCTCATCACGGTGGCACAACGCAAAACTACGGACAAGGTGTCTGTAGAAAGGAACGTTCAACGTCCCCGGCACCCTCGCGACCACCGCCACCGCCACTGCCACTGCGCCATGCCGTCGCCCGCATCCTTCCTGCCGCTCACGCATGACACCCTGCTGATCCTGCTCGCCTTGGGCGACGAGCCCGCCCACGGCTACGGCATCATTCGCGACGTCGAGGTGCGAACCGGCGGGGAGGTCGCCCTGCAGACCGGTGCGCTGTACCGGACCCTGAAGCGGATGCTGCGCGACGGCTTCATCGTCGGTTGTGCCGCGCCAGCGACCGCTGTCAGCGACGATGCCCGGCGTCGCTACTACCGCGTGACGCGCCTGGGGGCTGCAGTCCGCGCAGCAGAGATCGAGCGGATGTCGCGGCTGGTGCACGCGGCCAGACTCGGCGCCCTGGGCAAGCGCCCGCGACTGGCATGAGCACCGCGCCGTGGGCCTACCGGCTGCTCCTCCGCTGCTATCCGCGCTCGTTGCGCGCGGAGTTCGCCGAGGACATGTGCCTAACGTTCGCGCAAGTGCTGCGCGACTGCCGGACGCCTGGCGAGCGACGACGCCTGTGGCTGGCGACGATTCGCGAGTCAGTCGTCGGCGGCCTCTGCGAGCGTCTCTCATCGCGCGGTGGACTGCCGCGGGCACCGGTTCCTCCAACTTCCACGCCCATGGACACCCTGCTGCAGGATTTCCGCTTTGCGGCGCGCTCATTGCGCCGGCGTCCAGGCCTGGTCGGGACGGTGGCCATCACCCTGGCCCTCGGTATCGGTGCGAACACCGCGATCTTCAGCTTGATCGACGCCGTGCTGCTCCACCCGATTCCCGTTCACCAGCCGTCCGCCGTGGTAACGGCATTCCACCGCCTGAACGAGCGCACTCCGTACGAGGCATTCCCCTATCCCCTATCCGCTGTACGGCGAGCTCGCCCGCGAGGTTCGGTCCGTCGAGGGACTCGCTGGCTACCACGTGATGGAGATCGGTGCGCGGATTGGCGACCGTGTCGTGCAAGTGGAGATCGCCGGAGTCTACGGGAACTTCTTTGACGTGCTGGGGCTTCGGCCCCAGGCCGGTCGGTTGCTGCACGCGTCGGACGACGGTCCCGTCGGCGGGAATCCGGTCGTTGTGTTGAGTGACGCGGCGTGGTTGCGCTTCTTCGCGCGCCAACCGGAGGCGATCGGTTCCACCGTTCGAGCGGGCGGCCGGTCGTACACGATCGTCGGCGTGGCGCCGGCGCGCTTTCGCGGCACGGACCTCACGGTGTCGCCACAGCTCTGGTTCCCGATCCAGATGTCGACATCGCTCGGTGAGGGAGGGCTCTTCTCCGGGCGGTCGGGAGGGGCAGTCTTCGAGACGACGGCATTCGGCTGGGTGGAACTGGTCGGTCGCTTGCGCGAGGGCGTTGCCTGGGATGCGGCGGCAAGTGAGCTCAATGCGAAGACGCTGGCGTACTGGGGGGAGTCGCGCTCGACCAGCTCGACCTGGGACTCAACCCGCGCGTGCTGGGATTCAACATCATTGCGGCGGTCCTGGCGGCCGTCCTCTTCGGGATGCTCCCCGCGGTACGCGCAGGTCGTTCGGGAACGTCTGCCGGGCTGCGCGGACACGGCGGGAACACCGCGAGGGGTCCTGGCGGTGGGCTGGTCGTCGCTCAGGCGGCGATCTCGATTCTGCTCCTCGTCGGCGCCGGCCTTTTCATCCGCAGCCTGCAGGCGGGCCTGACGACGGACCTCGGCATGAATCCGCGCGGCCTGGCTGCCGCAACTGTGGATCTGGGTCTGCACGGCTACACGCCGGAACGGAAAGTTGCGTTCTACACGCTGGCCGTGGAGCGTGCCCGGCAGGTGCCCGGCGTTGAGATCGCGGCAATCGGGACCCATGTACCGCTGGCACGCCTCAACCGGTTGCCGATGTCGCGCCGGTCGAGGAGGCCCGAAGCGATGACGCTGCGGCAAGCATTGGCGTCGGGCTGGTGCATGTGTCGCCAGAATACTTCGACGTCCTGGGCGTGCCGCTGCTCCGTGGGCGGAGGTTCACGGCGGCCGATGACATGGCTGCGGACCGTGTGGGCATCGTGAACGAGTCGGCGGCACGGAGCCTGGCGCCCGGCATCGATATCATCGGGAGGAGGGTCAACATGCTCGGCCGCATCGCCTTCACTGTGGTCGGGGTCGTCGCCGACAACTTCGCAGTGCGCTGGCCGTTTCCTTCGGGATGGGCCTCGGCATCGGCGCGGCCGCGATCGCCGGCCGGGGTGTCGAGCAGTTCCTCTACGGCGTGACGAGGTTGGACCTGATCGCGTTCGCCGCGGCGACCGCGATGCTCGGTCTCGCAGCCGCGGCGGCGTGCTGGACGCCGGTGCGGCGTGCCCTCCGCGTCGACCCGATGTCGGTGATGAGGGCCGAGTAGCCCGGCATCACTCATTCGGGAGGAATGTCGCTGATCGAACATGTCCCCAGCCACGATCCTGACCACGGCGCCGCTCTCAGGATGATGCCCGCTCGACGAAGGTGAGCGGGATCGTGGTGATGGCTCACCCGCACGGGGGATCATCCTGGAGATGAGGGGTTACGTACTCGAGTTCATTCCTGCTCGTTAACTCGTGGGACGCACTCGTCGATGCATACTTCAAGAACCGGGATTGAGACTTCATGATGCCTGCGAAAGACCTCGTAGTGTTGCGCCGGTTCGGCGATGAGTTGTCCGCGCGCCTGGCGGCGATGAGCCTCGAAGCGAATGGTATCCCGGCGCAGATCTCCGCTGACACGGGCGGCGGCGCACTCCCGAGCCTGGCCGTCGGCTTCCCCGTACGATTGATCGTGCGCGCCGAGGATGAGGCCGTCGCGCGTCGATTGCTCGACACGGAGGCGCCGGCTCCACCGGATGACCCGCCTGCCTGACGTTGTCATCTTCCTCGTAGCGCGGCATGGCCCCGGAATACAGATTCACGAGGCGTCGCGATGACCGTCATGACCACGCGGGAGATGTGACATGCTCTTCTCGGACCGGAGTCTCTGGACGATGCTGCATGGCCTCGTCCTCAGCGGAGGCGCGCTGGTGCTCCTGGTCACGGCGCTCTTCTCGCTGCGCGCGATGGCGGCGCCCCAGGGCGCCACCGTCCCGGCTCGGCAGTCAACCGCGTTCACCTGGCTCACGGTCGCCACCGCGGCGCTTCTCTGGGCGGCCGTGCTGGGCGGCACCTACATCGTCTTCCCGATGTATCGCGCTACGCCGCCGGATGGGATCGCCTCGCTCGCGGCCTACCCGCGCGCGCTGCTGATGTCGAGCCCGGACACCCGCTGGCTCCACGCGTTCGGGATGGAGGTCAAGGAACACGTGCCGTGGATAGCAGCCATGCTCGCAACCGCCGCGGCGTTCGTTGCGCGACGGCACCGCACGACGCTGCTGGCCGACGCTTCGCTGCGGCAAATCACGGGTTCTCTGCTCGGCATCTCGGCGGTGCTGGTCGCATTCGTCGCGCTGCTTGGCACCTTCGTCAACAAGGTCGCGCCCCTCTGGTAGGGCGACAGGAGCATGGACATGCCTGACGACTCGGCCGGTACGGAACCGGCGGTGACGCCGAACGGCGCCACGCTGGCAGCGGTCCTGGCAGCGGGGATCGGCGCCTTCGCGATGGGATTCTTCGTGATCGCCAACGAGGCCGGCATCTACGCGGCGCCGTCGCTCTACGGGCCCACCGGCGGCCTCTCCGGACGGTCGACGTTCGCGGTGATCGTCTGGTTGGTCGCGTGGGGAGTGCTGAACGCGCGATGGCGGAACCGCGATGTGGCGGTGGGCCGGACGCTCACATGGACGTTCGTCCTGGTCGGCCTGAGTGTGGTCATGACGTTCCCACCGGTCTGGGCCCTCCTGTAGCGACGCGCAGGACGCCTCAGGCGCCGCGCCGGCGGTCCAGCATCTTCTTGAACAGCCGCAGCTGGTTCAGCTCCACGATGGTCTTGCCACGCGTCATGTTGCCGTCGTGACGGCGCACGAAGTGCGTGACCTCGTCGAGCTGGTGCCCACGAGGCCGGTCTCCGTGTGTCACTACCGCCCGGGCACCAGCGTCAGGCGATACCGGACCACGCCCTCGACGGCCTCCCTGGAATACGCCAGCGGGAAATACTCCGCCCGGCCGAATCCCTCCACCAGGTTCTGGTAGAACGGGCTGTACGGCTGCGCCGACTGGCCCGGCACGTTCGTGGCGAGCGACCCGTCGAGGTTTCCCATGTCGATGATCTCCCGGTACGTCGCGCCCACGGCCGCGACGAAGCCTGCACCACCGTGCCGCTCGACGGGTGGGATGTCATATGCCCTCACCAGCGCGTGCGGCATCTGACTCGTGTTGATCCGGCCCCAACGCCACTGTGTGGGGTCGTCTCCTTGTTCTTTCGCCAGCTCCCCGAGGCCAGAGGTGATCGCGGCTTGCAGCAACTCTCTCCGGCGCTGGCTCGACGTTCCTTGCGCGCGCGCCTCGTCCGTGATGGCACGGGATACGTATCTATGGATGGCGGCCGCCCGGCTCTCCCGCCGGTGATGCGCGTCCCACGCCGCGAGCGCTGCGCGCGCTCTGTCGACGGCGGAATCGGCGGAGGTCCATCCCGTGAAAAGCGGAATGTCTGCCGCGGCCGCGGCAGAGTACGCGTCATGCTGGAGGGCCTGCATGTCGGCCATCGTGAAAGCGCTCCCGCTCGACAGCACCTCCACAAGTCGATTGTAGCGTCCCCTGGCGGGACCACGCTTGAAGAAGAGCGGCGGATCGTAACCCTCGGGATGGATATCGTGGTTCGCTGTCGCGATCCAGCCGCGTGCTGGATTCAACTCGCGCGGGAGGTCGTCGCGGAACCCGTCCCACTCATACTCACCGGTACCGGGAACCGGCAACCTGCCGTGCCAGTTGGGTCGTCGAGGCGACGCGGCCGACGCCTGCCAGGCGATGTTCCCGCTGGTGTCGCCGCAGACCATGTTCTCCGTGGGCGCCTTGTAGTAAGCCAGCGCATCGAGGAACTGGGCGCAGTCATCCACGGCATGCAGGCGCAACGCGCCAAGATAACCGCCGCTTCCCGGCTCGTGCATGGTCGAGCGTAACGCGTACGCGAGATGGTTCTCCGCATCTTCATGGAAGACGGGACCATGCCGCGAGTACTTCAGCTCGACCACCACGGGCTCCGCGTTCTTCACCCGGATGGTGTCCTGCAAGATGCGCAGATCTTCCCACTGGCCCCGGAAGTGCACCTGGTTCTGGTTCTCCGGGTTCACCGTCTCGACGTACACGTCGGACTGGTCGGTGCCCACGATCGTCAGGCCCCACGCGACGCGGCCGTTGTGACCGATGGCTACGCCGGGGAAGGGCGCCTCGGTCGCGCCGATCATGTCCCAGCCGGGTGCGTTCAGGTGGACGATGTAGCGGATGGAGGGGTTGGAGACGTTGCGGTGGGGATCGTTGGCCACGATCACCCTGCCTGACGCGGTCAGTCGCCCGCTGATTGCCCAGTTATTGCTGCCGGGCGAATTCTCCTGGACGCCCGTGTTCTCGCTAGCCATGGCGTCGGCGAGCGCGCGGTACTCGGGAAGGAGTTCGGGCCGCACCGCTCCACTGCGAAGACCTGACAGGCCACGTGCGACGTCTTCGCCGATGAGCGACAGGTTCACGCCGTGCGGCAACACGAGGTCACGATACGGCGAGGGTCGAGCGTTGCGGTTGGCCTCTCGCACGCCTGTCGAGTCGACGGCGCGGGCGAGTGCAAGTTCCGAGCGTGCGTCGCCCAGGGGCATGGCGGTCTGCGTGCGGAGCAGGGCGATCTCGGGGGTCCATGGCTCGGGGTGGAGCCCGGTGAGCCGGAACTCGACAGGCAGGCGGTCGCCCGCGTGCGCGATGAACGCGTTCACACCGTCGGCGAAGGCCTGGAAAATGCGACGTCCCTCGGGATGGTAGCTCGTCCACTCGGTGTCGTCCCACGGACCGCGGAACCTGACGAGTCGCGCGAGGCGATCGCTCGCCACGTAGTCCGGTCCCATCACCTCGGCGAGCTTTCCCTGGTAGGTTCGCCGGTAGATGTCCATCTGCCAGAGCCGGTCCTGGGCCTGGATAAACCCCTGGGCAAAGAAGAGATCGCTCAGATTCGCGGCGTAGATGTGCGGAATGCCCCACGTGTCGCGGATGACCTCCACGCGTTCATCGAGCCCGGGGAGCGCGATGGTCCCCTCAACCTGGGCGAGGGAGTTGCGCGCGAGCGCTTCGAAGGATTCCTCGGGGGTGCGCTTGCACGCTGCGAACGTCGCGAGGGAGAGCAGGGCGAGGTCAATGACACGCGGACGCATGCGGGCTGCCGGTGAGGGTCGGGGTGTGAGCCGTGGCGAGGATACAATGTGGCGCGGGTGGGGTGAGGGCAACGCGACGCGTGGTTTGCAGTGTCGGCGGGCCGTGCGATGGGAGCGTGGGGCGCCGGAACGTTCGACAACGACACGGCGTGCGACCGGGGGTACGAGCTCCTGCAGCATCCGACCACAGTCGCGTCGCCGCAACCCCTGGCAACGTCGTCAGAATCAGCGGCGAGTACCTGGACGCTGTCGTCGCGTGCGAAGGGCTCCGATGTCCACGGGAGACGGAAATCGCGACGTTCAGTACGCGCGCTCGGGGCGTGACCGGTCCTGGCGTCCCGGTCAGGTCGCCACTGCTCCGACGGTCAGTGCCGGCTCTCGCGCAACCTGCGTGATGCGTGGAATCAGGTTTGTCAGATCGGTCATCCAGTGCGCTTCCATCAGCTCGGCTGCGCGTGAGACGTCCCGGGCACGCAGTGCGGAGAGGATGCCGTCGTGCAGCCCGACCGAGCGATGTACGCGTGACTCGCCCGGTGCGAAGAAGGCGTATTCGTATCGACGGACCTGCAGCCAGAGCGCACGGACCATGGCGACGAGTCGAGTGTTCGGGCAGGTGGTGATGAGTTGTTCGTGCCAGGCGAAGTTCGCTGCGATTGCGTGGTCCGGATCGGAGCCGGCTGTTGCCAGTTGCGCATTGAGGTGCTCGAGTGCGGTCAGGTCCGCGTCGCCGAGCTCGCCCAGGCGCAACGCCGCCGCCTCGAGCACGCCGAGGATCGGGTACAGCTCACTCGCCTCGGCCTGCGTGAGCGGCGTCACCACGTAGCCGCGCCCGGGTTCACCGCCGAGGAATCCGTCGCGCGCGAGTGCGGCGAGCGCTTCCCGCAGGGGCGTTCGCGAGACGCCCAGCTCTTCGGCGACGCGAGTCTCGTTGATGCGCTCGCCCGGTGGCATCGCGCCGGAGAGGATCCTCTCGAGAAGGGCGCGGCGTGCCTGGCTCGCCAGCGTCGAGCGTGTGATCTGAGGGGATGCAGTCATGGGGCGCTCGCGAAACGGGTCGAGACGACACTCAACTGAGGGGTGGTTGACAGGATACGGTATACGGTACACAGTACACAGTACCAACATCACACCGGTCCCGCAACCGCCGCCAACGAGGCGAACTCGATGCTCCTCAGTGCTTTACTGGGCGCGTTCCTTGCCGTCGTGCAGGGCACCCCGACCCGCTGTGCACCAGAGACTACGCCGAGCGAGGACGCTGAGGTCGTGCTCCGCCGCGTCACCGTGGTTTCGGTGCACGACGGCACTATGCGCCCCAACCAGGACCTGCTCATCCGGGAAGGGATCATCGAGGCGATCGGGACCACGGGCACGCTGGCGCTGCCGGCACGCGTTCGGATCCATGATCTGCCCGGCAAGTTCGTCACCCCTGGGCTGATCGACTTTCACGTGCACCTCCGCGACACGACGGAACTGCTCTCGTACCTGCGGCACGGCGTGACCACGATCATCCAGCTCAGCGGCGGGCTGAGAGGTGCCCCGGGCACCCTCGGGTACCGGAGCGACCTGCTCGCGGGCCGACGTATCGGTCCCACCCTCTACACCACCGGCCCGATCCTCGACGGCGATCCGCCGATCAATCCCAGCGTCAGCACAGCGATCGCCAGCGCTGCCGACGCCGCTGCCACGGTGCGCCGCCAGGCCGCGACCTGCTACGACCTCGTCAAGGTGTACAACCGGCTGCCGGCCGCTGCGTTAGGTGCCGCGGTCGACGAAGCGCACCGACTCGGGAAGGTCGTGGTGGGGCACGTGCCGAGGACCGGCGACCGGGCCACGGCGCTGCCGGCGGCCCTCGATGCGCGCCTCGATGTGATTGTGCATGGCGAGGAGTTCTTCTTCACCCATTTCCATGCCGGCGTCGACGAGCTTCTCGATCAGGGCGTGATTCCCTGGCGCGATACCAGCGGCGTCGGTCTGGTCGCGCAGCGGGTGCGTGACGCCGGTACCGCGGTCATTCCCAACCTCTCGTTCGTCGCCGCCACGAGGACACAGCTCGACTCGATCGACCGTCTCTGGTCCGACCCCGAGTTCGAGTACCTGGCCCCCGCTGTGCGCGACGAATGGCGGGAGCGCAACTTTCGCCGCGTCGCTGGCGTGGATCGCTTCAGCCGGCGCGAGCGCGCCAAGGAAGCACTGCTGGATCGGCTCACGCTTGCCTTGAGCCGGGCCGGCGTCCCCCTGTTCCTCGGGACGGATGCATCTGCCGTCGGGCTCTTTCCGGGCGCGTCCGCACACCTCGAACTGGAGCAGCTCGTCGAGGCCGGGCTCACCCCGGCGGCTGCCATTGCTGCGGGTACGGTCACCCCGGGCGCATTTCTCTGCCGTCGCGGCATCGCGCCACTGCCGCTGGGAATCGTCGAACAGGGCGCGAGGGCGGACCTGCTTGTTCTCGATGCCAATCCCCTCTCGGACGTGACGGCGATGAAGCGCATCGAGGCCGTCGTCTCCCGCGGGCGCTACTTCGCCGCCACCGAGCTCGATCGACTCCGGATGGATGCGCGCAGGACAAGCCGGGAGCGCCCGTGACAGGTTCCAACACGCTTTGAAGGAAAGCGAAGTCGATTCACGCAATCATCGCGGCTGCGGTCATCAGCGCCGCCCTCCTGCAACCGTAGAACACGCTCGGTGTCGTCGATTTCCAGAACACTGCGCCCACGGCGGCTCCGCGCCCTGATCGCGGGCACCCTGTGAATCGCGCAGTCCAGCATGACATGCAGATGCAGGAAGGTGCCAGCCAGTCTGGAAGGCATTCCACGATAGCGGAGGAAGCTCGGAAGTACCTTGCCACGTGGGACGAGGCCGGTCTGTGGTCCGGTGTGGCGCTTCTCGCTCGCGGAGATTCGATCCTGTTCACCGGGGGATTCGGTTTCGCAGACGCCCGCAACCAGCGGCCGAACGAGGCCGGCACGCGCTACAGGATTGGGTCGGTCACCAAGAGCATGATGTGGGCCGCGATCCAGGCCCTGTCAGTGACGGGCCAGTTGGACCTGGACGCCTCGGTCTCGAGCATTATCGGCGAACCGAAGATGCCGGCGACACTGACTGTACGGCATCTGCTGAACCGCCGCGGTGGCATCGCCTACTGGTCAGCCTTTGACGATGCCACGCGCGTCGCCGCACGCGCCTCGACCGTGCGTGACCTCGCGGCGTGGATCGCGTCAAAGCCCCTTCACTTCCAACCCGGCGCGAGCCGTCATGTACTCCAACTCGGGCTACATTCTCCTCGCGCGGGGGCTATGGTGCGTGGATCGAGCATTTCACAAATGAAGACATAACGGTCATCGTGTTGTCGAACTTGAGCAACGGCGCACTCCAACGAATCGTCCCCGACCTCGGCGCCATGTTGCTGCGGGAGACGTACCAGGAACCACGGCCATATTACGACGTTCCGGCAGGCGAACAGGAGCGTGAGTCCTTTGCTGGCTCATGGTCCTGCCGTGCAGGCCTTGAGTTCACGATCTCGGGCGCAGGGGAGCGCCTGGACCTCTACTGGATGCACGGTGCGATCGCACAGCCGCTCTGGGGGCAACCTGACAGGATGTTGTTCTATCCGCAGGACTGGTCGACCATAAGCCGGGACCGCACGAACGCGTCGCGTCTGCGGTACGAGACGCTCGACGGCCGTGTGTCCAACGGCACGCGAATCCGCCGCGCGCCAAAGTCGGACGAATGCTGGTGAGGAACCGAGGATCTCGACTGGTGGCCAGCGCGCAGAAGAGCCGCCCTGGCGGACGGCTCTCTGTCCGGCGATTCGTTGGCTACCAGCCGAGGTTGAGGCCCAGCCCCAGGACCCAGTTGTGCGCGCGGCGTCCTTCATTGGCGACGCCGATCGCCTCACCGTAGTCGAAACGGCTCATGTGATCCTTGGCCATCACACGGAGTCCGAAGGCGCTCGTCAGCTGCAGGTCAACACCGCCTCCCACAGTGAATGCCACGTTCGTCGACTGTGTGCGAAGCGGACCAACGGTGATCTCATGGTTGATGCCGCCAACGCCACCCTCGACGTACGGCACGAAGCCGGTGCCCGCGCCGGTCACGGCCGGGAAACGAAGCTGGAGGCCGCCGTCGAACAACAGCATCCTGCTGTCAGCCAGGCCGATGCCACCGATGAACGGAAGCCCGGCCTGCAGCTCTGAGTCCGAGTAGCCGATGTTCCCGACCACGGCGAGGTTGGGCGTGAGGTTGATGCCGAGCTGCACGCCATAGAGCGGCGCACCGGCATTCCCGATCTCGAACCCGAACGGGCCATCGGCGATGCTTCCGGCAGCGAGGAACCCGACGTACGGCGTGAGCCGCGCAGCTGGTCTTTCCTGCGCGGCGCCGGGAATAGCAGTGAGTGCGAGCGCAACGAAAGCGAGTGAACGCACGGAGTTGTTCATGCTGTGCTCCCTTGCAGGTGTCGCTCCGCTGTAACGCACTCTTGGTGCCAGAGCAGGGCCTTGGCAAACCCATGGTGCGCTGGCACTTCCGCCACGTGGAGAAGTTCGCGTTCGCCCTGCGTCCAACGTCATGGACGCCCCGGTGTCCACAAATGGCGTACCGGATCCACGTGCCACACGCGCGTGTGTCCCGCGTTACATCCCTCGCAAGAACCCGCGACGTGAGGTAAGCGCGGGCTGGGACATGGCGCAACGTCCTCGAGAAGAGCTCCGGCTCAATCACCAGACCTGTCACGCTGGCTCGACATGTTCGAGCGTCTCCAGGCCATCTTCCGACTCTCTCCGTTCGGCGCCACGTTCGTCTGAGGTCAGGCGCCTCACAGATGTCACTCGACCAGCACATCGGGTGGACTCCAGCCAGCAACTCGCGGATCCTCTCCTTGAACTCGGCGTCACCCAAGTCCTCGCTCCCGGCGTATGTCGGGCCGCTGCAACCCCCAGCCCCCTGCGACCAATGCGCGGCAAGCCCGGCCCCACCCTGTCCGACGACGCACGCACGCTCGCCATCGCATCGATCCGGCGGTACTTCCGCGAAGAACTCGACCAGGACATCGGTGACCTGAAGGGGTCACTCGTCCTTGACTACTTCCTGGCGGAGCTGGGCCCCGCGGTCTACAACAACGCCATCGCCGATGCCCGGGCATACTTCGCCGAACGGACGGCCGATCTGGCGGCGCTCTGTCACCACGAGGAGTTCACGTTCTGGCCATCCGAGTCACGTCGCCGGCCGTGATGCGGCTTGGGCGGACAGAGAACCGATCCTGCGACACGTGCGGTCAGCTTCGTGTTCCCTGAACGGGTTGCGATCGTAGCAAGCCAGATAGACGTCACCGGTCCGCGTTCGCCGGATCGTCCCGCGTGGAACGCGACCCGCCGGACCGAAGAACAGGATCGTTGTGAACCATGCCAGAAGGGCGCCAGCCATCGGAACTCCGGTCATGTCGAGCACCTCCTACGAACGGGGGTAACGTCTGCGACCTGTCCGGGTTTTTGTCACGATGTCCGCGAGGATGGTTCGCTGTTGCCGTGCGTCGCAAGCGGCACGGATGGATGCGTCACCAGGCGCAGCAACAACGCGTGAGGTGCTACACTCTCCGCGACGAGTGCGCGGATAACACGCCCGGCGCCGGACCAGCTACCGCACCAGCGTGCGAAGTTCGATTCGTTCCACGTCGAGTGAATCGCGAGCCACGCCAAGAACCCAGTCGCTCCCGATCTCGAGCGGTCGGAAGCGCTGCGGCGCGCGCACCGCACCAAGCCATACGCCGTTCGGATCGAGGATATCCCAACGCGACGGCTCGTCCTCCGTGGTCGAGTACTCACCCACCCAGAGGTGACCCGATGCATCGGCCAGCAGCCGATCGTATGAGGGTCGTCGGTCCGGCGTCGGTGCACTCTCCAGTAGCGCCCGCGTCGCATTCCGCTGGTCCGGATGTGCTACCTGGACCCGCGCATCCATCCAGGTCGAGAGCTCGGCCGCACTCACCGTGAGGTCGGGTCCGATCCACCGAATCAGTCGGCGGACGACGCCGTCAGATCCGACGACTCGGAGCGTGTGGTCAACCTGATCACCCAGGACGATCGAGCCGCGCCAGATCGCCACGCTCGCGCGCCGGGGCATGATGGCGGTGCTCATGACCATTCGACCTCCCGGCTCCGCGAACTGAACGAACTCTCGTCCCGGTGTGGTGCCAACGGTATCGACCAACCGGCCGTCGAGGTACCGAACGACCGCCACGGTGTCGCGGACGAGTCCCTCGGCCGCGCGTGCGCCAGTGGTGCGCCATTGCCCCATCAGGATGAGCGAGCCGTCCGCCAGGCTCCCGATCGCGAGCGCTGAGGGGAGGGGTGGTGTCAGCAACACAATGTCCACCAGATCTCCCGTGGCACTGAATCGAGTGACACGGGCGCGCGAATAGTCATATACCCAGACCGCATCGTCGGCCGCGCGACCAAGGCCTTGCGGAAGCCGGAACTCGCCCGGCCCCTCGCCGGAACGTCCCACCGACCGGCGCATCGTTCCGTCAGGTCCGAAGAAGAGCAATCGTGAGCCGCCTTCCTCCGCCGCCACGACCGTTCCATTCGACAGGCGAACCGCGCCGAACACGCCAATGAGATCAGGTGCCTCGAAGGTCACCCGCACGTCACCAATGCGCCACTCGGTGCCGGGCGACCATTGCGGCGCTGTGGATTGCACGATGGCCACGCCCGCGGAATCACGAACGACAACGGTGGAGGTGCTGGTGTCATCCGACGCGCACGCGACGGCGAGCGTGGCGAGCAGGCCACACGCACACGCATGGCGGAAGTCACGAGCGAGATTCGAACGCATGAGGACTGAATGAACAGGGCACCACCGGTTGATTCAAGTGATCGGGAGTTGTTGGGCACGCAAGACGGTCACTACGCAGTCGAACAGGAGTGGATCCGATAGCGGGCAGCACACAACGGTTGGCCCGGCTGCGGTGTCGCACTTCGTATTCCGCCGGATATCAACATGAACAGCGGTGGAAGCTTTGATGAATCGATCCATCGGCACGGCAGTCGCTGTATTGGTTGCCGCTATCGCATTCACGATGAGCAGGCACGCACAGGGATTGAGCGACCGCATCGATCTGTACCTGAGCGAACGGCCCGGCGCTCCATTCAGTGGGGTGGTCCTGATCGCGCGGGATGACTCGGTGTTGTTCGAGCGCGCCTACGGCATGGCTGACGCCGAGCTGGGGGTCCGCAACACCATCGCTCATCGCTTCAACATCGGCTCGATCACCAAGCCGATCACCGCGACGGCCATCCTGCGCCTCATCAATCGTGGCACGCTGGGACTGGCGGATCCCGTCTGTCGGTACCTGCCGCGTTGCCCGGACCCCTGGCGGAATGTCACGCTGCTCCACCTGCTGACCCACACCTCGGGCATCCCGGATCTGTTCGGCGACCTACCATCCGCGCCGGCCGACTCGCTTCGCCCCGTGGTGAACGCCGCGATCGACCGACACCTGTCCGACACCCTGCGTGCGGTCCCGGGGACGCGCTACGCGTACAGCAACTTCAACTACATCCTGCTCGGCTACGTGCTGGAAGTTGCTGGACGCACGCCTTGGACCGTCACGCTGGATCGCGAGGTGTTCGCGCCGGCGGGAATGGCCGACACAGAGTACGACGACGTCTGGCGCGTACTCCCGGCTCGCGTGCGCGGGTACGAACTGCAGGACGGCCAGTTGCGCAACATCCGCTACCACGATCACGCGGCCTACACCGCCGGGGGGCTCCTTTCAACGGCACGTGACCTGCTGCGCTTCGACAGGGCGCTGGCCTCCGGAACGCTGCTCCCCGATTCGCTCGTTCGTCTCATGACGACGCCCGGCCTCGGCGACTACGCGCTCGGCTGGCAGGTGATTCGTGTCTTCGGACGGACGCTGCGAAACCACACCGGTGGTGTGACCGGATTCGCGAGCCACCTGGCGCATTAC
>DASWGU010000106.1:0-20786 GCA_036393555.1 Gemmatimonadaceae bacterium
CGTGGACCGGACGCTGGCACTCTACCGCCACGTGAAGTCCCGGTACGAACCCGTGGGCATCGCGATCCAGGCGTACCTGCGTCGAACGCCGCAGGACATCGAATCGCTGATGGACCTGAATCCGATGATCCGCCTCGTGAAGGGAGCGTACGCGGAGCCACCGCACGTCGCCTTCCCCTCAAAGCGCGACGTGGATCTGGCGTTCGTCTCGCTGGGGGGGCGTCTCCTGGAGGCGGCACAGCGCGGCGTGGGCCGGCCCATACTCGGCACCCACGACATGTCAATCGTCAGGCAGATCGTCGGCAGGGCGGCCGCGCTCAAGCTCCCCAGGGACCGGTTCGAGATCCACATGCTGTATGGCATTCGATCCGCCGACCAGCGGTCGCTCGCAGCGGACGGTCACGCCGTCCGCTGCCTCATCAGCTATGGCGCGCAGTGGTTCCCATGGTACATGCGACGCCTGGCGGAGCGGCCGGCCAATATCTGGTTCGTGATGCGCAGCACCTTCATGCGGTAGTCCCCGGTGCCAGCCGCGGCCCCGGGTCCGCTACGGGGACCGGAGGTCGCAGCAGGGCGCGGTTCCACGCACCACTGACCTGACCGCCGAATCCAGGCGTCGGTCAGAGATTCGGCTGGGGCGTGACGCGCAGATAGGGTTTCTTCGCTTCGAACCCAGCCGGGAATCGGTGCCGCGCATCGTCGTCGGTGACGGTGGTGGCAATGACGACCTCATCGCCCGGACGCCAATCGGCGGGTGTCGACACCGCGTAGTCGGCGGTGAGCTGCAGCGAATCGAGGATGCGCAGGATCTCCCCGAAGTTCCGCCCGGTCGAAGCGGGGTAGACGAGCATGAGCTTCACCTTGTTGTCCGGCCCGATCACGAACACCGAGCGAACGGTCTGCGTGTCGTTCGCATTCGGGTGGATCATGTCGTAAAGCGAGGAAATGCGCCGATCGGGATCCCCGATCATCGGGAAGTTCACCGTGTGCCCGGTGACGTCCGCGATGTCGGTTTCCCACCGTTCGTGTGACTCGACAGAGTCGACGCTGAGCCCGATCAACTTGGTGTTGCGCCGGTCGAACTCAGGTTTCAGGGCCGCGGCTCGACCCAGCTCGGTCGTGCAGACCGGCGTGAAGTCCCTGGGATGCGAGAACAGAATGGCCCAGCTGCCCCGCTTCCACTCGTGGAAGCTCAGGACGCCGAGCGTGGTGTCGGCCTCGAAGTCCGGCGCGATGTCGCCCAGGCGGATGGACATAAGCGGCGAGGTGAGAGGTGTCGAGTCCACGGGTGAGAGGTGCGAGAAGGCCTAGCCCGTCGGTACGGATTGCGCGGCGGGATAGAGAGGGAAGGCCGCCGTCAGCGCGCGAACGTCGGCGCGCACCGCAACCGTCGTCGCAGCATCGTCCGGTGCGGCAAGTACGCGGTCTATCAGCGCGGCGATCTGCTCCATCTCCCGTTCCCCCAGTCCACGCGTCGTCACCGCCGGCGTGCCGATCCGGATGCCACTCGTCACGAACGGCGACTGCGTCTCCCGGGGAACCGTGTTCTTGTTGACCGTAATGCCCGCGCGATCCAGCGACTTTTCCGCGACTTTCCCTGTCAGTCCCTTGTTGCGAAGGTCTACCAGCATGAGGTGGTTGTCGGTTCCACCCGAGACCAGATGGAAGCCGCGGGCCGAGAGTGCCGCCGCCAGTGTTCGCGCGTTCGCAACCACGCGTCCGCAGTACTCGCGGAAGCCCGGCGAGAGCGCCTCGCGGAAGGCCACCGCCTTGGCGGCGATGACGTGCTCCAGGGGACCACCCTGCGACCCCGGGAAGACCGCCTTGTCGATGGCCTTGGCGTGTTCGGCACGGCAAAGGATGAGGCCCGCGCGCGGACCGCGAAGCGTCTTGTGCGTCGTAGTCGTCACGACATCCGCGTGCGGCACCGGCGACGGATGCAACCCCGTCGCGACGAGTCCCGCGATGTGCGCCATGTCGACCATGAAGATGGCGCCCACCTCTCTCGCGATCTCCGCAAACACTTGGAAGTCGATCACGCGCGGATAGGCGCTGGCGCCGGCCAGTACCACGCGCGGCTTCTCGCGCCGCGCGACGTCACGCAGCTGGTCATAGTCAATGAAGCCATCGTCCTTCACACCGTAGTGCACCGCGTTGAACAGCAGGCCCGAGAAGTTCACCGGGGAGCCATGCGTCAGGTGTCCTCCCTGCGACAGATCCTGGCCGAGGAGAGTGTCTCCCGGTTTCATGAACGCCATGCAGGTCGCAAAATTCGCCGAGGCGCCCGAGTGCGGTTGCACGTTGGCGTGCTCCGCGCCGAACAGCTTGCGGGCGCGGTCGATGGCGATCTGCTCCACCTGGTCGACGATCTCGCAGCCGCCGTAATAGCGTTTCCCAGGCAGGCCCTCGGCATACTTGTTGGTCAGCGGGCTTCCCGCAGCCTCCATGACCGCCGGTGACACGAAGTTCTCGCTTGCGATCAGCTCCAGGCCATCTGTCTGGCGCTCGATCTCCATCTCGATCAGGCGGGCGATCTCGGGGTCCGTCTCCCGCAACGCCGCCCCGGGAGGACAGCGATCCCACTCATGCCAGCCGTTCATTCTCTGGATTCCTCGCGTTCGATCTTCTCCACGCGCCGCTCGTGGCGGCCGCCCTCGAATTCGGTTCCCAGCCAGACGTCCAGGATGCGGTCGGCGTCCTCCGGCGAGATGAACCGCGCCGGCAGCACCAGCACGTTCGCGTCATTGTGCTTCCGCGCCAGTTCCGCGATCTCCGGCGACCAGACCACGGCGGCTCTGACGTGGGGATAGCGGTTGGCGACGTACGCCATTCCCAGGCCGGTTCCGCACAGGAGCACGCCGCGCCTGGCATCTCCCCGCGACACCATGGTCGCCAGCGGATGCGCATAGTCCGCGTAGTCCGTGGACGCCGCCGAATCGGCCCCGAGGTCACGAACCTCGAATCCCCGCTCGCGCAGCCGGGCCTCGAGTTGCTCCTTCATCTCGAAACCGGCGTGGTCGGACGCTATGGGAATCAACTCAGGCATGTTCGACGCGAGCCGGGCAACGGGGTCCATTGGGGGAATCTGCACCCGACTCCGAACGTAGCGAGCGGACAAGTCCGCTGACAGGCTGACCGGCCCGGAACGCGCCTCGCTCGCCCACCAGCCCTCCCCCGTCAGCTCTTCCTTGGCCACTGCGGCCACGTCCGCACCAGCCCGCCCACCGCCGCCAGGCGCCGCTCAGCCAGCCGATCGGCCGCCTCGTACGTCGGGATGCCCTGCTCCCGGGAGATCTCGAAAACACCGAGCGTCGTGTCGAAGATCTCGTCCGCCTTGCGCAACGCGCGATCGGCCGTCCATCCGGCAACTTCGCTGTAGACGTTGATCACGCCACCGGCGTTGGCCACGTAGTCGGGCGCGTACAGCAGCCCCCGTCGCTCCAGCTCGACACCGTGCCGTTCCTCGAGGAGCTGGTTGTTGGCGGCGCCAGCCACGATCTCGACCTGCAGCTGGGGAAGGGTCTCGTCGTTGATGATCCCGCCGAGGGCGCACGGGGCGAAAATGTCCCCCTGTTGGCGCCAGATCTCGTCCGGTGGCACCGCCTTCGCGCCGAACTCGCTCACGGCGCGCTGCACCTTGGCGGGGTCGAGGTCGGTCACGATCAGCGTCGCACCCGCCGCATGGAGCTCGTGGCACAGGTAATGCCCGACGTTGCCTAGCCCCTGGACGATCACGGTGCGATCGTCGACCGAGGGAGATCCCCAGCGGACCTTGGCGCTGGCCTGAATGGCGCGGAACACGCCCCGCGCCGTGACGGGGGACGGATCGCCCGACCGATTCGCCAGGCCGGCGACGTATTCGGTCTCCATGTGGACGAAGTCCATGTCCGCCGTGCTCGTCCCGACGTCCTCTGCGGTGATGTACCGGCCCCCGAGGGACTCCACGAAACGTCCGTGTGCCCTGAAGAGCATCTCGCGCCGCGTCGTACGGTTGTCGCCCATGATGACCGCCTTGCCGCCGCCGAGGTTGAGTCCGGCAACGGCGTTCTTGTAGGTCATCCCCCGTGCCAGCCGCAGCACGTCGAAGACCGCCGCCTCTTCGGTCTGGTAGTTCCAGAATCGCGTGCCTCCGAGCGCCGGACCCAGAGTGGTGTCATGAACGCAGATGATGCCGCGGTAGCCGCTGGATTTGTCGTAGCAGACCACGAGCTGCTCGTGGCCCATATCGGACATCTGAGAGAAGATCTTCATGGTGGCTGGAGGGACTAGTGCGCGTACAATTCGCGCGCAATCACGATGCGCTGGATCTCGGACGTGCCCTCGTAGATCTGGGTGACCTTGGCATCGCGGAAGTAGCGCTCCACCGGATAATCGGTCACGTAGCCGTAGCCGCCGAGAATCTGGATGGCCTCCGTCGTCACCGACATCGCGGTCTCGCTGGCCATGAGCTTGCTCATGGAAGCAAACTGGGTGATGGGCTCGCCCCGATCCTTCGCCGCGGCCGCCGCGTAGAGTAACGCGCGTGATGCCGCGACCTTGGTGGCCATGTCCGCAAGCTTGAACTGGATTGCCTGAAACTCCTTGATCGGCTTCCCGAACTGGCGGCGCTCCGCGGCGTACGCCGTCGCCACCTCCAGCGCGGCGCGCGCGATACCCACCGCCTGGGCCGCGATGCCCAGCCGGCCGTGCTCGAGCGTCTGCATCGCGTAAATGAAGCCGTGTGACGGGTCGCCGATCCGGTTCGCGTCAGGCACCCGCATGTCGTCAAAGTGCAGCTGGACGGTAGGCGAGGCCCGAAGTCCCAGCTTGTCCTCCTTGCGCCCCACGCGGAAGCCCGGCAGGTCCGGCGTGACGATGAACGTGCCGATGCCGCGGGCACCCTTGAAGTCCTGTGCCGTGTCGGTGCGGGCGAGCGTGAGAATGGCGCCGGCATGGCCACCGTTACTGACCCATGCCTTGGTGCCGGTGAGGATCCAGCCGTCTCCGTCGCGTACTGCGCGGGTCGTGAGAGCCGCCGCATCGGATCCGGCTTCCGGTTCCGACAGGGCAAACGCGCCGAGCGTCTCTCCCCGGGCCATGCGCGGCAGGAAGCGCCGTTTCTGCTCCTCGGACCCGTACCGAAGGATCATCTGTGTCGGCAGCGAGTTGTGCACGCTCATGAGGACGGCGGTGGAAGCATCCACGGCCGCAATCTCCTCCAACGCCACCAGGTACGTGCACGTGTCCAGTCCGAGCCCGTCCCACTCTTCGGGCACCAGCATGCCCAGAAAGCCCAGTGCTGCCAGCTTGGGGATCACCGAGGGCTCGAAATGGGCATCCCGGTCCCAGGCCGCAACGTGAGGAGCGAGTTCGGCGAACGCGAAGTCCCGCGCAGCCTGCTGGATCGCGCGTTGCTCTTCGGTCAGGGGGATCAGTGCCCAGGGCATCTACGAAGACTGGTTGCTGGTTGGTGTGCCGAGTGGAGACCGGGAAGTTGGCCCGTCCAATCCGGTGCCTACTGTCTGCCTTCCACGGCCTTGTACGAATGGAATCCCTTCCCCGTCTTCCGTCCCAGCCAGCCCGCCGCGACGTATTTCCGCAGCAACGGACAGGGCCGATACTTGTCGTCGCCAAGCCCCTCGTGCAGCACCTCGAGAATGGCGAGACAGGTATCGAGACCGATGAGATCCGCCAGGGCGAGCGGGCCCATGGGGTGGTTCATGCCCAGCTTCATCACCGTATCGACCGCTTCCGGCGTGCCCACTCCTTCCATCACGCAATACACGGCTTCGTTGATCATCGGCATCAGCACGCGGTTCGCGACAAAGCCGGGGGCATCGTTGACCTCCACCGGGATCTTGCCCAGCGCTCTGGCAAGCTCCATCACCCGGTTGGTCGTCTCGTCGCTCGTCGCCAGTCCGCGGATCACTTCCACCAATTGCATCATCGGGACCGGATTCATGAAGTGCATGCCGATGACCGATTCCGGGCGTCCCGTCCGGGCGGCGATGGACGTGATGGAAATGGAGCTCGTGTTGGTCGCGAGAATGGCGCCGTCCGGAGCGATCCGGTCCAGGTCAGCGAAGAGCTTGAACTTCAGGTCCGTCCGCTCTGTCGCGGCTTCGATGACGACCGGCGCCCCCGCTGCAGCATCCAGGCTGGCGGATACCTCGATGCGAGCGAGCGCCGCGTCGCGCGCCACGGCGTCCAGGGCGCCCTTCTTCACCTGCCGTTCCATGTTGGCGGCAATCGTGGCACGCCCTTTCTCCAGCGCCAACGCGACCACGTCGATCATGGTCACCGGATAACCACTCACGGCGGCGACGTGCGCGATGCCGCTACCCATCTGGCCGGCACCGATCACCGCGATCCGTTCTGGCATCAGTCAGGCTCCGTGCGACGCAGTGGCCGCCGATAGATGATCCATACCGCGGCCACCAGGCCGGCGGCGGCGAACAGTCCGCCCTCCGGCCCCCACGGGCCGCCCGTTGCCCAGTCGGGGCCCGCGTCGATCACCCGGTACCCCGGTGCCGGTAATTCCACGCCGCTGACGCTGGCGTGCAGGCCAACCACCAGCACCACGTTCCAGGACAGGTGCGCGGCCCACGCCGCGTACAGACTCCCGGTGCGCACCAGGACCAGGCCCAGGAATATCCCGGCGAGCGTGACCACACTGACCGACAACAGCGTCGCTCCGGCGTTCAGCACGTGGAGCGCGCCGAACGCGGTGCTGGTCGCAAGCAGCGCCTTTACCGACCCCCATCGCTCCCGCAGAATGGCGAAGGCGAATCCCCTTACGAACAGCTCCTCCCAGAGCGAGGCGGGCAGCAGCAAGGCCATCGCCGCCGCGGCTGCGCCTGACGCGGACCCCGGATCGGTCGGCGCAACGCGCAGCCAGCCGAGCGCGAGCAGCACTCCAGCCGGGATCGCGATGGCCGCGGCACCGGCGAGCGCACCAGCGCCGAGCAGTCGCGGTTGGAGCGCCTCCCGGCCCAGGCCGACGTACGCCCAGCCACGCGGTTCCACCAGACGGAACGTCCACGCATGTCCGATGAGGAGCCCGCCCGCCAGGATGACCATGAAGACCGACGGCCGCGCGCCAACCGGAATGAACCCGGATACGAAAGAGTGGATCAGTCGCAGTCCGAGAACACCCACCGCCGTGGCAAGCACGAACACGGCCAATCGCCACGGCGGCGAAATTGTCGGCGCCGCCTCGACCGCACCGCGGTTCATCGTTGGGGCAGCAGCTCATGATCCGGACGAACCGACCCAGGGCGCGGCGCGGGCGCCACTGCCGGCCCCCGATTTGGTGCCGTCGATTCGCGGATCACGGCGCTCGGGTGACGCTCATTGCTACCGCATCACCGCCGCCCAGGCAGAGCGTCGCCAGTCCGCGCCGGGCGCCACGATCGGCCATGGCATGCAGCAGGGTCACCAGGACCCGGGCTCCGCTCGCCCCGATCGGATGTCCCAGCGCGATCGCTCCACCGTGTACGTTGACCCGCTCCCAGGGCCAGCCTAACACATCGCCGTCGGCCAGTGCCTGCGACGCGAACGCCTCGTTGGCTTCGATCAGGTCGTAGTCGCCGATGGTGGTCCCTTCCTTCCGCATCAGCGTGACGACCGCGCGCACCGGCGCGAAGAACAGGTCCTGCGGTTCGACGGCACCGGTGGCATACGCGTCGATCCGTGCCAGCACCGGGAGTCCCCGTTCCTGCGCGAAGGCCTGCGAGGTCACGACCACTGCGGC
The DNA here is from genome assembly GCA_036393555.1 of Gemmatimonadaceae bacterium. Classification (GTDB taxonomy): domain Bacteria; phylum Gemmatimonadota; class Gemmatimonadetes; order Gemmatimonadales; family Gemmatimonadaceae; genus JABWBJ01. The sequence goes on from DASWGU010000106.1 coordinate 7,733, forward strand.
GGCGCCATCGTTCAGCGACGAGGCGTTCCCGGCCGTGACGCTGAGGTCGGTCGCACCCTTGCTCCCGAACGCCGGCTTCAGGCTGGCCAGCGATTCCACGGTCGTGTCGCGGCGCGGGCCCTCATCGGTGTCGACCATGGTCGTGGCTTTCTTCCCGGGCACGGCAACCGGGATGATCTCCGTGGTGAACTTCCCTTCGGCCTGTGCCGCCACCGCCTTGCTATGCGACGCGGCAGCGAACTCGTCCTGCCGTTGGCGGGCCACATCGGCCTTCTTCGCAGTGTACTCGGCGTGGCTTCCCATGTGCACGTTGCAGGTGGGGCACCACAGACCGTCGCGGATCATCCCGTCCACCAGCGTCTGGTCGCCGAGCTTGATCCCGCCGCGATAACCGTAGAGGTAGTGCGGCGCGTTGGACATCGATTCCATGCCGCCGGCGACGAGCAACTGGGCATCGCCCGCGCGAACAGCCTGCGCCGCGAGCATCACTGCCTTGAGGCCCGACCCGCACACCTTGTTGACGGTGACGGCCGAGACCGAAGCGGGGATACCGCCCGCCAGCATCGCCTGCCGCGCCGGCGCCTGACCCACGCCACCCTGCAGGACATTGCCCATGATGACTTCGTTCAATTCGGCGGGATCCACACCGGCGCGTCGCACGGCCTCGCGGATAACGATGCCGCCGAGCTGGGGCGCCGTCAGGGGCGACAGGGCGCCGAGGTAACGGCCGATCGGAGTGCGGGTGGCGCTCACGATGACCGGCATTCGGGACGAATCCATGGTGGTTTCAGGAACAGGCGCGCCGCAGCGCGCAAACGACGATTCACGATTCCGTGCGGAAGCGCGATCCGGCACCGCGAATGTCTGCCGGCCCGGACCTGGCACTGGCGCGCGAAAGTTAGCCCGGGGCGTCTGGCGGTTGCAGTGCGCCGCAGCGCGGGACCCGTTCGACTGGAAAGGCCGTGGCGATACCGCCACGGCCTATCGGGGATTCCCGGCTTGACGCGACTGCCTACTGCGGTGGGAACACGGCGAACGCCTCGACTTCGACGAGCCAGTTCGGGTTCACCAGCGCGACGACGCCGACCGTGGAGCGAGCCGGTTTCGTGGGGTTGGTGGCGTTGCTGAAGAACTGTCCGTACGCATCGTTCCACCCCTGCGTGTCGATCGTGCCGCCCTTCTCCTTGTCGGGGACGAGGTAGGCGCGGAGGTACACCACGTCCTTCAGGCCCAGGCCATGCTCCTTGAGGCGCGCTTCAATGGCGGTGAGCACGCTGACTGCTTGTGTCTTCGTGTCACCGAAGCGGGCCCGCGAACCAGCCGGTGCGTTGGCATCGGCAACGCCCGGCACGGTACCCGACGTCCAGACGATTGCGGCGTTCGCGGGAATCGCCACCGTGTTCGAGATGGTCCCGCGCCCGCCGGTGAAGACAACGGAGGTTGGCGCACCGCCCTGCGCGAACGAGACGGTGCTCGGTACCGCCACGGCGACGAGCGAGGCAGCCGTGGCTCGCAGGAACCACAACGACGACGGAACTGCGTTCAGACGGGACATGACTCTTCTCTCGAAGAAGGAGGAATCGCGGGTGGCTCAGGTCCGTGCACGCGACGTTTGGCCCTGTACGCGAAAATGGACTCAGCGCACACGCAGCGCCAGCCGGTGCGCACTGCCGCCTTCCCAGTCCTCGTAGGCGTAGTCGAGCGTAAACCGGTCCAGTGACGCACTGCCGCCGAAGGAGAACGGCTGCTGCGCCTGAAGCTCGGGACGACGGAGACCGACCCGCGCCTGGAACAGGTACCCGTCGAGCGGCACGTAACCGACCTCGAAGCCCGCGCTCGGGCGGACATCGCCGTCAGGCAGGATGGCAATGGCGGCGGACCCACCGAGATCGAAGGGGCCCGCGACGAAACCGTAGGTGGCCGCACCCGCGGAAATCCGCAACGGCAGCTGGGGGCGCCATCCGCCATATCGGATACCAGCACCGATGTTCTGGATGCTCAAGCCGGTCGTGATTCGGCCGATGTCGCGTGACAGGCCCAGGTCGAGCGACGGCACATGATCCTCTCCACTGCCCTGTCGCTCGTCCAGGACCTTCAGCGCCGCGCCCACCCGCATGCCGCGCACGGTCGATGACAGCGCGAACGAACCAACCACGCTGGAAACCGGGATGGGCCCTCCGAACATCAGCGAGTACGACCAGAGCGGAAGACGCACGGCATCGGCGTGCGCAGCAAGGTACTGGGCGCCGATGGAAACGTTGAATGATCCCAGGGAGGCCGCGGAAGCGAGGGTGATGAGTGAGGCCGCGTCATACCGCGTGATCCCGGCGACTGTGCCGGCGACGAGTCCGGCCAGTGCAGGATTGCTGAAAAGCGCCTCGACGTCGCGAACGCCCGGATTGCTGCCCAGCACCGCGGCCCGTGGCGTGGGACTGAGATGGAGGACGACCGGCGAGTAGCGTTCCTGCGCGCTCACGCCCGCGACCGGCACAGCCAGAGCCGCGATCAGCATCGCGCGGCGCATCGAGCGGCTCATCGGCTCTGTCCCGTGCCGCCCGTCGCAACGAAGTAGTCGGGACTCATGCGGGAGAATCCGATGTTGTCTATCACGACCGTCCCGGCCGGGGTGCGGTCGAACAGGAATCGGACCCGGGTGATGCGATCCAGATCGAGCGCCGGCGCGGCTCGGCGCCAGTCCGCGAACGGCATCACGTACGTCTGGAGCACCAGCTCGGTCAGACTGCCGAACCGGGCCTTGTCCCGCCCGCTTCGGATGTAGATGTACGATTCGATGGGCCGGCGCACGGCGCCATACGCGCTCAGCGGCAGGCGGGCCGTGCTGCCCGAAGCGTCCGTCAGCTCGACGCTCAGATCGAACGCGGTCGTGTCCGGACCCGAGGACCGGGGCGGCGTCCGGCGCGGCGGCGCGGGACGGCGCGCGGAGGAATCCCCGGCCACCGTGGAATCGCGCTTCGGTTGCCGGGGACCCGGCTTGTCGGCGGTGGGTGCCAGTGAGAATACCAGTGCGCTCGAGGCGTCGACCCGCCAGGCGGACCGCAGCGAGTCACCTAACGCCACCTCCCAGGCGGCCGGGCGACCCATCTTCGTGGTGTCGTCGCCGGCAATCCGGTTGTTCCAACCCACCCATACGGCGTTGTGCGCCATGTTGCTGTTGCGCGACCGGAAGGGCACCACGGCTTCGCGCCAGGTGGCCAGGGAATCGCCCGACAACGTGATCCCGGGCGCGCTGCCGGTCGTGAGGTCCACGTCGTCCTCGAAGTCCGCGGCGGCGTGGAAGCTGCTCTCCGCGAAGCGCGTCGTGTACATCGTCTTCGGAAGCCAGCCGCCGGCCACCCGATGATCGCGGAACATCGGCAGGTACTCGCGTCGGCCACGCAGCGTTGCCTCGAGGAATGCGGTGATGTACACCTCGGCGAACCGACGCTGGTCCTCCGGCGGGAGCAGTCCGCGCAGATCGAGATACCGGGCGCTCCGGGGCCCGTTGTCCTTGTTCCCCCAGACCGTGTTCCACTGGCCGTGGTTGGCCCGGTAGACGTAGACGGCCGATTTGAACCAGTCGCCTCCATCGGTGAACGCGACGCGTTCGTACTGCGGGAGGCCGCTGAAGGTGGAGACGTCGCCGTCGTGCGACCCGTGGATGAGGAAGTAGTTCACGTCGGTCACCGGGGTCGGCTTGTCGGCCGGACGGTACTGGCCATCCACCGGAGCAATGGCGACCAGGGCGCGGATGTCGAATCCGAAGTCGAAGGTCAGGTTCGCGTCGTCGGGATAGTGCTTCAGGCGGTTGAACGATGCCGCCACCGCGACCGCCTCCCCACCACGCGAATGCCCCATGAGCGCAATGCGCCCCATGTCCACCTTGCCCTGCAGCGGTGACGCCGCGGAATCGTTGAACTGTTTCCACTGCTTGAGATGCTGCAGCAGCATCCAGCCGCGCGCGTCGTTCTCGCCGCGGATGCCGCCATTCAGGAAGTTCTCGTCCACCGAGACCAGGATGAATCCGCGCGACGCGAGCAGCTCGCCCAGGTAGCCGTATCCCGGGTCGGAGAAGTCCTTCATGTTGTGGTTGCCGTGGACAATCAGCACCAGAGGGAAGGGACCGGGGCCGTCGGGATACCAGACGCGGCCGTTCACCGGCATCTTCTTGAAGTCGAACCCCCAGTACTTCGTGCGTTCGCGCCCCGGGGCGCCGGGCACGCTGGCCATCTTGCTGCCGTCGACCGTGCCGGTCTTCATGGTGACGCTGTCGCGGAAGACGGCGCGATGCCGGTCTGTCCCGCTTCCGTAGTACAGCGTGCGGACGGTGTACGAACCGCGCTGCGACGGGTCGGTCGCGGTCATGCTGTGGTGTGCCAGAACGACCGGCGAGTCATCCTTCGCCAGCTTCAATGGCGCCACGCAAGCCGCAAGCATCAGCGCGGCGGACAGCGCCGGCAAACTGTGCACGAGTGGCATGGGATCAGTGGTCCGAGTCAGAGGTCAACGCCGTGCACGTGCCAGGGGAGAACGATGGTGGGACAGTCACTACGGGTCGACTCGTTGCTACACAGCGGTCTGTCGTCCGGCACCTTTCACAGCGCTCCGCCGCTCTCGCGTGCCCCGCCCCCTCACGGGACCAGCGCACGCGTGGCGATTTCCTCGCGCACCCGGGCGGTGAACGCCTCCGCCGGCAGCACGTCCTGCTTCTTCCCCGCTCCGCGCGCACGGACAGCGACGGTGCCGGCCTCCGCCTCCCGCTTCCCGACCACCGCCATGTACGGGACCTTCATCACCTCCGCCTCGCGGATCCGGTAGTTCAGCGTGTCGTGCGCGTCGAGTACGGCTCGAATGCCGGCATCCTTCAGTTGGCGAAGCACCTCGGTCGCCTGCGGGACCAGATCGTCCGAGATGGGCAGGACCCTGACCTGTTCAGGCGCGAGCCAGACCGGGAACGCCCCGGCGAAATGCTCGATGAGAATGGCGATGAACCGTTCGATCGAGCCGCTCACCGCCCGGTGAATCACCACCGGACGATGCATGACGTTGTCCTCGCCCACATACTGCAGATCGAACCGCTCCGGTGCATTGTAGTCGAGCTGGATCGTGCCAAGCTGCCAGGAGCGCCCCAGCGAATCGGTCACATCGAAGTCGATCTTGGGACCGTAGAACGCGCCGTCACCAACCTTCAACTCGTACGCCTCGCCGGTGGCCTCGAGCGCCTGGCGCAGGGCGTCCTCGGCCCGATCCCACATGTCGTCCGTGCCGATGCGCGTCTCGGGGCGCGTGGCGAACCGCACGCTGGGGACGAGCCCGAAGGCGCGGTAGTAGCCCATGATGAAGTCCATCAGGAACCGGACCTCGTCCGCGATTTGACTGGGCGCCAGGAAGACATGGCAGTCGTCCTGCGAGAACTGGCGCACCCGGGTGAGCCCCGAGAGGGCGCCGGTCACTTCGTTCCGGTGCAGCACGTCGAAGGTCGCCATGCGCAGCGGCAGCTCGCGATACGAGTGCTTCTTCGCCAGGTACAGCAGGTAGTGCGACGGACAATTCATCGGCTTCAGTGACGTGTCATGCTCGTTCGTCTCGGCGTTATGCACCAGGAACATGTTTTCGCGATACTTCCCCCAGTGCCCCGACTGCTCCCAGAGCACCTTGGTGTACAGCAACGGCGTCCGCACCTCGATGAAGTGCTCTTCCTGCAACGCGCGGAGGAACGCGATCAGCTCGTTGTAGACGATCGTGCCGCGCTCCGTCCAGAACGGAGAACCGGGCGAGACCTGGTGGAAGAGGAACAGGTCCAGTGCCTTGCCCAGGACCCGGTGATCGCGACGCTTTGCTTCCTCGATCCGGTGCAGATAGGCGTCGAGATCCTCCCTGGTCCACCACGCCGTCGCGTAGATGCGCTGCAGCATCTGGCGGCGCTCATCTCCGCGCCAGTACGCGCCGGCGGTATGCAGGAGCTTGAAGTGTTTCAGATACGACGTGTCCGGCACGTGCGGCCCGCGGCAGAGGTCGATGAAAGGACCGTCCGTGTAGGTCGAGATGACCTCGTCGGCTCCCAGATCCTCGATGCGCTCGAGCTTCAGCGGATCGTCGGCGAACCGGCGCCGTGCCTCGTTTCGGTCGACTTCAGCGCGCACGAAGGGGAACCTCTCCGCCACGACCCGGCGCATCTCCTCCTCGAAGGCGGCCAGGTCCTCGGGCGTGAAGGGCTGAGCCACCTCGAAATCGTAGTAGAAGCCGTCCTCGATGGCGGGCCCGAATCCTATATGCGCGTCGGGACGCAGACGGCGGACCGCCGTCGCCAGGACGTGGGCACCCGAGTGCCGCAGCACGGCCAGTGCTTCCGGGTCCTTCTGCGTCAGAACGCGGAACGAACCGCTGCGCCGCAACGGGGTCGTCAGGTCCTGCACCGCATCGTCCACCTTCACCGCGATCGCGTCGCGCAGCAGGCGCTGGCCGATCGACGCGACTACTTCGCGCGCAGGTGTCCCGGCCGGAATCACGCGTTCGGATCCATCCGGCAGCGTAAGAGTGACCAGCGCGTCGCCAATCGGCGGGGCGGAGTTCGGCATTGAGTCAGGGGAGCGTGTCGAGCAGCGGCGTCAGGCGTGGCCCATAGATGAGCGCGAGTAATACCCCGCCGAGGAGCACCGCGGCGAGAATGGCCCAGACGAGAAAACGGCCTGCGCGCTGGGGGGCCCGGCCGTCAGTCGTTCGCAATTCCACGCAGCGCAAATTATGCTACGCCAACACCCTCCGCCACGGGAAAGCCCATGCGTCGACCCTACGCACGCTACGTCCGTCCCGCCCCAGCGACGGATCGCCCGACCATCCTGATGATGGCCGCCGGTGCGGTGGCCGGTGCTGCCGCCGGCCTCTTTCTCGGCCGTCGGTATGGCAGTCTGGGCGCCTTCCTGGACGATATGCGTCACCGGGTCGGCGACCTGCGACAAGCCTGGTCCGAAGAGCTGGACGATGAGGAGGACGACGAAACCATGGCCGCGCTGCGTGGTGCCGTCGCCGACGAGGAGGAGATCGACGATGCGGACGAGGACGTGGTGAGCGAGTCCGACGACTGGGAGGACGAGGACGACGAGGACGACGAGGACGACGAGGACGACGACAAGACTGACGACGAATTCGACACCGAACTGGATGACGAGGAAGAACTCGAGGTCGACGAGGCGCTCGAGGACGACTTCGCGGCCGCGGCCGAGTCCAACGGCGTGCCCGGCCAGGATGACGAGCCGGGCGAGTTGTCGGCCCGGCGCCTGGAGTCTCGCGTGTTGGAAGCGCTCAACGACGATCGCCGGCTGCAGGCACGCGCCATCGAGATCGCCGCCGTTGGAGACGGCGTCGTGGAGCTCACGGGATCGGTACACTCGATCGAGGAGATCTCCCGGGCCGCTGCCCTGGTGCGCCAGGTGCCCGGCGTGGCCATGGTGCTCAATCGCATCGAGGTGCGGGCGGCTGGCCACGTCGATACCGCGAGCGTGCCGCGCGAAACGCCGGCCACGGATCCGCCCAGCAACCCGTCCGAGCCGCCACTGGGTGCTGAAACTGGGTGACACGTGCTGGCGCTGGGGTTTGGCCCAGCACCAGCACCAGCACCAGCACCAGCACCAGCTCCAGGACCAGGAAGCAGGTCGAGCATCCAGCACTCACGACTCAGGCCGGCCGACTTAGCTGGCCGGATGGCCCGATCGCGGGGTTGACTCGCCCGAGCTGGCGGTCGCGTGCCCGGCACGCACCGCTCAGCTGACTATCTTCCCCGCATGCCCGACCCAGCAAATCCGCAGGACATGCCGCCGCAGTACGACCCGGCGACCGTCGAGACGGCATCGTACGCTCGCTGGACCCGTGACGGCATCTTCGCCGCTCGCGCGACACGTTCCACTCGTGCCGGAGGATCGCGGCCGCCGTACGTCATCGTCATGCCGCCGCCAAACGTCACCGCGGTCCTGCACATGGGCCACGGCCTGAACAACACGGTACAGGACGTCATCGTCCGCTGGCGTCGGATGTGCGGCGACGAGGCGCTCTGGCTGCCGGGGACGGATCACGCCGGCATCGCGACGCAGAACGTCGTGGAGAAGCTCCTGGCTCGCGAGGGCAAGACCCGCCATGACGTCGGACGGTCCGCGTTTGTGCATCGGACGGAACAGTTCGTGGCCGAGACCGGCGGCGTCATCCTCCAGCAACTGAAGGCCATCGGCGCATCGGCAGACTGGTCCCGTACGGCATACACGCTGTCTCCCGGGCTGTCGCGAGCGGTGCGCGAAGCCTTCGTGCGCCTGTTCGAGCGCGGCCTGATCTATCGAGGCCACCGGGTCATCCACTGGTGCCCGCGCTGTCTGACGTCGCTGTCCGACGAAGAGGCGGAACATCATGAGACCGAGGGCAAGCTGTACCACATTGCCTATCCGCTGACGTCCGTGAATACTCGCGACGCAGCCGCCAGCATTGTCGTTGCCACCACGCGACCCGAGACGATGCTGGGTGACGTCGCCGTCGCGGTGAACTCCACGGACGAGCGCTACGCCGACCTCGTGGGCCGAACGGTTCGACTGCCGCTCGCCAACGTGGAGATACCCATCGTCGCGGACGAGTATTCCGACCCGGCCTTCGGCACCGGCGCGGTCAAGATCACTCCGGCGCACGACGCCAACGACTTCGAGGTCGCCCAGCGCCACCAGCTCGCCATGCCGATAGTGATCGACGAGACCGGCGCGATGCGGGAAGTGATGGACGCCGCCGGCCGCGTCCCCGACTCGGTGCGGGGGCTGGATCGCTTCGAGGCGCGGGACCGCATCGTCGCGCTCCTCCGCGACGCAGGCGCCCTCGTGAAAGTCGAGAACCACCGGCACTCGGTGCGCCGCTGCTACCGGTGCGACACCGTTGTGGAGCCGCGGCTCTCGGAGCAGTGGTTCGTGCGCATGAAGCCACTCGCCGAACCGGCGCTCAAGGCGGTACGTGACGGAACCGTACGCATCCTGCCCGAGCGATGGGAGGCCGTCTACATCAACTGGCTGGAAGGCATTCGCGACTGGAACATCTCGCGGCAGTTATGGTGGGGACACCGCATTCCCGTCTGGTACTGCGACGGCTGCGGCCGCGTGAGCGCCAGCCGCGAGAATCTCGCCCAGTGTCCCGCGTGCTCCGGGCCCGTCCGCCAGGACGAGGACGTCCTGGATACCTGGTTCTCGTCAGGACTCTGGCCGTTCAGCACACTGGGATGGCCGGACGACACCGAGGATCTGCGCGCGTTCTACCCCACCGACACGCTCAGCACCGCACCCGAGATCCTGTTCTTCTGGGTCGCACGGATGATCATGCTGGGGTACGCGTTCCTCGGAGAGACGCCGTTCCGCACGGTGTACCTGCACGGCACCGTGCGTGACACGAATCATGTGAAGATGTCCAAGTCGCTGGGCAACGGCATCGACCCGCTCGACGTGGTCGCACTGTACGGCGCGGACGCACTGCGATACACGGTGATCGCGGGCATGGGGCTGGGCGCCGACACCATTCTCGATCCCAACGACCTGGAGCGCTCCTTCGCGCCCGGCCGGAATTTCGTGACCAAGTTGTGGAACATGGGACGGTTCCTGCTGACCAACCTCGGCACCGACCCGGTTGCAGAGCTGGACACCCTGTCGCCGCAACGCCTGACGCGGGCCGATCGCTGGATACTGCACCGGCTCAACGCCGCGATTGCCGTTTGCGACGCCGCGCTGGGGCCGGCGCGTCCGGCCGGCGAGACCTGGAACGACGCGGATCGGTACAGCGGCCTTCGGCTGAACGAATACACGGAGGGGGCAAGGGCCTTCGCGTGGGGCGAACTCGCCGACTGGTACGTCGAGTCGGTCAAGCCGCGCCTGTCCGGCACCGGTGACGACCGGGAAACTGCGCGGGCCGTGCTGGTGTACGCTTTCGACCAGGTCCTTCGCCTCCTGCAGCCCATCGTGCCATTCGTGAGCGATACGCTGTGGCGTCGCCTTCCCGGGCGCCACGATGAGTCCCTGGCTCTGGCGAATTGGCCACAGGCTCGGGCTGTTCCCGGGAATCCCGCGGAGTTCGCACTGGTGATCGAAGCCGTGAACGGCATCCGGAAACTGCGCGCCGACTATTCCATCGCGCCGGGCACCACGGTGGCCTGCGTCCTTGTCGCACAGGCGACTTCCAGGGAGCTGTGCCGGGACGAAGCGGCCCTGATCGGCCGCCTCAGCAAGGCCACCGTCAGCGTCGTGGACCGGGCGCCCACGGAGACGGCGGCTCATGCGATCCTGTCCGACGGCACGCAGGTGGTGCTTCCCCTCGCCGGCGTCGTGGACATCGACAGGGAATGCACCCGGCTCCAGGCCGATCTGGACTCGCTCGACAAGCAGTTGACTGCGCTCAGGGCCCGCCTGCAGAACGAGAAATTCGTCGCGCGGGCCAGGCCGGACGTGGTAGCCGCTGAGCGCCAGAAGGAGGTGGAGTGGAGCGCCCGCCGCGTCCTTCTGGCCGACAAGGTCCGCACGCTGTGCGGCGCCTGATTCTCCTCGCAGCCGCGACCGGCTGTGCACAGCCGGGAATGCCGCCTGGGGGGCCGCCGGATATGGAACCACCCCAACTGGTGCGCATCGCACCCGACACCAATGCACTCAACGTGCGCGCCACGTCGGTCGCCTTTCAGTTCGACGAAGTGGTGAGCGAGCGGCCCCTGGGGGCGCCATCACTGGCGGACATGTTCGAGGTGTCGCCCAGCACCGGACCGGTCCGCGTCTCGTGGCGCCGGACGCGCGTGGAGGTCATCCCGGACGGCGGGCTCCGGCCCAACACGACCTACACCGTTCGCCTCCTCCCCGGCATGGTCGACCTGGCGAACAACGTCGATTCCATCGGGGCCACGGTGGTGTTCTCCACGGGAGAGACGTTTGCCACCGGCGTCATGGAAGGGCGCGTCTTCGACTGGGTCGCCGCGCGGCCGGTCGAGCGCGCCCTGGTCGAGGCCATCTCGTTGCCCGATTCGGCCATCTACGCGACCAGCTCGGATTCGCTCGGCGCGTTTGCGCTGCGCCATTTGCCGTCGGGTACATACCTGCTGCGGGCCCTTGTGGATCAGAACCGGAACCGGTTCGTCGATCCCCGAGAGCTGTTCGACTCGATCACGGTGACACTGGCCGACTCCTTCAGTCGGGAGATGCTCGCCACCCTCCGCGATTCCGTCGGCCCCGGGCTGTCCGCGGTCGATCCGCGCGACAGCCTGCTGTTGCGCCTGACGCTGGATCGGCCGCTGGACACCGCGTTTGTGGCCGGCATGGCGAACTTCTCACTCAAGTCCGCCGACAGCGCCGTCGTCGCCATGGCCGCCGTGCTCACTCAGGCCGACGTGGATCGGCTGGCCACCGATACGGCCCGAGTCCGCGCGCTGGAGGACTCCGTCCGCAACGCGGCGCTGACCGATTCCATCCGGGCAGCCGACTCGGCGCGCGTGGCCGCGATTCCGCCGGCGCGCGCCACTGGCCGGCGACCAGGTGCCCCGACTCGTGCGCCGCCGGCGGCGCCAGTCGACACCACCGGAACCCCGATCCCGAAGCCGACCGGTCGAATCCCGGTAACCACGCTCTTCATCCGGCTGCTGGAGCCGCTTCGCCCGGAGACGGCCTTCCGCCTGCGCGCCCAGGGGCTGGTGAGCGTGACCGGGGCCACGCGCGATTCGGAGCGCGTGTTCACCACGCCCAAGCCGGCGGCGCGTCCCGACACGGCCGCTCCCCCCGACACCGGAAGGCGGTCGCGTGACTGATGCGAGGCGCTCGCTGCCCGCGGTCGGCGCTCTGCTGGAACTGCCCGGTGTCCGACGACTCAGCGAAACGGCGCCGCGCGCCCTGGTCACGGAAGCCGTTCGCGCCGCGGTGGACGGCGCGCGCCGGAATCCGTCGATTGCTCCGGCGAGCAATGGAGCGTGGACCGACGCCATCGAAGCCGAGCTCGCGCGCCTGGAGCAACCGTCGCTCCGGCCGGTCTTCAACGCGACCGGCGTGGTGCTGCACACCAACCTCGGACGGGCTCCGTTGCCGCAGGCCGCGCTCGACGCCATCACACGCACCGCGTCGGCCGCCTCGAACCTCGAGTACGACCTCTCGTCAGGCGCGCGCGGATCGCGCTACGTGCATTGCGCCATGCTCCTGCGCGAGTTGACCGGAGCCGGCGATGCACTGGTGGTGAACAACGGCGCGGCGGCCCTGGTCCTCGCGCTCAACACCCTGTCCGACGGCAGAGAAGCGGTTGTGTCGCGCGGAGAACTCATCGAAATCGGCGGCAGCTTCCGGGTGCCCGACATCATGGCCAAGAGCGGTGCGGTGCTCCGCGAGGTGGGCACCACGAATCGCACTCATCCGGATGACTATCGGCGCGTGCTGAGCGACCGGACCGGCGCGATCGTGAAGGTGCATCGCAGCAATTTCGAGGTGCGCGGCTTCGTCGCCGAGGCCGGGGTGTCGGACCTCGCGCCCATGGCGCGAGAGGCGGCCGTGCCGCTCCTGATGGACCTGGGCAGCGGGCTCCTCATTCCACTCGACGCCTGGGGACTCGGCGGCGAGCCCACGGCGGGCGAGGTCCTGCGGGACGGCGCAACGCTGGTCGTCATGAGCGGCGACAAGATGCTCGGTGGCCCGCAGGCGGGAATCCTGGCAGGCGACGCGGAGACCATTGCCGCCTGCCGCCGCAATCCGCTGACGCGGGCGCTGCGGGTCGACAAGCTCACCCTGGCCGCGCTGGAGGCGACACTGCGGCTGTATCGCGACCCGTCGCGCGCGGTTCGAGACATCCCGGTGCTGGCGATGCTCACTGCCTCACCGGACTCCGTGCGCGAACGCGCGTCCCGGCTGGCAAACCGCCTGACGAGTCGATCGGTGGCCTGCGAGGTCGTGGCAACCGAGGCCACCGTCGGTGGCGGAGCGTTCCCCACGGCCCGGATCGATTCGTTCGCGGTAGCGATCGCCGGTGACGCGCAGGCCGCCGAGGCCGTGTTGCGGGGCCAGCCGATACCGGCCATCGGCCGGATCGC
>DASWGU010000107.1:0-15772 GCA_036393555.1 Gemmatimonadaceae bacterium
CACCCTGGGGCGCCACTACGCGCGGTTTTCCGCGCGGGAGACGTCGAAGTCGCCGTCGAGGGATCGGCGCAGTTGACCCGGGCGACTGATCACGCGCTCGATGGAGCGCGACTGCGTGAGCAACTCGGCCGGCTGGGCACCACGCCGTTCACCCTGGCAGCACTGGACGTGACCGACCTGGGCGATGGCCTGTTCGCGCCGGTCAGCGATGTGAACCGCATGCGGCAGGTGGCCGTCGAGCAGCTGCTGCTTCACCGGGACTGGGCCGAGGAAGCTCGCTGGCTGCAGCGTCGCGAGTCCATTGTGAGGGCAGTTTCGGACGTCCCGGTCATCGGGGATCAGCTCACCGGACTGCGCCCGACGACGACGCCGGTGGAGGCGCGGCTCGTTGCGGAAGTGTACCTCCCGGACGATGCACGGATAGCCGCGCAGGCCGGTGCCACGGAAGTCGTGCTCGATCCCTTCCTGCGGCATCCGTTGCCGTCGGTAAGCCGTGTGCGGGCACTGGCGCAGGAACTTCAGGCGGACGGAGTGGTGCTGAGACTCCGCACTCCGACGATCGTGCGCCCCGAGGATCGGTCGGCGCTGGATAAGTGGCTCCCGCTGGGTTTGCCGATGCTCACCGGCCACGTGGGCCTGGCGTGCGAGCTGGCGGCCTCCGGGTCCGACGTGATCGCCGACTATGCCGTGAACTGCTTCAACCAGCATACCGCGGCCGAGCTGTTCGCCCGCGGCGTCAGGCGACTGACCGCATCCGTCGAGCTCACGCTGGCCGAGATGGCGGAGCTGGTCACTCCATGGGGCGGCGCCGGGTTCGATGTCGTGATTTACGGTCGGCCCGAGGGGATGACCATCGAGCACTGCGTGCTTTCGGCCGCCTTCGACCGCCAGCCAACCACGTGTCGCGATCTTTGCGTGAAATCCCATCCGGTCGTGTCCCTCGACGACCCCGCGGGGTACACGTTCCCCCTGGCGACGGACACGGACTGTCGCAACCGACTGCTGCACTCGCGCCCGATCGAGGGATCGGAGTTCATTCCGAGGCTGTGGCGGGCCGGCGTCACTGGCTACCGCGCGATCTTCAACGTGCCGGGCGAGCCGATCGAACGACTCATCGAAGCGTACCGCGGCATCCTGCAAAGCCTGGCCGCCGGCACTGATCCGTCGGTCGGGGCACCGCGAGAGGTAGTGGGACGGGCCTTCACCCGCGCTCATTTCACTCGGGCGGTTTGAGCGGCATCGTCGGCTCCGCGCTCGTCGCCGTCGCGCATGTTGTCAATAGTAGGCCCGTCGGCGTCCCTCAACCAGAACCGGGGCGAAGGCGGTTTCGCCGGCGCTGCCACCACGCGACGCACAGCAGGGATTGGCCGTACCAGGTCGGCATGGTAGACTGCAGGCAACGCCCGAAGCCTTCTCGATCTCCTGACTGGCACGCCGCCATGCCGATCTTCGAATACGCCTGCAGGGACTGCGGCAACGAATTCGAGGCATTAATGCGCCGCCAGGACGCGCCGGTCTGTCCGAAGTGCGGCAGCGTGCAGCTCGAGAAGCTCCTGTCCCTGCCAGTGGTCAAGTCAGAGACCACGAAGGCGCAGGCCCTGCGCGCCGCAAAGAAGAGAGATCAGGCCCAGGGCACCGAGCGCGTGCAGGAACAGCTCAAGTACGAGCGGAGTCACAACGACTAGCTAGCCTCTTCACTCTTCACTCTTCACTCTTCACTCTTCACTCCTCACTCCTCACTCCTCACTCCTCACTCCTCACTATCTCCCCAGCTCCCTCCGTATCTGGCTGACCGCGTACTTCACGCGCAGTTCCAGCAACCCCTTGCCGAGTTCCGCACTCGACCGGCGCGCATCGCCGGTGATTCCGTTGTTCTTCCGCGGCACGTTGGGATCGCGCCGCTGGCCGCGCGGCAGAACGGGATCCCCTACGGCGTCCTTCAGCAAGTCCATGCGCACGCAGTCCGAGC
Organism: Gemmatimonadaceae bacterium; assembly: GCA_036393555.1. Lineage (GTDB taxonomy): Bacteria > Gemmatimonadota > Gemmatimonadetes > Gemmatimonadales > Gemmatimonadaceae > JABWBJ01. Next base: position 1,970 of record DASWGU010000107.1, read on the forward strand.
CGCAGACGTACATCATCTCCGACGTGTCGAAGATTGCGCCATGGCCGCTGGGCGGATATCCCTGATCGCGCAGGGACTTCTCGAAGTCGTCCTGCGCCGGCCTGTACACCGAGTCGGCGTAGATCACCCGGATACCCTGCGGCCGGTACTTCGTGTCCAGCCGGGTCGCCACGTCGCGATACACGTCGGGCTGCCCGCCGCCGTGGTCACCCATCAGAACCACGTTGCGGAACCCGGTCGCGATCGCCTGGTCCGACAGGCGCTCCAGGATCGTCCCGAGGATGTCGTTCGTCAGGCCTAACGTGCCAGGGAGCTGTGCCGACGCGTTGTTCGGCGTATAGGGGAGGACCGGCATGGCGATCGCGTTTCCCAGCTCCAGCGCGACGGCCTTCACCGTCGCGCGAGCCATGAAATTGTGGCCGCCGTTGGCATTCTGCGGCCCGCGCTGCTCGGTGCCTCCCGTGTAGAAGAGCGCGGTGGTCTTACCGGCCGCCAGTGCCTCCTTCACCTCTACCCAGGTCATGTTCTCGAACTCGACCAGCGGCACCGTGCCCTGTCCGCGCGCCGCCACGGGGGCAAGGCCAATGGCGAGATAGCAGATAATGCCGACCGGAACGCGCGCGTGCATGGCAGCCTCACTGTCGCCAGTAACGAGAGCCGGCCCGCCCCGCGGCACCGGCTCCTCTTAACCCTTAACCCTTCTCAGCACGACCGGCACTTGTGCGAGTTCTTCGACCCGAGTTTCTCCAGCAGCGCCACGGTCTCGACGAATGGCGGAATGCGCTGTACCGGACCATTCGCCATGTCGGCGACCGTCTGCCCGCGTCGGCTCACCGCGCTGATATCAGCGCCCTTCGACATCAGGTACATGATCAGGTCGTTGTCACCGCGCGCTGCGGCATGATGCAACGGGGTGTAGCCGTTGTGATCCCGGGCGTTCACTTCCACGCCCAGCTCCTCGATCAGGAACTTGACGGACGGAAGCCAGCCGTCAGGCGCATGCATGTGCGAGTTCGCTGCGTACCCTTCGCCGTACCCGACGCCTGACGCCGCGTGGATCGGGTACACACCCGGTCCGCCATTGGGAATCGGGGGCAACCCGCTCGGGTCGGTCGTCTCACCATCGTCTTCCACCGGCGCGTCGGCGCCGCGCATCCTGCCCACCGGCTTCTTCGTCGGAACTGCGGGGTCGGCGCCATGGCGCAGGAGCAGTCGCATCGCCGGCACGTCGGTCCCATACGCGGCACGCCAGAACGGCGTCGCTCCGGTGGTGTTCACGCCCAGCAGGTCGAAGTTGTACGACATGAACCAGAGGTGCTTCGACAGTCGCGCATTGGGATCGGCACCCAGTCGGAGCAGTTCCTCCATCAATTCCAGGTACGTAGTCTGCTGCTGCTTCTGGGCGGTCGGCTGCGGGTACAACGACTTGGCCGCCCACTGCACGTTGAGCGTGGCGTACAGCGGCGTAGTGCCCGCGTCGCTCATCTGATTGGGGCTCGCGCCACGCTCCAGCAGCAGTCTGGCGATGTCGAAGTGTCCGTTGATCGCCGCCATGAGCAGCGGGCTGGTGTGATCACCGGCGCTGGCCTGGCCGACGGAGGCCCCCGCCTTCAAAAGGCTTCGTACGACCTGGAGGTTTCCTTCGCGAGCGGCGAAGAGCAGGGGAGTGAGTCCGCCCTTGTTCCCGACAAGCTCACTGTAGCTCAGCGCGCGTTCCCCCGCTGCGCCACCACCACGACCCCCGCGCCCCGCACCACCACGCCCGCCCCGACCCGCGGCCGGCTGCGCTTCCGCACGGCCGGCCTGGGCCGCCGCACCGCCGCTGCGGCCGGCCGGGATCCCACCGCGGCCGGATGGTGGGGCAACACTGGCGGTGTCCGCCTGACGAGCGGCCGAAGAGTCGCCGGTCGCGGAGTCGGGAGCCGCCGCACGCGTGGCCGCGCGACCTGGCGTGGCGGGCTCCTGGCCGCCCCGTCCGCCGGCAGGCGGTCCGCCTCGACCCGCCCCGGTCGCGGGCTGCTCCGCCGCAGCGAGCGCGGCGACCCGACGGTTGCGGAGCTGCTGCGCGGCCCGATCGGCCTGCTCGCGTTGCGGGACGTTTTCCACCTTCGAGACGGCCCGGATATCTGCCCCCCGCGCGACGAGTACCTCAACCGCCTGGAAGTGGCCGTAGTTGGCGGCCCACATCAATGGCGTCTGCTCCCAGGCACCTTCCCGCGCATCCACGACCGCGCCGCCGTCGAGCAACGCAACCATGGTTGCGACGCTCCCGATCCTCGCCGCGAAATGCAGGGCCGTGGTGCCCCCCGCTGTCGTCGTGGCGTTGACGTTCGAGCCCGCTTTCAGCAGAGCCTTCACGGCGGCAGCACGCGCGTTACGGCTGGCCAGGTGCAAGGGGGTGTAGTTGCCGTTGCGAGTGGAGGTTTCCAGTCGGGCGCCGGCGTACACCAGCATCTGCACCAGTCCCGAATCACCTTTTGACGCCGCCCAGTGGAGCGCCGTCATGCCGTCTCCCTGCGCCGCGTTCACGTCCGCGCCCTCCCGCAGGAGCACGCGGAGCCTGGCGGTGTCGCCCCGCATGGCGGCGTCGGCCACCGGCGAATCCGGAATGGGACCGGGCGCCGCGCCAAGCAGCAGCGCCGCACCGAGTGTCAGGAGCATGGCGCCCCTCCGACCTGTCCGCTGCGTCCTCATCCCTGGTCCCTTATCCTTCATCCCTGACGTTTCAAGCATGCGCGTTCAACGAGAGGACGTCGGTGCTGTCGCCGAACGTCCTGACGTCCTCCATGCCCAGCGTGTGCAGCATGCTCAACATCGCGTTCGCCATCGGCGTCCCGTCGGTCGCCTTGATGTGCAGGTTCCCCGCCAGCTGCCCGTTCGCATGCCCCGCGAGGAAGAGCGGGCAGCGTCGATGGTTGTGCAGGTTTCCGTCCGCCATCGGCGATCCGTAGATGATCATCGACTTGTCCAGCAGGTTGCCGTCGCCTTCATCGACCGACTTCAGCTTGTCGAGGAAATACGGCAGGTGGGCGACATGGAACTTGTTGATCTGGAAGAAGTCCTTCACGCCCCGCTCGCCGCCGCCATGGTGCGACGCCGGGTGGAACGGCCGGTCGGAACCGCTCTCCGGATAGACGCGGCTCGATCCGTCCCGGCCCATCTTGAAGGAGAAGACGCGCGTGATATCGGCCGCGAAGGCGAGGACCTGGATGTCGAACATCAGTTGCACGTGATCGGTGAACGAATCGGGAACGCCGGCCGGCGCCTCGGGGATCTCCCGCGGCTCGCCGCTGGTGTTGCGCGCCTCGATCCGCTGTATCCGCCGCTCGACCTCGCGAATATCCTCGAGGTACCGGTCCAGACGATGGCGATCGTCCGGACCCAGCGCGGTCTTCAGCGAGGTCATCTCGCCGGCCACGAAGTCGAGGATGCTGCGCCGCGTGCGACGCCGCTCAGCGCGTTCGCTCGCCGACCCCCCCACGCCGAACAGTTTTTCGAAGGCCACGCGCGGATCCCGGATGACGGGAAGGGGTTCCGACGCGGAGGCCCAGCTGATGGAGTCGGTGTAAACGCAGGCGTACCCGTAGGCGCACCCGCCTGCCTGGTCGACGTTCTCGACGCAGAGCTGCAGCGAGGGAATCGGCGTGTCCTGACCGAATCGTTGTGCATACAGCTGATCCAGCGACGTTCCCACCCGTACGTCCGATCCCTCGGTCTGCTTGGGATGACAGTGCGTGAGGAACACGGCGCTCGACCGGAAGTGATCCCCACCGATCTCCTTCGCCGTCGCGGGTTCCGCTTCGCGCGCGTCGGTGTTGCTGATGATCGTGAGGTAGTCGCGATACGGTTCCAGCGACGACAGCGCGGTGGGAGAAAGGTCGAAGGCACGGCCGGTGTCCGCCGGTGACCAGAGATTCAACTTTGCGCCCAGCTCGTTGCAGCCGGCGGCCCCGTGAACCATTTCGATCGCGACGAGCCGCGTGCGATCGCCCGGCGCTCTCCACGCCGCACGGCCCACGGGCACCATGGCATCCAGGAACGGCAGGGCGACGGTCGCCCCCATTCCGCGCACGAAGGTGCGGCGGGGAATCGGCTTGCCTGTCAGGAAGTACATGAACGGGTCTCTCCCGGTTAGTTGCGTTCGCCTGAGCCTGTGCCGCTGACCTCGGTCGTCCGTGGGACACGCCTCATTCGGAAGGCATCGCTCTGGACGACGCCAACGATGAAGTCGTTGATCCGGTATCCGCCGGCCTCCGCATCGCGGGCAATCTTGCGCACGGCCGGCTGATCGTAGTACTCCACCCGGCGGCCCAGCGCGTAGGCCAGCAGGTTCTGCGTGAAGGTGCGAATCAGCGGAATGGGGCGCTTCAGGAGCACGTTCCGCAGCTCCGCGGGTGACGAAACCGGCGTCCCGTCGTAGTAGTCGCCCCGCGTATCCAGCGAGGCGCCGTTCTCGCGAATGCGCCACCGCCCCGTTACGTCGAAGTTGTCCAGAGCCAGCCCGATGGGATCCATGAACTGATGACACGAGCGGCACGACGCGTTGGATCGGTGCATCTCCATCCGCTCTCGCGTCGTCAGCAGGCGACCATCCTTCGCCTCACCCGTCTTGTCGAGGTCCGGCACGCCGGGCGGCGGCGGCGGCGGCGGTGAACCGAGCAGCACTTCCATCACCCACTTTCCGCGCAGCACCGGCGACGTCCGGTTGGCGTGTGACGTCAGCGTCAGGATGCTCGCATGACCCAGCAACCCGCTGCGACGGTCATCGGGATACGACACGCGCCGGAACTCCGGTCCCGTGACATCGGGAATGCCGTAATGCCGCGCGAGCATCTCGTTCATGTACGAGTAGTCCGCGGCGAAGAGGTCCAGAACGCTGCGGTCGTCGCGCACGAGGCTGTGGAAGAACAGCTCGGTCTCCCGGCGCATCGCGTCCGAGAGCTGCTCATGGAAGTCCGGGAACTGCAGCGCGTCGGGGTGCACCTTCTCGATGTCCTGCAGCCGGAGCCACTGCGCGGCGAACCGCGTCGCCAGTGCCTCCGACCGCGGATCCGACAGCATGCGCCGCGTTTCCGCCGTCAGCACCTTCGGGTCGCCGAGGGACCCGCGCCGCGCCAGATCGATGAGTCTCTCGTCGGGCGGTGTTCCCCAGACGAGGAACGACAGCCTCGCCGCCAGGTCGCTGGCGTTCACCGGGTACCGCTGGCCCGGCCGGGCGCCCTCCGGCAGTTCCTCCACCCTGAACACGAAGTGCGGGCTGGCCAGAATGGCCTCGAGGGTCATGCGGATGCCACCCTCGAATCCGCCGTCCTCGCGTCCCAGGTCGAAGAACGACATCAACCCGGTCAGGTCCTTCGCCACGAGCGGTCGCCGGTAAGCCAGACCGCCAAGCCGCGCCACAATCTCCTCGGCGCACGGGCGCTCCTCGGCGGGCGATGTCGGACGGCAGCCGAAGATCTTCCGTCGGCTGGGAGTGTCGGATACTCCGGTCGGATTGTAGGGGCCCGTCACCGTCAGGTCGCGCAGGTGCGGCACGTTGGTGATTCCCTGCTCGGACCCGATCTGCGTATCGGCGATGCTATGGCCGATCTGGGCGATGTTGTCATTGACCGGACCTTCGAACGTCTTCAGAAACGCGGCCGTCACGCGCTGTGGGCCGGCCCGCACCGGCACCGGCTGAGTCTTCAGCACCATGTTGTTCGGATCGGCCTGCGACATCCACCGGTCGACGGGAATGGTCGCCACCCGCTCGCCGTTGATGGAGACCTCGATGATCTCATCGAACGGGGCGTCTGACCCGAACAGCTGACCGGTCGGAATGGCGTGCAGTGAAACGGCGAACACGTATTCGCCGTCTGCAGCAAACGTGTGCATCTGCGAGATGCCGCCGCGCGTTCCCGCCGGCGCTCCCTCGACATGGTCCCACTGCGACGCCAGCCGCGGCAGCTTGTATACCGTCGACGCTACGGCGGCGCGGGGATCGCCCACGGCCAGCCGGCTGATAGCGCTGGCGGCATCGAGGTAGGCGTCGAGCAGTGTCGCGGATGGCATCTGCACGTCCGCGATGTTGTCGAAATTGGCGCTCTTCGTGTCCAGGGGAAGCCAGTCACCCGCGTTGACGCGCAGCTCCAGAATATCCAGGATCGATCGTTCATATTCGGCACGATTCAGTCGCTGAAAGGCCCGAATGCCCGGTTCCGGGCTGGCCGCAGCGGCCTTGTCCAGAAGGTTTTCCAGCGTGCTGGCCAGCACGGTGAGCGTGTCCCCGGCGGGACGTCTCCGTCCTGGCGGCGGCATCATTCCGCTCCGCAGCTTGGCGACCATTTTCTCCGACGTTTCGGCCAGCTCCGGCGACGAGGCGGCCGCCGCGACGTCGAAGTGCTCCAGGCTCAGGTTGCCGGTCTTGCGCTGATCACTGTGGCAGGCGCCGACACAGGTCCGCCGAACGACCTCCGTAAGCGTCGCCGCCCCGATCGCCGGAAGCGGCGATGCGTGGGGCCTGGCCGACGGCCCGGCACGGGTGGGCAGCGGGGACAACCCCGACGGTCTGCCGCCGGGAGACAACAGCGTCCCGCCGAGCGCCACCAGCGCGCCTGACGCAGCCGCGACAGCGAGTAACCTCATCGATTCCCCTCCCGGATCGCTCCGGGCGACAGACGCCAGACCGGTGCAGACGGCGGATCGCTCTATAGTGGTGACGTGGTAGGGTTCCATCAAGGCTCCGTTGGGGGAATCCCCTCTTGCCGGTGCCGTCCCCGGGACCACGACCAGGCTCGCCGTGCCGTTGGGGGATCCCTCGGCGGGACCGCCTTTCGCCGCTGTGGTGTCGGCGATACGGTTGGTCTGCTTGGCCGGAGCCCCGAACCCCTTCCGATGAACTTGCCTTCCCGTCAACCGGGATTCCCGTTCGACGACGCTGAAATCGGCGAATTCGCGCGAGACCGTGCCGCGCTGGACAGCCTTTTTGCCGCAACCTACGACGAGCTGCGGCGGCTGGCCGCGGTGATCCGCGGGGACGATCCCGGTGCGACGCTGACGCCGACCGGCCTGGTGCACGAAGCGTGGCTGAAGCTCGCCCAGTCCCGGTCGCTGGCCCCTACGTCGCGCCTCCACTTCAAGCGCATCGCAGCCCGGGCAATGCGCCAGGTACTCGTGGAGGCTGCCCGTCGCCGCCACGCGGACAAGCGCGGCGGTGACGCTGCCATGGTCACGTTCGACGATCAGGCCGCCAGCCTGACGACCACCGCCGACGAGTTGCTGGTTCTCGATGCGGCCCTCGAGGATCTGGCCCGGGTGAATGCCCGGCAGGCCGCCATGGTGGAAAGCCGTTTCTTTGGCGGCCTGGGCGTCCGGGAGACAGCCGAGTTGCTGCAGGTTTCAGAGGCCACGGTGCTACGCGACTGGCGGGCCGCCCGGGCCTGGTTGTCGTCCGAACTGCGTCAGGGACGCTGACCGGGATGCTCGACCGGGAGCGTTGGGATCTCCTGCAGTCGCTGTTTCACGGGGCGACCGGCCTTCCGCCGGACGAGTGGCGCCGCTACCTCGAGGGGGAGGCGGGCGCCGATCAGGTACTGGTGGCGCGTGTTCTGGACATGCTGGAAGACGACGCACTCGACGCCTCGTTCCTCGATCGTCAGCCGTCGCAACTCGCGACCGATCTGCTGACCACCTCCGACGCGGCGCTCGGACGGCGCATCGGACCCTATCGCCTGACGAGACTTCTGGGCGAGGGCGGCATGGGCGCCGTCTACCTCGGCGAGCGTGAGGACGTCGCCGCGGTTGCCGCGATCAAGATTCTGCGCGACGCGTGGCTGTCGCCCGCCCGCCGCGACCGGTTTGCCGTCGAGCAGCGGACCCTGGCCCAGCTCAATCATCCGGGCATTGCGCGCTTGCTCGATGCCGGCGTGCTCGACGACGGCACGCCGTGGATCGTCATGGAGTACGTCGATGGGGCGCCGCTGACCGAGGCTTGCCGGTCGCGGCGACTCGGCGTGGCCCGGCGCCTCACGCTGTTCCGCGCCGCATGCCAGGCCGTGGTGCACGCCCATCAGCACCTCGTCGTCCACCGGGACCTGAAGCCGTCGAACATCATGGTCACCACGGACGGAACCGTGAAGCTGCTCGACTTTGGAATCGCCAAGCAGCTGGCGACATTCGGTGAGGCGGCCGACCGGACCCAGACCGGTTTGCGACTCATGACCCCCGCGTACGCTGCTCCGGAGCAGGTTCGCGGTGAGGCGGTTGGCGTCTACACCGACGTCTACTCCCTCGGCGTCGTGCTGTATGAACTGTTGTCCGGGAGTGTGCCGTACGATCTGTCGCGCTCCACGCCGGGTGAGGCCGAGCGGACCATCCTCGCCAGCGAGCCGGAGCGCGTCTCCGACGTGGCGCGTGCGGCCGGGGATGCGTTGCTGGTCGCGACCCGGGCGCAATGGCAGGACCTCGACGTCCTCTGCCAGAAGGCCATGCACAAGGATCCGCTTCGGCGCTACGCCTCGGTAGACGCGCTGGTTCGCGACGTCGATCACTTTCTCGCGGCGGAACCCCTCGACGCCCGGCCGGACTCGATGCGCTACCGGTTGGCGAAGTTCGTCAGCCGGAACCGCAGGGCCGTTTCTGTCGCAGCCGTCGTGAGCCTGGCGGTGATTGGGCTGAACGTCTTTTACACGATCCGGCTGGCGCGGGCGCGCGACCTCGCGGTGGCGGAGGCGGCTCGGACCGGACGGATCCAGCAATTCGTCACCCGGCTGTTCGAGGGCGGGGACCAGGCCGCCGGGCCGGCGGAAAGCCTGCGGGTTGTCACCCTCGTCGACCGGGGCGCCCTCGAAGCGCACAGCCTGACGAGCGAGCCAGCGCTTCAGGCAGAGTTGTTCCAGACGCTGGGCGGCATCTATCAGCAGCTGGGCCAACTCGATCGCGCCGACAGTCTGCTACGATCCGCCCGCGGGCTGCGGGCGGCCGTCCTCGGTGACTCCGCCGCCGAAACCGGAGAGAGCCTGGTGGCTTTGGCGCTTCTACGCAGTGACCAGGCTCGTTATGCGGAGGCCGAGAGTCTCGCCACGGCCGGCCTCGCCGTCACCCGGCGCGCGCTGTCTCCCGATCACCCCCAGGTCGCGGAGGCCACGGAGGCCCTGGGCAGGATCCTTTCCGAGATGAGCCGCTACGACGCCGCCATTCCAGTGCTGACGGAGGCCGTGCGCCTCCGATCCGCCGGCGGCGAGGAAACGGCGGAGTACGCGAGCAGCGCGTACGAACTCGCCAACGCCAACTTCTACGCCGGCCACTATGACGTCTCCGACTCCCTGAACCGGCGCGTCCTCGAGATCCATCGCGCCATCTTCGGCGCGCGACATCCGTCCGTCGCCGACGACCTCATCAACCTCGGCGCGGGACAGTACGAGCGCGCCAACTACGCCGACGCCGAACGGTACTACCGCGAGGCGCTCGACATCACGGTCGCACACTTCGGCCGCGACCACTTCAAGACGGCCTCGAATCTCACGATGGTCGGTCGGTCGCTGGTGTTCCAGGGCCGACTCGATGAGGCGGTCGGGGCGTTGAACCAGGCGCTCGCCATCCGGGAGCGGGTGTACGGACCGCTGCACCCGGCGGTGGCGTCGACCGTCAACGAACTCGGGACCGTGGCACTGCAGCGCGAGCGGTACACCGATGCGGAGCGGTCCTTCCGGCGCATGATCGCCATCTACCGATCCGCGTACCAGGATCGGCACTATCTCATCGGCATCGCGCAGTCGAACCTGGCCAGCGTCTTCATGGCCCGGGGCGAGAACGCGGCGGCGGAGAGTCTCTACCGCCAGGCCATCGCGATGTACGATCGTACCCTGCCGGCGGGTCACACGAATGTCGGCATCGCGCGGGTCAAGCTGGGGCGAGCGCTGCTTCGGCAGGGACGATTCGCCGAAGCAGAGCGGGAGTCGCGCGCCGGCTACGACCTGCTCACGCCGCAGGTGAACCCCACTGTGAGCTGGTTGACCTCGGCGCGGGCCGACCTCGCGACCGCGTACGACTCCCTGGGACGGCCGAACGACGCGGCACGAATCCGCGCAGAAATCGCCGCGCTGGAGCAGCAGGCGGCACAGACCCGCGGCAGATAGTGCCTCAAATGGCGCCCTGCCGGACCGTATGGTGAACGACCGCCTGCGGGCCGGGCCCGGCCTCACCGCGTCCGGACGGGCCTGACGTCACGGTACTGCTGGCGGGTAGCACGCGGACGGACAATCCGCGGATCCGGAGAGACGTCCAGATAGGGGCTCCTGACGTGCCCCAGCTCAATCGGAAGGGCCACTCGAACCAGGATCGTGAGGACGAACAGGCCGAGGGCCCAGATGCCGAACATCACGCCGAGTTCGACCCAGGTGGGTGTGTACTCGACTATCTCGCCCAGTGGTGAGGGGATGAATCCCGGGATGACCAGGCCGATCCCCTTCTCGATCCAGATCCCCGCGAAGAGCATGGCGCAGGCGGGCACCAACCATCGGTGGTTGCGACGCAGAGGGTGGATCATGAGAATGGCGGTGGCAGCGACGTTCATCGCGATTCCCGTTCTGATCCACGGGACCAGGGCATCATGTTCGCCCAGGCCGAAGAAGAGGTACCGCGCGCTCATGCTGTGATGCGTGGGAAAGCGGAACTCGAAGACCAGATCCGAGAGCAGCATCACCAGGTTGATCTGCGCCGCCACCGCGGTGACCGTCGCCAGCTTGCGAATGGCTGCGTCCGAGATGGGATAGTCGGTTCTCGACCGGATGAACTCGAGCAACAGGATCATGAACGCCGGCCCGGCCGTGAACGCCGACGCGAGGAACCGGGGCCCCAGCAGTGGCGAGTTCCACAGCGGGCGGGATGGGGGTGCAGCGAAGAGAAACGCGGTGATCAGGTGAATGCTCACCGCCCACATGACGGAGAGATAGATGAAGGGTACATACTTCTTCTTTTCCGGCTCGCGCCCGGTGAAGTGGCTGTACAGGATGTAGAACGGGATAGCGAGATTCAGGATGAGGTATCCGTTCAGCGCGATCACGTCCCAGGCCAGCATCGATTCCGGCCAGTTCAGGAGTCCGATCACCGGCGTGAGGCGCCACCACTTCCACGGAAATCCGGGGCTGTTGGCGGTTACAAAGGCGAGGCACATGACCAGAGCAGCCACCGCGACGCCCTCCGCCAGCATCACTGCGCGGCTGAAGTCGACGTCGTTCAGCACATAGGCGGGCATCACCAGGATCACCGCTGCAGCGGCCACGCCGACAAGGAAGGCCAGGTTGGAGATGTACAGCCCCCAGCTGACGTGATCGTTCATTCCCGTGACGCCAAGCCCGTGGGTGGCCTGATACAGGTACGCGGATCCCCCGACCAGCATCACCGCGGTCAGGCCGCCCATCCAAAGGTGATATGTGCGGCCGCCGGAGGTCACGCCATGCAGCGCACTGAGGAGGAACGCGCGGAAATGCATCGGCTCCTCAGTCGGTGAAGTACCAGAAGCGTGGCTCGGTCCCGAGTTCTTCCTTCAACCGGAAGACCGGTTTGTTCTCCAGCACCCAGCGGATTTCCGAGTCTGGATCCAGGAGATTGCCGAATACGCGGGCTCCCGTGGGACATGCTTCGACACAGGCGGGCAGTCGACCCTGGCGGGTGCGATGGATGCAGAACGTGCACTTCTCCGTGCACCCCTGCTTGCGGGCGCGATTCCCGAGGTAGTGCTGATCGGGGTTCAGTTCGTTCAGGGGAACCTCGGGCGGATCCCAGTTGAACCGCCGTGCCCAGTAGGGACAGGCAGCCATGCACGCCCGGCATCCCACGCACCAGTTGTAGTCGATCACCACAATGCCGTCGGGCTCCTGCCAGGTCGCGCCGACCGGACACACTGGAACGCACGGCGGATTGGCGCATTGGAAGCACTGCGTCCCGAGGTAGAACAGTCCGTCCACCGGCACTTCGTGCTGGTACGTCGCGTCCCCGTCGCTGAGATCGACCAGGTTGTTGTCCTTCTCGAAGATCCTGATGTATTGCGTATCGGCGCGCCGATCGAGGTTGTTTTCGTTGATGCAGGCTTCCACGCAGCGCCGGTAGCCCTTGCATTTCGAGATATTGAACGCGTAGCCGAACAGGACACCCGGCTGCGCATCGGTGGTGGCAATCGTGACGTCCTCGTCGTGATGGAGCTTGGCGAGGCGCTCGAGCCGCCGAACCGTCTCGGCGCGCTCGTCCGGCGTCATGCGACGATAGTGCTTCTGGCTGAACTGCTCCCATTCGAGCTGCTTGAGTTCCCGCTCCTCGGGTGTTGCAGCGCTGAGTGGCGCGCACGCTCCTGCCGCCGCCAACCCGGCGGTCACGCCACCGATCAGGAGGTCCAGTGCTTCCCGCCGATCGACACGTTTCTGCAGAAGCGTGCCGTCGGCGCCGTTCTCCAGCACCCCGGGATCGGCTGCGGCGCTCATGGCGCGCAGCTCCCGGCTCGCGTTTCGGGAACGAATCCTGTCACTGCCACGGCAGTCTCCCGGAGATCGGGCGAGGGACCACTACTTCGTCGGCGTTGATGTCGCGCTTCCGATCACGTCGTGCCCGTCGCTCCCGGCCTCACGTGGGAGCAGGACGCTCCCCCCCATGGCGCCCATGATCGACGGGACGTTGAGTGAGTCAGCCAGTCCCGACGGCACGACCATGAGAGAGCCGCGCTTGACGATGCTCTCGTACAGCATGTTCATCGCCCGCAGGTTCATGGCGGCCGGGTGGTCGCGATAGGCGTTCGCAGCCTCCACGAACTTGTGAGCGATCTCGGTCTCGGCCGTGCCGAGGATGATTCGCGCCTGGCGCTCCCGTTCCGCCTGTGCCTGGCGCGACATGGCGTCCTCCAGCGCCGCCGGAATGATGACATCACGAATCTCCACCGACTGCACCTGGATGCCCCAGTTCAGCATCTTCTGCTCCAGCGCCACTTTGAGCCCGTGGCCGAGTTCAACCCGCGACTGGATGAGTTCCGCCAGGTCGTGCTTGCCGATCGCATCCCGCAGCGCCGTCTGAGCCGAGAGGATGACGGCTTCATCGTAGTCCTGCACCTCCAGGGCCGCCCGTTCGGCATCCCGTACGATCCAGAACGCGATGGCATCAACGTTGACGGGCACGGTGTCCCGCGTCAGGCACGACTCGGCGCCGAACGCCGTGGTCCGGATGCGCTGGTCGATGTGGTAGCTCACCCGGTCGAGAACGGGAATGACGGTGAAGTACCCTGGGCCCCGCAGGCCACGGTATCGCCCCAGGCGCAGCAATACGGCGCGCTCCCACTGGTCCGTGTACTTGATCGATGTCGCGATGAACAGTCCGAGCGCCACACCAGCTGGCACTCCGGCCTGCACGGGCACCCCGGCAGTCGTCAGGCCCCCTGCCACGATCGCGCCGATGACGAATCCCGCGACGAGCGCCGCGAAGGAGTATCGCGTGTCGTTGGGTTGGTGTCTGGCCATCTGAAAGTTCCTCCGGGTAGACTGCCGGCGCTCGGCCGGCCTGTGATCAGTGCGTGCGAACGGGGCGGCGGGCGGCTGGGCGCGAGGCGGTCCGCGGCCGGATGACCGGCACTGGTACCTCCGCCGTCAGGTGCGAACTGCGCACGGTGCCCATCTCGATGGGGAGCGCCACTCGCACCAGGACGGTCAGGACGAACAGACCCATCGCCCACACACCGGCCGTCACCGACAGCTCCACCAGTGTGGGCGAGTATTCCACGATCTCGCCCAGCGGCGACGGGATGAAGCCCGGGATGACCAGCCCGAGCCCCTTCTCGATGAAGAT
>DASWGU010000108.1:0-5165 GCA_036393555.1 Gemmatimonadaceae bacterium
ACGACTGACGACTTGCCCCCCGCAGCGGCGCGCGCCAACGTAGCACTTCCCACCACGGTGAGCGCACCATGTCATCTGGCAAGATCGTCGCTGGTCTCTTCATCGCCGTCGCCGCCGCATACTGGTTGGTTCGCTCCAGAGCTGCGACGAGCACCGCAGCCGCCGTGTCTGCGATGCCCGCGCAGGCCGATACGCTGAGGGATACCGTCAATGGCATCACGTATCACATGCCGTATGGAAGGCCCACGAGGCCATTCACACCCGCAGTGCAGGTCGGTGACATGATTTACCTGGCCGGCCAGATCGGCACGAGCGCAAACGCTCAGGGCGGCGTTGTCCCGGGCGGGATCCAGGCCGAGACGCGTCAGACCATGCTGAACATCAAGGACGTGCTGGAGAAGTCGGGCTCGTCCATGGACCATGTCGTGAAGTGCACAGTCTTCATGGCCGACATGACGGAGTGGGGCGCGATGAACGAGGTCTACACCACGTTCTTCCCCAACAACAAACCTGCTCGCAGCGCCCTGGGTGCCAATGGCCTCGCCCTGAACGCGAGGGTCGAGATCGAGTGCTTCGCGAAGGCCAAGTGATGGGCGTTGGCGCTCAAAGACCGGCATCACGGACGACGAATGGCATCACCCACTGAGTGCGCCGAACCTTGAGTTTCCTCGAGGAGTTTGTTGAGAGGCCGCTCTCGGATCGGTACGCGGAAGGAGTAGCGCGATCCCTCTTCCACGCAGAGGCCGCCAAAGGGCCCCTGCGGGTAAGCCGTACGGATTGACAGATCCTGTACAAACCGTACAGATTGTACGACACCCCGTATGGCTCTCAAGATGACACGAATCCCGGCCAGCAAGGCGCGCGAGAAGCTCGCCGACATTCTGAATGACGTGGCGGGTCGCGGCGATCGGGTGATTCTGCACCGCCATGGCAAGGATGTCGCGGCAGTCATCCCCGTTCAGGATCTTGAGCTCCTCCAGGCGCTCGAGGACCGCTACGACGTCGAGCAGGCGCGGGCTGCTCTGGCGGTGCGCGAAGAGAGGGTACCTTGGCCCGTGCTCAAGAAGCAGCTCGGGCTCTGACGCTCTCGCCACTCGCCGCACAGGCTGAATGGCGTATCGCGTCGAGTTCACGGCACGCGCGGCGAAGGAAATGGCGAATCTCCCCGCCGCCGCGCAGAAACGAATCGCCGCGCGCATCGATGCGCTGGCGATCGATCCGCGCCCGCCCGTGTCCAGAAAACTGCAGGGAGCCGAGGACTTGTACCGTGTCCGGACAGGTGACTATCGGGTCATCTACCAGGTGCAGGACCGGCTCCTCGTCGTGACAGTCATCCGGATCGGACATCGGCGCGATGTCTACCGTTGATGCGATCCACGTCGCAACGTTGTTTTGCTCCCACACGGTGCTCCAGATGACCGATCTCCGAAGCCCCGTCACGCAGCCTGAATTCGTCGACAATCGCGACGGCAATACGCTCGCGACAGCGCTCATCGCTAGGATCTGGCGACGATCTACGCCGAGCGGTTCGCCGAGCACCACCTGTACCTGGTCTACGTCCACGTCCTGTGGGAGCTTTACCGACCGATCTCCAGGGAAGACGTGAACCTCGTAGTCTGGATGGCGGTTGAGTGTGTCGAGTCCACGGGTGGCAAGACCCGGGAGGTGCTGACAGTGCGGAGTCAGAGCAAGTGAACGGCCTGGTGTTACCGGCGACCGCAATGATGTGGGTCGGCCTCAGCGTGTCCCCGGCCAGCCAGCGACACGCGGAGGACCAACCAGTATCCCGTATCCAGCGCCAGCTACCAGCCACACGTTCCAGCAATCAGCAACCGGCACCCAGCGGCGTCGTCGTCACGGACACCTTCTGGTCGCAGGCGTTAGGCATCCGCAAGCGGCTCCTCGTCTGGCTGCCGCCATCCTATGCGTCGCAGCCCGGGCGTCGCTTTCCCGTGGCGTACTACCTCCACGGCGCCTGGGGCGACGAGACCAACTGGACCACGCAGGGGCGACTGGACGCGATGCTCGACTCGCTCGTCGCGGCCGGCATGCCGGAGATGATCGTCGTCATGCCCGACGGCGACGACGGCTTCTACACGACCTGGAACAGCCTCGGCGACTACGCCGCGTGCCGACGAGCGTCCCCTCCAGCCCGGCGCGACGGGGAGTCGGTGGACACGTACTGCGTTCCCTGGCCGCACTACGACGATTACATCGCGCGTGACCTGGTTGCTTTCGTCGACCGCTCGTACCGAAGCCTGGCAGAGCGGCGCCACCGCGGCATCGCGGGACTCTCCATGGGCGGCTTCGGCGCAGTCACGCTGGCCCTGGCGTATCCGGACGTCTTCGCGGCGGCGGCGAGCCACTCGGGCGTGCTGGCACCGTCGCGGGGTACGGCGCGCGCACCGGTACCAACCGATCGCTTCGATCCCCAGTCGATCCGGGCATCGTATGGGGACGGGTTCTGGGTGGGTCTGGCGACGATTTTCGGGAAGGACAGCGTGGCGTGGGCCGCCCGGGATCCCGGTCGCCTCGCCGCGCGCCTCCTCAGCCGAACCAAGGACCTGATGCCCGCCCTGCGAGTGGACTGCGGGGTCGATGATCCCTTCCTCGTTCAGAGCAGGGCGTTCAGGGATGCGGCGCTGGCTTTGGCGATTCCCCTGAACTACGCCGAACACCCCGGCAGCCACACCTGGGACTACTGGCGTCGTCAGGCGGCAGGAAGTGCCGAGTGGCTGGCTCGACAGCTTTCGGTGCCCTGAGTCACACGCGCTGGGCCCTGTGACCGGTTAGTTCTCAGGGTGGGTCCTTCGTAGCGAGGCACCATGGCGAACTTCTTTCCCACCAACACGCTCGCGTTCAGGATCGACGAGGCGCGTCCGTTCCGGCGGGTCACCTTCTCGGTCGTGGAGATGGCGGTCATTACCGCCGTTGTCCTGCGCGTGTACCGTGCGCTGGCCCTCTCGATCGCCGGCGCGAACCTGACCCTTCTGGGGATCAGCTTCGCCATCGGGTTCGTCGTGCTGTTCGGGATGGTGACGCTGCACCTCGGGAACTTCACGGTGCGGCGGTGGACCTGGCGCGCTCCGCTCTTCGCGACCATCGAGGCCTCGGTCGAGGCGCTGGTGAGCCTGGGCCTGATCGCCCTTGGCCGCGAACCGTTAGGTTCGGCACGTGCCACGTTCCAGGACTGGCCGGGAATCGCCCTGACGATCTTCAGCTGGCGGATCGGGTCCATCCTCCTCTTCACGCTGCTCCTGGCCGGTGTCATTCAGCTGGCCCGCATGACGCTGGGGGAAGAGGCGGCCGATGCGGGACGGGAACCGGGGGAAACCCTGGCGTAGGATCGTGGTCCGGGACCCCGGGCCGGGACGCGCGAGACATGAAGTCGGGCGAGGCGGGGCGGGGCGGGATGGATCGTCCTCGTCACGGTGAGTTCGCTCGCGGAATGGCGAAACCGGCGCTATCTCCGCATATCCGCAGACTGCCTCCGTCCCCAGGTCCCGTCGATGCGCTTCACCCAGCTCGGAGCCTCCGGCCTCGTCGTCTCCCGCATCTGCCTCGGCTGCATGTCCTACGGGTCACGGTCATGGCGACCGTGGGTTCTCGAGCGCGACGATGCGAAGCCCTTCTTCCGTCGAGCCATTGAGCTGGGCATCAACTTCTTCGACACCGCCGACGTCTATTCGCTTGGCGTGAGCGAGGAGATCACCGGCGCGGCTCTGCGGGAGTATGGCCGGCTGGAGGAACTGGTGGTCGCCACGAAAGTGCGGATGAAGATGGGCGAAGGTCCGAACATGGTCGGACTCTCGCGGAAGCACATCGTCCAGGGATGCGAAGCCAGCCTGCGCCGGCTCGGCATCGACGCGATCGACCTCTATCAGATCCACCGTGCCGACGCCTCGACGCCCATGGAGGAGATACTCGGCGCGCTCGACCATCTGGTTCACTCCGGCAAGGTGCGCTACCTCGGCGCGAGCACGATGTACGCCTGGCAACTGATGAAGATGCTGTCGGTCGCCGAGCGGCGCGGGTGGGCGCGATTCGTGTCCATGCAGCCGCACTACAACCTGGTATACCGGGAGGAAGAACGTGAGATGATCCCGCTCTGCCTGGACCAGGGGCTGGGCGTGCTTCCCTGGTCGCCGCTCGCCCGCGGGATGCTCACCGGATCGCGCACGCGAGGAGACCATTCGACGACCAGCCGCGATGCCGGCGACGCCAGGCTCGCCGATCAGCTCTATGACACTGACAGCGACTGGAATGTGGTGGACGCTACGGTGAACGTGGGTCGCGCCCGGGGTGTCCCGCCGGCCCAGGTGGCCCTGGCGTGGCTGTTGTCACGGCCCGCCGTCACCGCGCCCATTGTCGGAGCGACCAAGGTGCAGCACCTCGACGATGCCGCGGCGGCGCTGGACCTCAACCTCTCCGGCGACGAAACGGCCACGCTGGAGTCTCCCTACCGGCCGCACGCGGTACGTGGCTGGATGGACGGTCAGACCCTCCCCGGCCCGTCCCCGGGGACAGGGTAGCGCGCCGTCCATGCGAAGCGCAGGTGTCTACCAGCGCGCCCGAACGCCCCGCACGTCCACGTGAACGAACGGTCCGTGGGCGTCAGTGGCAGGGTAGATGCCAACCCCGCCAACCAACTCGGGGTGCTGCCGCTCGACGCGTTCCACGGCCTGCGCGAGAAATCGCGCGTCCTGCGTGTTCACGCGGCCGTCCCCCGTGAGATCGTCCATGTGGCCGTTGCCGTCGTTATCGACGAATACGTCGGCGGCGTCCCCGTACTGGTGGCGACTCACCGCTGAACGACCGCCTGCTCCCACGCCCTGCCTGTTGTACTGCGGCGTGCGGAAACCGGACATCACCGACATCCGCGACACCGGCAGCCCTCCGGCGGCCAGCTCGTCGATCAGAAGTTCCAGCTTGTCGACCAGTGTCTCATCAAGGACCAGGTACTTTGGCCAGACCCTCGCCTGATCCTTCGTGAGGAAATCACGGAGGCGAAAGTGCTCGGAGATCGGGGTGTCCTGGTTTCCCGGCGTGACTTCAATGAAGCCCTCCGGATTGCCGTAGCGCGCCGAGTGAACCGTGCCCTGCTCAGCCGGCCAGTATCCCACCCGGTAGGGACCGAGGAGGCCTTTCCGCTTGGCACTGAAGGG
>DASWGU010000109.1:0-28502 GCA_036393555.1 Gemmatimonadaceae bacterium
GGGGCAGCCTCGTTATGCTCGCCGGCAGCAGCGTGTCGCCCGACGTGCGGATGCCGAGCACGTGCGCGATCGGTGGAGTGCTGTCGAGCGCGAGTGCGTGCGCCGGGTCGACCACCGCGCCACCGCCGAACGTGGGGAACCAGAGACGGCCGGCGCCATCGCGCGCGCAGGAGCTGCCGGACGTCTCGGGATCCGCGATGCCGTCGCGCCGGCCGTACGACACGCCATGCACGCGTGGCACCCGCCCCTCGAAGAAGGCGATGGCATCGTCGCGACGCACGCGGTGCACGCCCCGGTTCCCGGACAGCCAGAGATTGCCAAGATTGTCGTCCAGGATGCAGGACACGACGTTCTCGGCCAGCCCCTGTTCCGCACCTAACGCGCGGAACTGCCCGTCGGCGAACCGAACGAGCCCGCCACCATAAAGCCCCAGCCAGAGACTGCCGTCGCGATCCAGCCGGAGCGCGCGCACCTCGGAAGCCGGCATGCCGTCGCGACGACTCCAACGGGTCACCTCGCCGCCGGCGTACCTGACCAGGTGCTGGGTGCGTTCGTCGTCCATCGTCAGCACCCACACGGTGCCGCGCGGATCAACGGCAAGGTTCCGTGGCAATGCCCCCACCACGACCGAGTCGATGATGCGCGGACCGCCCACCGCGTAAGGATCCGCGTGATACAATCGGTCGTCGCCCGCGTACCAGAGCGTACCGGGCTGCGATGGATCGTCCGCAATCATGAGCCCACCGGCCCGTGCGGGTCGTGGCATGACGAGGTCCGGGAGCCCGGGCCGCCGCCCGGCCAGGCGCCCTGCCCGATGGATCCACATCGTGCCACGTTCATCTGCCCACGCGCCGACTAGCCCCGTGTCGACGGGTACGGCGACCTCGCCCGCAAACTGCACGAGTGCAGGTCCATTCAGCTCGGCCAGCACGGTCCCGTCCGGGCCGCGCGTGAGCGTCCGGAGCTGTCGACCCAGGCCGGTGAGTGTCGGGTCGGCCGTGGCGTTGCTGAACGCCATTTCCTGGATGCGCACCAGCCCGGCGTTCGCCAGCCAGATGTTGCCCGCGCGATCCTCCAGCATGCCGCCGAACACGGCTCGGTCCTCCAGGTCGATCTGTGCGATCGGGCCGGTCCGTCCGGGTTCGTAGACGAGGATGCGGCCCGCGACGCCTGCCCACAGCCGTCCCTTGCGGTCGACCAGAATCGGCTGGATGTCGGGATCCCAGTCGTACTCTGCCAGCACTGCGCCCGCGGCATTGACCACCTCGCCCACGGATCCGTTCCTTCGCTCGCGGAGGATGCTTCCGCGAGACGGCTGCATAACGACGCGGTTGGTTTCCGAGTGACCAGCCGGTTCACCAACTCCGTTGCGTACCCGCAGCAAGGCCCCATCGAGCCCCTTGAGCCAGGCGTCGCCGGCGGCGTCGCGCCTCGCCGGCGGTTGCCCGCGCGCGAGCTGCCAGCCGTCCGGCACCTGCAACGGCTCGAACCTCGTTCCCGTCCAGCGAAGTGCCTGGTTGAAGCCCACGACCAGCAGTGTCCCGTTGCGGTCCTGGACGATCCCGGTGTGCTGACGGTGCGGAAGGCGACCCAGCTCCGCGAACCGCCCCTCAGCCATCGACAGGATTGTCCCGTCGTCCAGTCCGATCCAGACCGTGTCACCGATACCGACGTAGAGGCGATTCACCCTGTCTCTGATGACGGGGTGTGTGGCGGCGTTGTAGACCTTGAACTCGAAGCCGTCGAACCGGACGAGGTTCCCGCCCGTCGCCATCCAGAGGTAACCGTCGGTCGTCTGGACGAGCGCCGTGAACGCCGTGCTCGGCAAGCCGTCCTCTGATGACCAGGTGTCGACCCTGAAGCCTGGTGCGCCCTGACCCATCGCGGGCGCGGCGGCCAGCGCCACGGACGACATGAGCACGAGCGAACGGGCGGCGCACATGCGCCCAAGGTAGCGCCGGCCCGAACGGAGGGCGAACAGGCAGGTTGTCGCCCCCGTGCCGGATCGTTTCCGCTGCGTCCCATGACATGCACAGGCCGCCGTATGGACCGCTCGCGATATCACGCAGCCGCTGGCGCGCCTACCGTGACTGGCGCGCGCACGCTGTGTCGTCGCGACAACCGGTGCACCGGAGGCAAGAATGACCGCCCGATTCCTGAAGCCGTTGCTCGTGGTGGGGATCCTGTTCTCGGGATGGGGCGTCGCCGGCCTGATCGACCAGGCCAACGTGCCATACGACGGACTCCACTCGGCCCCCGACCACACGATCAACCAGGTTCGCGATGGGAGCCCCGCCGCTGCCGCGGGTCTCGTCGTGGGTGACCGGCTCGTGAGGATCAACGGGATCTCGGTCGAGGATACGCCGGGGCTGACGCGCATGCCTCGCGCAGCCATCGGCGAGACCCGCACGCTCGTCGTCGAGGACGGCGCCTCGGGTGCGACGCGCGAAGTGTCCATCACCTACGCCCAGCAACCGCCCCGCCAGCGCGCGCTCGGCTGGGCCGGGTTCATGGTCGGACTCTGCTTCGTCTGGCTCGGCCTGCTGGCGTACTCCCGGGCGCCCGGTACTGCGTCGCTGCTGCTCGCGCTCACGGGACTCTGTCTCGGGCTCACGTTCCTCCACGCGCCGTACATCGCATCGCCTGTCCTGCGTGCGGTCGTTCAGGCGATCTCATTGATCGTGATCGTGATGGGTTTCGCCACGCTGTTGCACACGCTCGCGACCTTCCCGGAGAGAAAGCGCATTCTCGATCGGCCCGTGATGACGCTGGTCCTGTACGCGCCGGCCGTCGTGATTGCGACGCTCTTCGCCTTGATCCATTTGTTCGAACCGGCCGGCACGGCGTCGCTGCTCACGTTCGTGAACGCCATGGTCGGCCTGCTCATCGCCGGCTACTTCATCCTGACCGTCGTGGCGCTGCTGCACAGCTACGTACGGGCGTCCAGCCAGGACCGCGAACGCTGGGGACTCAACCTGCTGCTCGCCGGGGTCCTGGTCGGGCTTGGGCCCGTCACGATCGCCGCGCTCGTCGGGATCGTCGCGCCACGGGCCAAGCTCCCGGGCAGCGATTTCTACAGCCTCACCCTGGTCCTGGTGCCGGTGACCCTGGCACTCGCAGTGATGCGCGCGGCCCCGGACGCACGGCGGCAACCTGCCGGCGTCACGCCCCTGGCGAGTGTCCGGCGGTGAAGACGACGCGCCTCGAGCCGATCGACCCATGACCGACGTCCGCCATACCCTCGCGGCCACCCTCGGCGACGCCTACCGGATCGACCGGGAGCTGGGCGGCGGGGGCATGTCGCGCGTGTTCGCCGCCGAGGAGAGGGCGTTAGGCAGGAGGGTGGTGGTGAAGGTGTTGTCGCCCGAGCTGGGGGGCGGCGTGAACATCGAGCGCTTCAAGCGCGAGATCCAGACGGCCGCGCAGCTGCAGCACGCGCACATCGTCCCGGTGCTGATTGCCGGGCAGACGGGCGACCTGCCGTTCTACACCATGCCGTACGTGGACGGCGAGTCGTTGCGGGCGAGACTCGGGCGAAGCGGCGCCCTGCCGTTGAACGACACGGTGAGCATCCTTCGCGACGTGGCGCGCGCGCTGGCCTATGCGCACGAGCGCGGCATCGTGCATCGTGACATCAAGCCCGACAACGTCATGCTGTCGGGCGGCAGCGCGGTCGTCACCGACTTCGGCATCGCCAAGGCCATCAGCGCTGCGCGCACCGGCGACGGCAACGCGACGCTCACGCAGGTGGGACAGTCGATCGGCACGCCTGCGTACATGGCGCCGGAGCAGGCGGCCGGCGATCCCTCCTCCGACCACCGCTCCGACCTCTACGCCTTTGGCTGCATGGCGTACGAGATGCTCGCCGGCCAGCCCCCGTTCATCGAGAAGTCGCCGCAACAGTTGCTGGCGGCGCACATGGGTCGCGAGCCCGAGCCGTTGCTGTCGCGGCGTCCCGACACGCCGCCGGCGCTCGCGTCGCTCGTCATGCGGTGCCTCGAGAAGGATGCGGCCGACCGTCCGCGATCGGCAAACGAGATCGCCCGCACGCTGGAGACGGTAACGAGCGGCGGCACGCATCCCGGCATGCCGCCGGTGCTGCTGGGCAGCCCCGGGATGCTCAGTCGCGCGTTGGTGGTATATGCCGCGGCGTTCGTCGGCGTCGCGCTGCTGGCGAAGCTGGCCACGGTCGTCGTCGGCCTGCCCGACTGGGTCTTCCCGGGTGCGCTGGTGGTGATGGCGCTGGGCCTGCCGATGATCCTGCTGACCAGCTACGTGCAGCGGGCGACGCAGTGCGCGCTGGAGTCCACACCAACGTACACGCCCGGCGGGACCATGACCCTGGGCGCCGGCACCATGGCGACCATGGCGGTGAAGGCGAACCCCCACATGAGCTGGCGTCGCACTGCACGCGGAGGTTTCCTCGCGATGGGTGGTTTTGTGCTGCTCGTCGTCGCGTTCATGGTGACGCGCGCGCTGGGCATCGGACCGGCCGCCAGCCTGCTCTCGAGCGGGCAGCTGACCGAGAGCGACCAGATCCTGGTGGCCGACTTCGCCGCAGCCGGGCCCGATGCAGCGTTAGGCAGCGTGCTCGGCGAGGCCTTGCGCACGTCCCTGTCCCGGTCGCAGCGCGTCCGCATCGTGCAGGCCAGCGGCGTCGCGGGGGCGCTGCGCCGAATGGAGCGCCCACTCGACACGCCGGTGGATTCCGCACTCGCCATGGAGATGGCCCAGCGCGACGGGCTCAAGGCGATCGTCGCCGGCAACCTCACGGCCGCGGGGACATCGTACCTGGTGAGCGTGCGGCTCATCGCCGCGGCCACTGGTGACGTGCTGGCGTCATTCCAGGAGTCCGCGCGCGACGCTACAGACCTCATATCGGTCATCGACGGGCTGGGGCGCGACTTGCGAGGGAAGATCGGTGAATCGCTACGCGACGTACAGGCGGCGCCGGCGCTCACGCGGGTCACGACCGGCTCGCTCGAGGCGCTGCGCAAGTTCACGGAGGGTGCCCGCTTCAATGACATCCTCAGCCAGCCCGCCAAGGCGATCGCACCGCTCGAGGAGGCGATCCGGCTCGACTCGAACTTCGCGATGGCGTACCGGAAGCTGGCAATTTCACTGAACTCCACTGGCGACTGGCGTCGAGCCGGCGACGTGATCGAGCGTGGCTACGCGCTCCGCGATCGCATCCCCGAGGCCGAGCGACTCGCCCTTCTGGGCGTGTACCACATGTACAGCCGCAACGCCGACCGGGCCAAGGTCATCGAGAACTACGAGGAGTTGTTCCGGAAGTACCCGGAGTGGCACACGATCATCACCACGGACCTGCTCGCGACGGCGTACATGAGCCGTCAGGAGTACGCGAAGGCGGAGTCGCTCTGGGCGGTCGCCATCGAGCGGGCGCCTGACGAAAACTCTCCCTGGAGCGACATCATCCGTGCCCAGGCGGCGCAGGGGAAGCTCGACGAGGCGTTGCAGAGCGCGCGGCGAGCGGGCGGCCGCGACGCTCAGAAGTTCGCCGAGGTGGAGGCGGGCAACGTGCACTACAACGCGGGACGACTGGATTCCGCCGCTGCGACTTACGAGCGCGTCATTGCCGTCGGCGGCGAAGGCCGCGGCTATGCGACGCAGGAGCTCTCCCGACTGCGCGCCATCGAGGGTCGACTCCGTGAGGCCGGGGAACTCAACACCAGCCGGCAGGCTGGCATGCTTCGCGCGCTGTTCGTACTGGGTGATTCTGCAGAGGCGCGAAAGCAGTTCGATGAATGGGTCTCGAGGCGACCGGACAGCCTTACGCCCCTGGATTACGCGCTCGTTCAGGCAGAGTTCGAAGCCGTGGTTGGCCGCCCCGGCCGTGCCCGCACCCTGGTCCAGGAATTCGATGCGGAGGCAGGCAAGACCTGGATCCGGTCGTTTCACCGGAGCCAGCGCGAATGGGTCATGGGCTGGATCGCCATGGCCGAACGACGCTTCGACGACGCTGTGACTGCTTTCCGGAACTCCGAGATGCGCCCAGACGGGCCTGCGGATGCTTGCGCCATCTGCTGGGACTGGGCCACTGGTCTGGCGTTCGATCGTGGAGCCCGACCTGATTCGGCCATCGCAAAGTACGAGCGGTACCTGAACACCCCCTGGTTGTTCCGGCTCTACGACGACAGCTACATCCGCGCCTGGGTGCTGAGACGGCTGGGCGAGCTGTACGAGGCGAAGAACGAGCCAGCGAAGGCCGAGCAGTACTATCGCCAATTCGTGGAACAGTGGAGGAACGCAGATCCGGTTCTGCAGCCGCAGGTCACCGAGGTGCGCAACCGCCTGACGCGGCTGGCAGAGGCCGCACGGAGGAGAGGATGATGCTGCCCGGATCGAATCCGCATCGGTGCAGGCTGGCACGTGCCATCCGCTCGTTGGTCGCCCCGGGTGCCATGGCAGTCGCGGTGGCGTGCGCGCATTCCTCGACACCGGCCGCCGCCACGGTCAACGCAGGTCAGGCCTGGGAGTCGGCGACCTGCGATCCTGCCGGCCCCGATACCACGAGGTGGACGCGTTACCACCTCCGTCGCATCAGTATCGCAGTTCCGCCGGCGTACCGCCCGCGAGCGCCGCTCATGGGTGGTCCCAACCTGGTGTTCGGGAGGAGCGACGCCACGCTCACCATCGCGCTGGCGACCGTGAGCCCTGCCATGATCGGCATGTTGCACAACGGGAACGTCAAGTCCGTCCGTTGCTTCGCCAGCTTCGGAGGATATGGGACGGACGCAGTCGCCTGGCAGCTTCGGAACACCGGGTTTATCGGCGCAAACACCACGTACCAGGCGGAATTCATATGGCAGGGACTCAACGCACCGGATGAGCCCTCCACGGTCACGGCGTCCATCACCGCGTCACGCCTGAGTGATGCCGTGGCGTTGAGGACGGCGCTGCACACCATCGTCGTCGCGACCGATAGCACGCCTTCGGATCGCGTGCGCGGCCGTGACGCACGAAACCGGTCGACGTTGGAGTCGCACCGTCGATGAGCGACCTGATGGCTCGCCTTTCCGCCGCCCTCGCGGACCGCTACCGCATCGAGCGACAGCTCGGGGCGGGCGGCATGGCGACCGTCTACCTCGCCACTGACCTGCGCCACCAGCGGCAGGTCGCCCTGAAGGTGCTGCGTGCCGACCTGGCGAAATCGCTCGGGCCCGACCGGTTCCTGCGCGAGATCCGCATCGCAGCGAACCTGAACCACCCGCACATCCTCGCGCTCTTCGACTCCGGTGAGGCCGACGGATTCCTGTACTACGTCATGCCCTACCTCGCGGGCAGCAGCCTGCGTGAGCGCATCGAGCGTGAGGGCGAGCTGCCGATCCGTGAGGCGGTGAAGATCATCCACGAGGTGGCCGACGCGCTGGCGTTCGCGCACTCGCAGGGCGTGGTCCATCGCGACATCAAGCCGGACAACGTCATGCTCACCGGATCGCACGCCGTGGTCGCCGACTTTGGCGTCGCCAAGGCAGTGAGCGAGGCCACCGGCCGCGACACGATCACCACTGCCGGCGTGGCGTTAGGTACACCCGCGTACATGGCCCCCGAGCAGGCGACCGCCGACCCGCTCGTGGACCACCGGGCCGACATCTACGCGCTTGGCGTGATGGCGTACCAGCTGCTCACTGGTCGCACGCCGTTCATGGCGGCGACGCCCCAGGCCGTGCTCGCGGCGCACGTCACGGAGGAACCCGACCCGCCGCGCAAGTACCGCAAGCAGGTGAGCGCTGAGCTCGAGGCAGTCATCATGAAGTGCCTCGCCAAGCGACCGGCTGACCGGTGGCAGAGTGCCGGGGAGCTGCTGCCGTACCTCGACGCGGCCATCACGCCCAGCAGCGGCCTGACGCCAACGAATACGCGTCCCGTGCCTGCCGTCCAGGCACCGAAGGCGGTCCCGTCCCGGAGAATGGTCGTTGGCGCCGTGGCAGCGGTAGTTCTGGCCGGCGCCGCCATCGGCGGTTGGTTGACGTCGGGCGGCGGACGCCGCGCGAGCCCGGCCGCCATCGAGCAGATCGCGATCCTCCCCCTCGTCGACCTCTCGGCGGCGAAGGACCCGATCTTCGCAAGCACGCTTCACGATGCCCTGATCTCGGCCGTCGTGCGCGGTGGCGCGGTGGGCGTCGTCTCCCGCACCGCCGTGCTGCGCATCGGCACTGACGCCACCAGCGAGGAGATCGCGCACCAGCTCGACGTCCAGGCGGTCATGGAAGGCTCGATCTTCAGGACCGGATCGGTCATCCGGATCATCGTCCAGCTCGTCGAGCCCACGACCCTGCGGTACCTGTGGACCGAAAGCTACGAGCGGGACGTCTCGGACGTGCTGGGCGCGCAGGACTCGATCGTCCGCGCCATCGCGGGTGAGATGGGTACGGCATTGACCGACCTAGGATCGAAACGTGGCTCCTGACCCGACCCGGAGACGCTGACGATGCGAACTCGACTCCTGTGCCTGACGACAATCGCCCTGCTGCTGGCATGCAGCGGTGGTGAACGCTCCGGGCTGCCCCGACTGGTGGCGCTCGAAACCGGCCAGTACGCGCACGATGATCCCTCCTTCTCGCCAGACGGACGGTTCATTGCGTTCACGGCGCGCGTGCGCGGCGACGATGGGGTGTACGTGGCAGATCCTGATGGACGGAACGCGAGACTCGTCTCCGAGCTCGCCCCGGACGTGGGTGATGCCTCATGGTCGCCGGACAGCCGGAGCCTCGTCTACTCGGCGATCGAGTCAGGCAGGCGTGAGCTCTACCGCGTCGCGGTCGACAGCGGACGCCCGGTTCAACTGACGCACGTCGCGGCGGGTGAGATAGGTGACCCATTCTTTTCGCCCGACGGCGCACTGATCCTGTTCGAGTCGGATCACTCCGGCCGGATCTCGCTCTGGACGATCGCCGCCGACGGCGGTGAACCCGTCGAGGTCCTGCCTGACGAGTCGGGATACATCTTTCATGGACGCTGGTCGCCGGATGGCACCCGGATCGCCATGAATCTCGGTGCGGAGAATGGTCGCGTCGTCGCGGTGGTCGACCTCGCCTCCGGGACGGTGTCGCGCCTGACGAGCGAAGGGATGGAGTCGTTCCAGGAGTGGTCGCCCGATGGGAAGGAGCTCGTGTATGTCTCGCTGCGTACGGGAGCCGCGGACCTCTGGGTCGTGCCGGCCGAGGGAGGTGAGCTGCGACAGCTCACGTTCGACGTTCGTGCCGATGGCGCGCCCAGGTACTCGCCCGATGGCCGGTGGATTGCATACCAATCCGAACGCGGAGGACAGCCTGATCTCTGGGTAGTGCCTGCGGCGGGCGGCGAGGCACGACGCGTGACGAACGATCGGGCGGAAGGAGTGGGTGTGACGTGGAGCCCGACTGGCGACGCGCTCCTGTTCCTGAGAGACGACCGGATGCCGAGTGTGTACACCGTCCCGACCACCGGCGGTTCGCTCGGCCGGATCGCGCCCGACAGCGTGCCCAGCCTGGCGCCGAGAATCAGTCCCGACGGCCAGTCGGTCGTGTATTTCGGGCTGCGCGGCGGGTTGTGGGGCATCTATCTGCTTCCGATCGGGGGAGGCCAGGAGCGTGCCCTCGTCACGGGATCGAACAGCTTCGTACCGACGTGGTCGCCGGATGGCACGCTGGTCGCATTCCTCTCGAGACGTGGCGTCATGCCGGCGACCTGGGTCGTTTCGGTCGAGAGCGGCGAGGAGTGGCAGATTTCACCCGAAGGTGCTGAAGCGGTGGGTTCAGCTGGCTGGTCCCCGGATGGATCGCGCGTGGGCTATGGGCTGCGGAATCCGGACGGTACGCTCAGCGTGTTCACGTCGAACCCCCGTGGCGGTGACGTCACCCGCCTCCTGGACAACGTGCCGCTCCTCAGCGGCATCGCGTGGAGCCCCGACGGCGGTACGATCGTGCTCAATCGAGGTACGGGGAATGACGACCGTTTCGGGATCTTTCGCGTGCCGGCGACCGGGGGGCCGGCCGTGTCCCTCACCACCGGGCAACGGGTTGATGATTCCGGCATGGCGTGGTCGTCGGACGGCGCTCGCATTGCCTACACCGTGAACGCGAGTGACGGCGGCGCGGACGTCTGGATCATGAATGCCGATGGGTCCGGGAAACGCCGGCTCACGACCAGCGCGGAGCAGGAGTGGGCGCCCGGCTGGGCGTCCGACGACAGCGAGGTCTACTTCAGGAACGGGCTGTTTGGGATCGCGGCCGTGTCGGTGGCGACGGGCCTCATCCGGCAGGTCGTCGACAGCGAGCTGCGGATCGGCTACGTGCGCTTCACGCCGGACGACTCGCTGATGGTCGTCCAGGCGGAACGAGCGGCAATCCCCATCGTTCGCGTCGACCTCCGCGACCTGCTGGGGCGCGAGCCATGACCGACCTCCGTGACCGCCTCACCCAAACGTTAGGCGACGCCTACACGCTCGAGCAGGAGCTCGGCGGCGGCGGAATGTCGCGCGTCTTCCGCGCCCGCGATAACACCTTGCGCCGCACCGTCGTCGTGAAGGTGCTGCCGCCGGAACTCACGGCCGGTGTGAACATCGAGCGGTTCAACCGCGAGATCCTCCTCGCCGCCCGGCTGCAGCACCCGCACATCGTGCCGGTGCACAGCGCGGGCGACATGGACGGCCTGCCGTGGTTCACCATGCCCTTCATCGAGGGCGAGTCGCTGCGCGCACGGCTCGGCCAGGGCTCGCTGCCGGTCACGGAGACCGTCGGCATCCTCCGCGACGTGGCTCGCGCGCTGGCGTATGCGCACGAACGCGGGATCGTCCACCGCGACATCAAGCCCGACAACATCCTGCTGAGCGGCGGGTCGGCCACCGTCGCGGACTTCGGCATCGCGAAGGCCATCAGCGCGGCGCGCACCGGCGGCGACTCCGAGACGCTCACGCAGGTCGGCACGTCGATCGGTACGCCGGCCTACATGGCGCCGGAACAGGCCGCGGGCGATCCCGAGACTGACCACCACGCCGACATCTATTCATTCGGCTGCGTCGCCTACGAGATGCTCTCCGGCCGGCCGCCGTTCCTGGAAACGACGCAGCGCAAGCTGATGACCGCCCACATGGCCCGGGCGCCGCAGTCGATCGCCGAGCTGCGCCCCGATGCGCCGGCGGCGCTCGCGAACCTCGTCATGCGCTGCCTGGCCAAGGAGGCAACGGAGCGGCCCGGGCACGCGACGGACCTGGTGCGTGCGCTCGATTCGGTCACGACCGGCGAGGGCAGGCAACCGGCGATGCCGGGCATCCTGCTCGGCGGACCCCGGATGCTCCTCAAGGCGCTCGGGGTGTATGCGCTCGCGTTCGTCGCCGTGGCGATCATCGCGCGCGCCGCCATCGTCGGTATCGGCCTGCCGGACTGGGTTTTCCCGGGTGCACTGATCGTGATGGCCCTCGGGCTCCCGGTCATCCTCGTCACGGGGTACGTGCAGCGCGTCACGCAGCGGGCGATGGAGACTACGCCGACGTACACGCCCGGCGGGACGCCGTCGCTCGCGCAGGGCACCATGGCCACCATGGCCCTCAAGGCGAGCCCGCACCTGAGCTGGCGGCGCACCGCGCGCGGCGGCGTCATCGCCATGGCCGCCTTCGTCGTGCTGGTGGGCGGGTTCATGGTGCTGCGGGCACTGGGCATCGGGCCCGCCGCGTCGCTGTTCGCCGCGGGCTCGCTCGAGCAGGACGACCGACTGGTGATGGCTGACTTCACTGTCAACGGCCTGGACTCGGCGCTCGGGCGCGTGGTCAGCGACGCGGTGCGCGCCGGTTTGTCGCAGTCTGCCGTGCTGACCATCCTGTCGCCCACCGAGATCTCGGGTGCGCTGGCTCGCATGCAGCGACCACGTGATGCCGACCTGGACCTCGAAACGGCACGCGAGGTGGCGCAGCGCGAGAATGCCAAGGGGGTGGTCCACGGGACGGTCACGCAGGTCGGCACGAGCTACATCGTCTCGGTCTCGCTGGTCACCGCCGATTCGGGCCGTGAACTCACCTCGTTCCGGGCGACGGCGGCCGCTCCGGACGGGATCATCGACGCGGCGGACGAGCTCGCGCGCAAGCTCCGCGCGAAGAGCGGTGAATCGTTGCGTGCCGTCAACGCCGCGCCGTCACTGGCGCGGGTGACGACATCTTCACTGGCAGCCCTCAAGTTGTACTCCGCGGGGCAACGTGCCAACGATGCTTTCGACCGCGTCAGCGCGATGCGATACCTGCGGGAGGCGGTCGCCGTCGATTCCACATTCGCCGAGGCATGGCGGCTGCTCGCGCAGACGCTTGGCAACTATGGCATGCCCCCATCCAGCATCGACTCGGCCATCACACGAGCCTACGCATTGCGCGACCGGCTCCCCGACAACGCTCGTGATCGCATCGTCGGTACCTACTACGCGGGAACTGGCAATGACCGGGCCAAAGCCATCGAGGCGTATGAACGGATGCTGGCGCGTGGAGACAGCTTTCCCCTGAACAACCTTGGCGGACTGCTCGGCAGCCGGCGTGAGTTCGCGAGGGCGGAGGTGCTGATGCGTGCGTCAGTGAAGCGAGGCCCCTCGCTCCTGAGGCTCGCGAGGCTCAGGTCCGTCCTGGAGGCACAGGGGAAGTGGCAGGCAACTGATTCCATTCGTGCCGAGATCGAGGCTCGGTTCCCCATGAGCCTGCAAGTTCGAGAAGATCGGCTCGCGAAACTCGAGGACAGCGGCGACCTCGAGGCCTGGCGTCGCGGCGTGGACAGCGCCATGCAGGTGCGCAATCCCGAGAATCCGACATGGGCGATCGGCAGGGCTGCCGAACTCGCCGAGCGCGAAGGCAGGGGACGCGATATGAACCGGCTGCTCCGCGAAGTGTGGAGGGTCGACTCCGCCGTCGGGCGGAGTACACCTTCGTCGACCTCGAGCGGAATCGCGCTCCTCCAACGGATCCAGGCGGGCCTGCCATTCGACGACGAGCTTCGCGCCTTCGAGGAGCACCTGGAGCGGGTTCCGCTCTCGTCACATCCACCACAGGACGCGCCCTACCTGGGCGCTGCCGGCGTCCTGGCCGGGGCTGGGCAAGTGCGGCGGGCGCGCGAGGTGCTGGACCAGTATCGAGCGGCCGTCACGGATTCAGCCCTGCTGCGCCGTCTGCAACCGCGACTCGACCGCGTCCTCGGTCGCATCGCAGTGGCCGAGGAGCGTTGGTCGGATGCCTTGCGACACTTCCGCGCAGCAGACTCACTGCCCGATGGACCCGCTGGCTCGTGCGACTTCTGCCTCCCGTTGGATCTCCTCGATGTCTTCGCCGCTGCCGGCATGGCCGACTCCGCCCTGGCGCAGTACGAGGCCTACCGGCGAACGCCCTGGGGATCGCGGCCGCGGGTCGGGCCCGACCTCACGATCAGGGCACTGGCGCTCGAGGCGGTAGGGAAGATGTACGAGCTGCGCGGCGATACCGCGAAGGCCGTGGAGGCGTACCGCGATTTTGTGGAGCGCTGGAAGAACGCGGACCCCGAGCTCCAGCCTCGCGTGTCGGAGGCGCGTCGCCGGCTCGAAGCGCTCACGCCCGTGGAGCGCATTCGCAGGTGACGCGACCGTGAGCGCAACCGATCGACTCAGCGCGGCTCTCGCCGATCGGTACCGCATCGAGCGGGAGCTCGGCGCGGGCGGGATGGCCACCGTCTACCTCGCCGAGGACCTCAAGCACAAGCGCAAGGTTGCGCTGAAGGTCCTCAAGCCCGAACTCGCTGCCGTCCTCGGCGCCGAGCGCTTCGTCCAGGAGATCACCACCACCGCATCGCTGCAGCATCCCCACATCCTGCCGCTGTTCGATTCGGGCACCGCCGACGGCTTCCTCTACTACGTCATGCCCTTCATCCAGGGCGAGACCTTGCGCGACAAGCTCAGTCGCGAGACGCAGCTCGGTGTCGATGAAGCAGTGAAGATCGCGGTGGAGGTGGCGGACGCGCTGCAGTATGCCCACGAGCAGGGGGTGATCCACCGGGACATCAAGCCGGAGAACATCCTGCTGGCGAACGGGCGGCCGATGGTGGCGGACTTCGGGATCGCGCTGGCGGTCTCGGCGGCGGCGGTGGCCGGATGACGGAGACGGGACTGTCGTTAGGGACGCCGCACTACATGAGCCCCGAGCAGGCGACGGCGGAGAAGGAGATCACGGCGCGGAGCGACGTGTACTCGCTCGCCTCGGTGCTCTATGAGATGCTGGCGGGGCAGCCGCCGCACCTGGGGGGCAGTGCGCAACAGATCATCATGAAGATCATCGCGGAGCCGGTGCCGGCGGTGACGACGCTGCGGAAGGCAGTACCGCCGAACGTGGCGGCGGCGCTGGTGAAGGCCCTGGAGAAACTGCCGGCGGATCGCTTCGAGACCGCCCGCGCATTCGCCGAGGCTTTGGGCAATAGCGCGTTCTCCACGCCAGCGGTTGCTGCGCAAGCAGGTACTCGTCCGTCGCAAGACTGGCGCTCGAGAGTCGCGCTTCCTGCAACTGGACTCTCGATCATTCTGGCGGGACTGGTGATCTGGATGTCGGCGAGCCGCCCCGGCCCCGCACCCGTGTCTCGATACGAAGTCACGTGGCCGGGAACCGCGCCCCTGACCGTCAACGTATCGCCCGACGGATCGCTCCTGGTCATCAGAAGTCGGCCGGACTCCACTCTCGGGCCGCTGCTGCTCAAGCATCGCGATGCGCTGGACGCGACACCGATCCCGGGCACGGATGGAGCTTACAATACCGCCTTTTCTCCCGATGGCCGTCGGATCGCGTTCATGGTGTCCTCGAATATCATGACGGTCGACGTCAGTGGGGGCGTACCGGTTCCGGTGATGGACACACTGGTCGGCTCACCCGGACTGGACTGGGGCCCGGACGGCTACATCTACTTCGATCGCTACGGCGTGGGGCCGCTGATGCGCGTCCCGGAAGGAGGTGGCCAACCGGAGGCGATTTCCACGCTCGACACGCTGTCCGGGGAATTGCAGCACATCTGGCCCGACCTGCTCCCGGGAGGCCGGGGGGCCATCATGGTCGTGAACCGGACTGGACCTGGCCGGCAGGGCGCGAAGAGCGATTCCATCGCGGTGCTGGACCTGCGAACCGGCCGACATCGCTCCCTGTTCGCGGGTGTCCATGCCCGTTATGACGGACATGGTCACCTGCTGTACCTGACCGCCGACGGGAACCTGATGGCGGTCCCGTTCGATGCTGGCCGCCTAACGGTGACGGGGTCGCCCATCGGAATTGAGCAGGACGTCTCGAACATCTCGATTTCGGAGACGGGCACGCTGTGGTATTCGCGGGCTGAGAGCAGCGGTGGACGCCAGGAACTCATCTGGCGGGCGGGGGACGGCGCACCCATGACATTTGCTCCCGAGGTGTCAGGTCAGCTGGAGTGGTTCGCGCTGTCAGCAGACGGTGCGCAAGTCGCCTATCTCAAGTGGGACCGACCGGGCAGTGATCTGTGGGTGACTCGGGTTGGCACGGGGCGACCGCAGCGACTCACGTTCAACCGGTTCTTCACGTACCTCTCGTGGCATCCGGATAATCGCAGGATCGTCGCAGTGTCGGTCGACGGTACGGTGGACACGGGCGCGGTCGACGCGAGCAGCCGTCTCGGCAAGGTGGCGGGGCTCCCCCGAACGTCACGGATGCACGGTGGTCGCCAGACGGATCCTGGTTGCTCGTCACCGTCTTCGAGGGCGGCCAGGGCAACTCCGACATCTTCGGCCTTCGACCTGGCATCGACCGTACGGCGCATCGCCTGGTGCCCGAACCGGGGTCCCGATCATCTCCGTCCGTGTCGCCCGACGGGCACTGGCTCCTGTACGCATCGTCGAGTGGTGAAGACGCCGGTGATCAGATCCTGGTCCGGCCATTTCCTGCGACCACGAACGGACTGCATCAGGCCACCGCCTCGCGCGGTTACCAGCCCCGCTGGTCGCGCGATGGTCGCGAGATCTACTACCTGTCCACTGCGGACAGCATGATGGCGATTGACGTGAAGCCGGGTCCCTCGTTCTCGGTCGGTGAGGAACGGGCGCTCTTCGCGTTGTCGTCGCCGTGGCCACTCACGGTAACGCCCGACGGCAAGCGATTCCTGCTCGACAGGGTTACCGAGTCGCCGGTGACGCGGCGCCGATTCTTCGTCGTCGAGAACCTCTCCGCGGCACTGAAGCAGATGATGGAGAGGTAGCGACAGTGGATCGCCTTTCTGTCGCGCCGGCGGACTGGTATCGCCCCCAGGCTGCAACTCACGACGACTCAGCATGGGTCCCTCAATGAACAGGTTCCTGCTGCCCAGTCTCTTTATTCCCGCGATCGCGGTCGTCAGTCCCTCGTTCGAACCGGTGGAGCCGTCGCGGGAGCCGATGGCTGTGGCATTTCGGCTGCCATTACCGGAGGCGGCGCGTGGCCCGGCGCAATGCACCACCGGGCCGCGCGCGGCCGTGCGGATGATCGAGGTCGCGCCGGGCGTGCAGCTGGAGGTCCTGGACTGGGGCGGCAACGGCCCACCAATGGTGTTCCTGCCCGGGTTCGGAAACACCGCGCATGTCTACGCCGAGTTCGCGCCGCGATTCACCGACACGTTCCGCGTCCTGGCCATCACCCGGCTCGGATTCGGCGTTTCCAGCCGACCCTCGTCCGGCTACGACGTGCCGTCCCTGGCCGCCATGACGCTGGCCGTTCTCGACGCCCTGTCGCTCGACACGGCCACGATCGTCGCCCACTCGTTCGGCGGCAACGAGCTGACGTACATCGCTGCGAATCACCCCGCCCGAATCAACGCCGCGATCTACCTCGATGCCGCCATCGACTTCCCGTCGCTCTATGCCACGCCTGACTGGTTCGCCGACTGGCCGGAGTCGCCGGCCATGACCGCTCGTGACTCCGGTTCCGTCGCTGCCGTGCAGTCGTACATGCGACGCACCATGGGCCAGGTCATCCCCTGTGACGAAGTGCTGGCAACGTTCCGCTTTGGTCCGGGCGGGAAGCTTGATGCAACGCGGTCGCCCGTTGACTCGACAGCCGGGAAACTGCTCCAGGGGCTCGTGCCGGCCGCCTTCGGCGCACTGCGGACGCCGGTCCTGGCAATCTACGGCAACCCGGACTCGGTCGAGCAGATGTTCCCGTTTGCGACCGCCGCCGACAGCGCGAACGCAGCGACGGCGAGGCGGGCCTTCGAACGCTGGCGGCGCGCACTTTCCGACCAGCGAGCCGCCTTCCAGCGGTCTGCTCCGCAAGCCCGCGTCGAGGTGCTGAACGGCGTCCCGCACTACCTCTTCCTGGCCGCGCCCGACGAGGTCGAGCGACTGATGCGCGACTTTCTGCGGATGCACCGCGGACAGGGCTGATCCACACCAACCGAACGGAGACGTTCAATGAGACTCGCGATCCCGCTGATCCTGACCGCCGTGCTTGCCCTTCCCGGGCACGCGCAGAATCGCTACGAGCGGGCCACGAACATCGGGCGGGTGGACTCGATCCGATCCGCGATCCTGGACGAGCACCGCCCGTTCCTCATCTACACACCGCCGTCTTATTCCGACACCACGCTCGTGCCGGGCCGCTATCCCGTCCTGTATCTGCTCGATGGGGACGCCCATTTCCACTCGGTCAGCGCGCTGGTCCAGATCCTGGGAACAGGCGTCAACGGCACGTTCGTCGTGCCGGAGATGATCGTGGTCGCCGTTCCGAACATTGGCGGGAACCGGACGCGGGACCTGACACCGACGAAGTCGACCCGGGGCTTCGACGGCTCCGAAGCGCCATACCTGGCGTCGAGCGGCGGAGGGTCCGCATTCCTCGACTTCATCCGGCGCGAGCTGATCCCGCACATCGACTCCGGGTACCGCACCATGGCGTACCGCGTCCTTGTCGGTCACTCGTTCGGCGGCGTCACGACGCTCAACGCGCTCTATACCATGCCGGAGACGTTCAACGCGTACGTCGCGATCGACCCGAGCCTGTGGTGGGACGACCGGGTGCTGCTCAAGAAGGCGAGGGCCTTCTTCGAGTCCACCAGGCTGGAGGGAAAGGCGCTCTACGTCACGCAGGCAAACACGATCACCCCGGGCGACACCGCGCGGAACATTCCCTTCGAGGCGATCCCCGCGTTCGACGCGATCCTGAATACGTTCGATCGGAGCGGGATCCGCTACGGCTACCGATACTACCCGAAGGACACGCACGGGTCGGTTCCGCTGATCTCGGAGTACGACGCGCTCCGCTTCATCTTCGAGGACTTCGAACCGCCGTTGCTCCAGGTCATCGCTGACCCGTCCCTCCTCGACCGGCACTTCCGGGCCGTCTCGGAAAAGCTCGGCGCCACGTTCGAGCCATCAGACAACTTCCTCCGCCTCCTCGCGCAGAACGCGTCGCAGGTGGACACCACGAAGGACGTGGTCTTCGCCGGGATGCGCGTCGCGCGCTCTCCCGACCATCCCCGCCCGTACGAGGCGCTGGGGGACGTCTGGGCCGCGAAGGGCGATGCGGCGAAGGCCCGCGGCTACTACGAGCAGGCGCTCGCGCGGAACGGCTACGAGCCCCGGCTCCGGCGGAAGATCAACAGACTGGGAGCGGACCAGCGATGAGAGCCCCTGGCGTCCTGCTCGCGCTGCTGGCCGGCGCGTGCGCCACGGAGTCCGATGGCGACACGCGCATGGAGCCGCAGCCCGTCGACGGCTACGTCGACGTGGGCGGCATCAACCTCCACTATCGCGACTACGGCGGAACCGGTGACCTGCTGGTCTTCTTGCCCGGCTTCTACATGACGGCGCACGTCTACGACCGGCTGGCGCAGCACTTCACCGACCGCCATCGCGTCCTCGCCCTGACGTACCGGTGGCACGGCACGTCGGACACGACCGGGCTCGACTTCGATCTCGACACACTCGCGAGTGACGTTGCGGGGTTCATCGATCACTTCACGGAGGACCCCGCGGTCGTCGTCGGGTGGGCGACCGCAGGCCTCGTGCTGCCGAGGCTGGCCCGGCAGCGACCCGATCGCATCAAGGCGCTCGTGTTCGCCAACGCCGTGTGGGCGTCGGTGCCGTTGCCTCCGGGGGTTCCCCGCTGGCCGCCCGGTGGGACGCCCATTGACTCCGTCTATCCCAGCCTCGAGGCGGCAGCGGAGCACATGCAGCCGTCGATGAACATCACGTCCACCGAGGCGGTGATCGGAGTCCTTGCAGGCAATCTCCATCAGCGGGCGGACGGCATGTACGCCTGGCTCCCGCCGGACGGCACGCGCGCCGAAGCGCGGTTCCTCGCCTGGTACGATTCGGCTGCAGTCTACGACGGTTTGGACGGGCCGGTCCTCGCCATCCAGGTGAAGCAGGGCAGTGCGCTTGTCGCCGATTACGAATCACGCGGAATCCCGCAGGACACGATCGACGTCGCGCTCCGATGGGTTCGCGAATACTACGACGTTTCGCTTGACCTTGGGGTGGAAGCGCTGCGCGCAGCCGCGCCGGATGCGAAGGTCGTCGTCCTGGATGACCTCAACCACAACTACATGGTCGAGAATCCCGATGTCGTCGCGCGGATCATCAATGACTATCTTGACCGGATCGAAAGGTAGTGCGTGCCAGACGACCGCACTGAGCGACTGAACGCCGCCCTCGAGGGCCACTACCGCATTGAGCGCGAGCTCGGCGCGGGCGGAATGGCCACCGTCTGGCTCGCCCGGGATCTCAGGCACGATCGGGAGGTCGCGCTCAAGGTCGTCCGACCCGATCGGTTCGACCCGGACGTGCTGACGCGTTTCCGCGCCGAAATCCGGACGACCGCGCAGCTCAATCATCCGAACATCCTGCCGCTGTTCGATTCCGGCGAAGTGGATGGATCTCTCTTCTACGTGATGCCGCTGGTGGCGGGCGAATCCCTGAAGCAGCGGCTCGAGCGGGAAGGCGAACTGTCCTCTCTGGAGTCCGGTCGCGTTGCCGTCGCCACGGCGCGCGCGCTGGCGTACGCGCACGAGCACGGCGTGATCCACCGCGACATCAAGCCCGCGAATCTGCTGCTGCACCTGGGCCAGACGCTCGTGGCGGATTTTGGAATCGCGCTCGTGACGGGTGCGGACCAGCGTCTGACCGCCACCGGAATCTCGGTCGGCACGCCGCATTACATGAGTCCGGAGCAACTGGACGAGACGCTCGAACCGGACGGGCGCTCGGACCAGTATTCGCTCGGTTGTGTGCTGTTCGAGATGCTGGCGGGCCAGCCTCCGTTTCCGAAACACTCCGCGCACGCGACACTGGTGGCGCACCTGGCACAGGCGCCGCCGCACCTGACGTCGTCCGGGCGGGAGGCGGCGGCCTTCGACGACATCGTGCAGCGGGCTCTCGCGAAGGATCCCGACGATCGCTTTCCCACGATGACTGCGTTCGCGGACGCCATCGATCGCGTACTGGCGCCCGCGCCTGCACCGGACGGCTCGCCCAGACGCGGCATCGTGGTCCTGCCCTTCACCAACATGAGCCCGGATCCGGACGATGCGTACTTCAGTGACGGCCTGACCGAGGAAGTCATTGCGGACCTGTCCCGCATCCGCGGACTTCGAGTCATCAGCCGCACGACGGCCATGCAGTACCGGACCACGAGCCTGTCGCTCTCCCGGATCGCCGACGAACTGAACGTCCGGTACGCACTCGAGGGAGGCGTCCGGAAAGCCGGCAACCGGCTCCGTGTCTCGGCTCAGCTCATCGATACGCAGTCCGAGGAGCACTTGTGGTCGGACAAGTACGACGGTGTCATCGAAGACGTCTTCGACATACAGGACCGGGTGTCATCGGCCATCGCGAACGCGTTGGCCATCGTGCTGACGCCCGAGGAAAGGCAGGCGATCCTGGACAGGCGGCTGCCGGACGCCGAGGCGCTGCAATTGTACATGAAGGCACAGCACGCCGTCTGGAGCTGGAGCGCGGGCCCGTTGATGGAGGCCCTCACCGAACTCGAGCAGGTGCTCGCCGACCGGGGTGATCACATCCAGCTTCTGCGCGGCGTCGCGTACCTGCGCTGGCAGATGGTCAACGCCGGGATCTCCACCGACCCGATCCATCTTCAGAGGATGCACGAATGCGTGCGTCGCATGGAGGCAATCGAACCGGGTACGCCCTGGGCCGCCGCCATGAACGGGATCAGGCGGCTGTTCAGTGATCTCGAACCATCGCTCATGAATCTTCTCGATGCCTACCGGGGCGGAATCCGGGATGACACCGACGTGCTGGGCTGGCTCGCGCTCGGCTGCGCCTGGGTCGAACATCATGAAGCCGCCGACCGGTTCGCCGAGGAGCTCGACGCGATCGATCCGCGGGGAACCCTGGCTATCACGACGGCCCACAGCCTCGCCCTGTATCGCGGCCGTTTTGTCGAAGCGGCCGAAGTCGCCCGGAAGCTGTCCGACACCTGGTTCAAGGTCATTCTGCGCGGCTGGTCCGAAGCCGCAGCCGGTAACGTACAGGCAGCCCTTTCATCTCTCGCCGAAACACCGGAAGGAGAGAGTGGCAGCGCCGGTGCACTGGCGGACGTTCTTCGCGCCGGTCTCGAGCGCCGCGTCGATGATGTCGCAGCTTCCGTCGCATCCGGCGCGCTGGCCGCATCGGATAACGACTTCGTCGGCGCAATGTACCTGGCAGACGTCTACGCCATCCTCGGTGACCGGCCGATGGCGCTGCACTGGCTGCGACGCGCCCTCGAGATGGGATGCTGCATGCCCGACTTCCTTGGCCGGTACAACCCGTTCCTCGCGGATCTGCGGGATGAGCCCGAGTTCCAATCGATCGTGAAGCGCGCCCGTCTCGGCTCGATCCGCATGCGTGCGGAGATCGACCGGCGCCTGGCCGGAATCGAATGATCACCGGGACGCGCGACGGCTGCGTGCGGGTTCGCAATCGTTCACCAATCGATGGGAGAAACGCCATGAACCGGTATTGGTTGGTCCCGCTCGCTTTCGCGTGCACCTTCGCGGCGTGTGCGCAGGATACTCGGGTCGAGTACTTCCCCCGGGTGCTCCCGCCGGACTTCCCCTTCTCGGTTGCTGTGCGGGTTGGCGACATGCTCTATCTGGCCGGTCAGATCGGCGACGACGACAACGGCGCGCTGGCGCCTGGCGGCATCGAGGGCGAGACGCGCCAGGCCCTGGAGAACATTCGCGACGAGCTCGAACTGCGCGGCTCGTCGCTCGATCGCGTCGTACGCTGCCTCGTCATGATGGCGGACATCGGGGAGTGGCAACGCATGAACGAGGTCTACCTTACTTTCTTCCCGCGCAACCGTCCTGCCCGAAGCGCGATGGGCGCGAACGGGCTCGTTCTCGGGGCTCGCGTCGAGATCGAGTGCACGGCGGTCGTGGGCTGATGGGAACGCCGTGCGCACACGCGATGATGCCGCCTGCGACTCCCTGCCCGGGACCGGCTCCCGGGCCGGCGAGACCGTGCGCCAATGAATGACCGTACCGACCGCTTGAACGCCGCCCTCGAGGGCCGCTACCGCATCGAGCGCGAACTCGGTACGGGCGGCATGGCCACCGTCTACCTAGCCGAGGACCTCAAGCACAAGCGCAAGGTCGCGCTCAAGGTCCTCAAGCCCGAACTCGCCGCCGTGCTGGGCGCCGAGCGCTTCGTCCAGGAGATCACTACCACCGCGAGCCTGCAGCATCCCCACATCCTCGCGCTCTTCGATTCCGGCACTGCCGACGGGTTCCTCTACTACGTCATGCCCTTCATCCAGGGCGAGACCGTGCGCGACAAGCTCAATCGCGAGACGCAGCTCGGTGTCGATGAAGCAGTGAAGATCGCCGTGGAGGTGGCGGACGCGCTGCAGTATGCGCACGAGCAGGGGGTGATCCATCGGGACATCAAGCCGGAGAACGTCCTGCTGGCGAACGGGCGGCCGATGGTGGCGGACTTCGGGATCGCGCTGGCGGTGAGTGCGGCGGCGGGCGGACGGATGACGGAGACGGGACTGTCGTTGGGGACGCCGCATTATATGAGTCCCGAGCAGGCGACCGCCGAGAAGGAGATCACCGGCCGGTCCGACATCTACTCGCTGGCGAGTGTGTTGTACGAGATGCTCGCGGGGCAGCCGCCGCACCTGGGTGGGAGTGCGCAGCAGATCATCATGAAGATCATCGCTGAGCCGGTGCCGCCGGTGACGACGTTGCGCAAGGCGGTGCCGACAAACGTCGCCGCGGCCCTCGCGATGGCGCTCGAGAAGCTGCCGGCGGACCGTTTCGCCAGTGCGAGGGCGTTCGCCGAAGCGTTAGGCAGCGCGACTTTCGGGGCCGGCCTGGGCGTCGCCGGACGTGCGGCCGGCTCGGGTTCCGCGTGGCGCCGCGCCGACCGGCGGATCCTGGCGACGGTTGCGGTGGCGGCGCTCGGGCTCGGGATCTTCGCGACGACCCTCGCGTTGCCGTTCCGGGCCACGCCCCCAATGACATCGCGCCTGGTGCTCCAGCTTCCGGCAGATCAGGACCTGCGCGCTTCGGAGAGGATGCCGATCATCGCACTGTCGCCGAAGGATGACGGGTTTCTGTACTGGAGACCGGAGACCGCGACCCGGTTTCAGCTGATGTTCCGCTCGTGGGACCGGATCCCGGCCACGCCGCTCCGTCACCAGGCCGAATATCCGTGCTGCGTGGTCTTCTCACCTCGCGGTGACTCGCTCGCTTACCTCACGCCGTCAACCCGCCTGCTGGTGGCGCCCGTTGCCGGGGGAATCCCACGGGCAGTGGCCGACACAGGCCTGACGCAGATCACCTACATCGGGGGCGGCGTGGACTGGGGCGACGATGGATGGCTCTACGCAAGCGCCATCGGCGGCCTGGTGCGTGTCTCGCCGGATGGGGGGCCGACGGAACTCGTGGCACCGCTCGACACGAGCCGTGGCGATGGGATGTTCGCCTGGCCGAGCGTGCTGCCAGGTGCGCGGGGTGTACTCGTCACCGTCCTGCCACTCCAGGGACTGGCCGACATGACACGTTCCTCGATCGGGGTCGTCGACCTTTCGACGCGGCGTGTCCGCGTCTTGGTCCAGGGCGTGCGGGCGCTCTACGCACCGACGGGACACCTGGTCGTCGCGAAGCACGATGGATCGTTGTGGGCGGTCCCCTTCGACGCGAGTGCTCTTCGCGTCGAAGGAAGCGAACGCGCCCTGCCGGACACTGCGACGTTCACGCTTGGCTCGGGTGATCTCGCGCTCTCGACCAGCGGCACCCTTGCCTACACCCGGAGCGTGGAGCAGTCGTACCAACCCGTTTGGGTCGATCGCACCGGGGCGTGGCGCCCGGTTGCCGAGGAAGTCGGGTCCGACGTAGAAATGGAGCCGGCGCTTTCCGACGATGGTCGCCGGGTGGCGCTGACAATTGGGGGTGCAGACGGCAGGCTCGACGTGTGGGTCAGGACGATCGACGGTGGCACCAATTCCCGTCTCACGACCGAAGGGAGCAATAATTTCAGGCCAGCCTGGCGCCCGGGAACCGGAACGATTTCGTACATCTTCCTTGGGTCGACGACGACCTCCGGCGAAGTGCACGAGCGGGCCGCTGATGGTTCAGGACGTGCCAACCGGATCGACACGCACGATCCCCGTCCGGTCATGGGGCATACCTGGTCGCCCGACGGTCGCTGGCTCGTGTACCGCACCGATGATCAGACGGCTGGGAACGGAGACATCATGGGCATTCGCCCCGGCGTCGACAGCGCACCAACGCCGCTCGTTGCGACGGAAGCGACGGAAGTGAGTCCCGCCGTCTCCCCGGATG
Organism: Gemmatimonadaceae bacterium; assembly: GCA_036393555.1. Classification (GTDB taxonomy): domain Bacteria; phylum Gemmatimonadota; class Gemmatimonadetes; order Gemmatimonadales; family Gemmatimonadaceae; genus JABWBJ01. The sequence continues at coordinate 24,774 of DASWGU010000109.1, forward strand.
GGCGCTGGCTGGCGTACGCGTCGAACGAGAGCGGCGAGGTCGAGGTCTGGGTCAGCCCCTTCCCGGCAACGAACACGGGGAAGTACCAGGTGTCGCTGGAAGGTGGGGCCATGCCTGTCTGGAGCCCCACCGGCCGCGAACTCTTTTATGTCGATGCACAACGGCGGATGATTGCGGTACCCGTCGCGCCGGGACCGGGATTCCAGCGCGGCACTGCACAGGTCCTCTTTGCGGCCACGGATTTCATGTTCAGTCCGAACACTCAACAATATGATCTGCTGCCCGACGGACGGACGTTCCTGATGATCCGCGGCGAGAAGGAAGCCTCGAGGCACGTGGTCGTCGTGTTCAATTTCCTCGAGGAGTTGAAGCGCCTCATGAGAAGTCCGTGAACGTGATCCCGAACCGCCTGGTTGCCCTGGTAAGCGCGGCGGATCGCGCCCGCACGATGCAGGGCCGAAAAGCGCCCTTGCAGAATAGAGGTTGTTTCCCATGCTGCACGGCGCGCTCTTAGTGGCACTCGCCGGTGCGAAAACGCGACCGCGGCGAACAGGCGCGTTCCTGGCACGCTACTTCATCGCCGCGTTCAGGATGGACGTCACCCTGACCGTGACAAGCTGGTTGCGCTCCTCGCTCGCCGTATAGACGATCGTCTTCCCGTCGGGAGTCCAATCCCAGTCCTGTTCGTCCGCAAACGAGTTGGTGAGGAATCGCGGCTCGCCGCCGGCCGCCGGGACGATCACCAGTTCCGTCTGTCCGTCTCGCACAGCTCTGCACGCGATCATCGATCCGTCGGGGGACCATTTCACGCAGAAGTCGTCGGTCGGCTGGGCAAGTAGGCGCTCGGGCCTGCCACCGCGATACACGAACGCATCGAACCGTGTAGGCGAGTTCCTTCCAAAGCCGAGCATGACGAGGTCGCCCGATTTGGACCATTCCAGCGGAGCGAGGGCGCCGTCGAAGGGGATTCTCGTCAGCTCCCCGCCGCTTGCCGGCATTGTGACTGTGGCTATTCCGGCGCCTTCGCCTCCCGCCGCCCGCTGAGCGATCGCCAGTGTGCGCCCGTCCCGGCTCCACGCAATGGCGCCCAGGTTCAGCCCCACGGCGCCCACGTTCGCGTTCGTAGTCAGGCGACGCGGGCTGGACCCGTCCGCCCCCATCACCCAGACGTCCAGGTTCTCGGACTCGCGCGCAGACGTGAACGCGATTTGACTGCCGTCCGGCGACCAGATGGCGTCGCCCTGGTGCTCGGTCCAGGCGAGCAGCTTCGTCGCGGCGCCGCCGGTCGCCGGCATGACGAAGATCGATGTAGTACCTGCGCGCCGCGAGTGGAACAGGATCTTCGTGCCGTCGGGCGACCAGCTGGCGCGATTCTCGTCGGTGGACTCGGTCGTCAGCGGCGTCGGCGTTCCGCCGGCGATGGGAACGACGAAGAGGTCAGCGTTGCCCCCTGCGTGCGATACGTACAGCACCTGGCTGCCATCGGGAGAGACGAGCGCCGAGTGCTCATCCTTCGTGCCGTTCGTGAGTTGACGCGGCGCGTCACCGTCGAGCGAAATCGCCCAGATGTGCGAATGCTGATCGTTGTACGTGAAGGTCAGCGCCGTGCCGTCGCGGCTCCACTGCGGAATGCCTTCCTCGCCCGGGTCATCGGTGACGCGAATGCTCTCGCCACCCACCACGGGCACGATCCAGATGTCCTGCTGGCCGCCGCGCTGCGAAACATACGAGAGCCACTTGCCGTCGGGCGAAAAACGCGGACCCCAATCGGCTCGGAAATCGTTCGTGAGCTGTCGCGCCTCGCCGCCTGAGGCCGGCACGACCCAGACATCGGCACGGCCGGTCACCGTCGTGGTGTACGCGATCAGACTGCCATCCGGTGACCAATCACCGAAGGTCTCATACCCATCCTTCGTGAGCTGTCTGGGCTCTTCGCCCGGACGCGTTACCCACACGGTCGACCTTCCCCGGTTGCTGCGCGAACTCGCGAACTGCGTTCCGTCAGGCGACCAGTCCCCGGACTCATCCCCCGGGATTGACGTTACCTGCGTCGCCTGCTCTGCCGTCACGCTGAGCGAATAGAGTTCGAAGTCGCCGCTCTTGTTGTCCGCGTACAGGAACTCGGCCGTCCCGGGGCGCCAGCTCTCGAAGTACGCCTGGGTGAAGCCGGTGGTCATGCGACGCGGCTCGCCGCCTGCCGCATCGACGAGGAATACGTCCGGAGGGCCCAGAAGGTCCGCCGAGTACGCAATCAACTTGCCGTCCGGCGACCATCGTGCTAGTGCGACGAAGGGCGCCTCGGTGCCGATACGCGTCGGCTGGCTGCCGTCGCTTCCAGACACGTAAACCGCCTGGAGATTCCTGGCTGACTTCACATAGGCCAGTCTCGTCCCGTCCGGAGAGTACTGCGGATCGCTATACGTCGCTTCCTCGGCGCCGAGAACCGTCCGACTCGACGCATCCTCACCGCTTGCACATCCGGATAGCACAGCGAGCATGGATGCCGGCCCGACGACTCCGAGGATCAGGCTGCTGTTGAAAGGCACGAACGACCTCCGCTAGTTCCGGGTTTGTTGCGTGATAGCGACCGCCAACTCGGCGGCGATCGCCTTCACCACATCGTCCTGCACCTGCATCTGCGTCTCGTTCGTCAGTTCTCGTTCGTAGCTTTGCGTCCAGAGGTGCCGGGACGACTCGGGCTCGACCATCTGCACGTTGAGACGCACGCGGTCGCCCGTTCGGTAGATGGAGCCCTCGATAACGGCGTTCACCCTGAGCGCCCTTGCGATCTCGCGAACGGATTGTGTCACCGCGCGTTCCTGCAGCACGGCGGAGCGCGACACGACATTGATGCTCGCCTGCTGCCCGATCGCGCTGATGAGCGCGTCGTGGATTGCCTGGACGAACTGTGCGTCGCCACCCGATATGTCTTCAAGCGGCATGACGGCGATCTGGTCGATGCCGCCTGCGCCGGCACTGCCAATCATGCCCCGGCCGAACCAGGCCGCAACCGCGAGCACGAGTGCGCCGGCGACCGCGTACACAGTGCGCAGGCTCTTCTTCTGCGGCGGCCGAACGCCCGTCAGCGGGCGTGTGTCGGTCGGCGTCATGCCTCCGCTTGGTGTCGCGGCCTGCTCGAGGAGCGGCATGAGTTCCTCGGCGGTCTGCCACCGATCGGCAGGGTTCTTCTCCAGGCACCGCATCACGACCTGATTCAGCAGTCCCGGCACCGCAGGACGTGCTGCCGTCACCGGATCGGCCGATCCGGTGACGTGCGCGACGAGAATCGCCTGCGCCGTTGGTCCAGTGAACGGCGGTTTCCCCGTGAGCATCTCGTAGGCGACCGCACCGAGCGCATAGATGTCCGCGCGGTGGTCCACGGTCGGCTCCGCCATTGCCTGTTCGGGCGACATGTACGACGGCGTGCCGAGCGCGATCCCGACGGTCGTGTGCTTGGCGCCTTCCTCGGCCGCCGCGCTCACGGCCTTTGCGACGCCGAAGTCGGTGATCAGTGCATGCCGTCCGGACAGCATCACGTTGTCCGGTTTGATGTCGCGGTGCACGACGCCGTGTCGGTGCGCGTAGGCCAGCGCGTCCACGATCTCCGACATCAGACGGACCGCGTCGTGGATCGGGAGCTGTCCTTCGCGTTCGAGGCGCGCCCGGAGCGACTCGCCTTCGACGAACGGCATGACGAAGTAGAGGAATCCGCCTGCCTCGCCCGAGTCG
>DASWGU010000110.1:0-1902 GCA_036393555.1 Gemmatimonadaceae bacterium
AAGACGACCGGGTCGAGCGCGACGGCGCAGGTGAGGAGGGCGGCGATCAGCCGCACGCGCCCGCGCACCTGTTCCAACAGCTCCGGGGGCAGCGCCGTCGACAGCCGGCCCGTGTCGCGCGCTGAAGGATCGCGCAACAACAGCGTCGTCCGCTGCGGGTCGGCTGGAGGCATCGCGGTAGTGCGGCGATCATAGCCGAAGGCATCCATGTGCACACGTGCGCACCTGGCCGCTCGCCGAGCCGGCGGTGGCGGCACCGGTCGGCGGCGCAAGACGTGACGCCATCAGACCGCACTAAGACTAGGCAGCCGACCCCGTCGCGCGGTAGGCTGGGCGCAAGGACACGTGCGCCGGGTCAGTCGGTCGGGACGATGTCTCGGCCCCCGAAGATGATTGGGCGGCAGCACTGGAACGAAGGGGATCATGAACACGGTCGCCTGTGCACATATCGCGGCCCTCGACACGGTGAAGACGCCCGGGGCGCGAGCGTGTGAAGAGTGCGTCGCGATCGGATCGGCGTGGATGCACCTTCGCACCTGTCAATCCTGCGGCGTCACGCGCTGCTGCGACTCCTCGCCCAACCGGCACGCCAGCAGGCACGCACGCGGGAGCGGGCATCCGGTCATCGCGTCAGCCGAGCCAGGCGAGCGCTGGCTGTACTGTTATCCTGACGATGCGTTTGTCGAGTACTGACCGGATGTCGCGGGACCCCTGGCCGTCGCTGCCCTACGACGCGTGGAAGGATACGTACGCCACGCTCCACATGTGGGCGCAGATCGTCGGCAAGATTGCGCTCGCACAGTCAGCCCCGCTCAACCACAGCTGGGCGGTGGAGATCCCTGCGCCCAGTCCGTTCGAGCGCGACACCGTTCACCAGTCGTACGACCCGGAGTACGCCAGTCGCTTCTGGCGTCTTCTCGTGCAGGTGCACCGCGTGTTCACGGCGTGCCGATCCGGATTCGTTGGCAAGTGCAGCCCCGTTCACTTCTTCTGGGGGAGTTTCGACCTGGCCGTCACCCGTTTCTCGGGCAGGCCCGCGCCGCCGCGCAGCGGGCCCGCCTTCGAGCGTGACGCGTATTCACATGAAGTGATCAGTCACGGGTTCTGGCCGGGCAGCGCGCCCCTGTTCGAGCCCACGTTCTACGCCTACGCCGTTCCGGAACCGCAGGGCCTGAAGACGGCGCGTGTCCAACCGGACGGGGCGTTCTACCACACCGAACTCAACGAGTTCATCCTGCCCTACGAAGTCGTGCGCCGGGCTGCGTCGCCAGACGCAGCGATCGCCGCGTTCGTTGACAGCACGTACGACCAGGCCGCGACGCTGGCCGGGTGGGATCGGGCTGGACTGCACCCGCACCCTACAGCCTGAGCGAGAGGCCTCCGAGACCAGGGGCTCGGCCGCGGCGGCTTGCGCGGCTCCTCCAGGATGGCAGGGCCGTCGCGCACGGGGCGCGCGGCGCGCCACGCGCGTGATCTTTTCATGACATAGCATAGAACGGACCGGGATGGTCGGGTGGTCCGGGAGTCAACACCGAAAGCCGCGCGAGGCAGTAATATACTTGACTGACCAAGCGACTTCGGCCATACTTTGTTCGTGGCCAGCGCACGCGACCCCAAGACTCTACAGGAAGCCATCCTTTTCTTCGCGGACTACGCCAACTGCCACGTGGCGATGATGACGGTTCACTGGCCCGATGGCGTGGTCAAGTGCCCGCGCTGTGGTTCGGAACGGGTTACCTACTTGGCGAACGCCCGCGTCTGGAAGTGCTACGAAAAGCACCCGCAGGCCAAGTTCTCGCTCAAGGTCGGGACCATCTTTGAGGATTCTCCGCTCCCGCTGGAGAAGTGGCTGCCCGCGCTGTGGCTCGTCACCAATTGCAAGAACGGGATCAGCAGCTACGA
>DASWGU010000111.1:0-2027 GCA_036393555.1 Gemmatimonadaceae bacterium
GCCCAGCGCGTTCGTCCGCGACGCGTCCAGCGTCAGCTCGCTGTTCCGCGCCGGGATCACGTCGTAATAGGAACGGACTCGCGCCGTTCCCGTCCGGGTTCGTGAACGCCAGTCCGTGAGGATCTCGTCACCCAGCATCAGATCGCCGGCGTCGTTCCGGAGACGGGGAGCCTTGTCCACGGCCGATTCCCACACCCGGAAGTCGTGCCGGAGGTAACGGTCGTGGCGCGGCATTCGCATGAAGTGCTTCGTGACCAGGGAGTGCTGCGCGTTGATTCCCGGATACAGCTTCAGCGGCAGCGACACGTACCCGCCGACGTTGCGGTGGCCGGTGAGGTACTTCCCCACCAGTCCCGCCCGATTGGCCAGTCCATCGGGATACCTGGAGTTCCGCGACGACAGCAGGAGGTGCGCGCTCCACACGTAGCCGCCCGCGACGACGAACGTCCGGGCCCTGATCACGATGGGCTCCGACGGCCGGTCACGGGAGACTGCCTCCGCTGTCTCGATGCGTCCACCCGCGTCCCCGGACGTCAGCCGCCGGACGAGTGTGCGCGTCAGCAGGGTGACGCGGCCCGACTGACGCAACGAGCGCCACGTGGCATCGGGGGAGTACTTCGCTCCGGTCGGACAGATGGGACTGCAGGTGTCGTTCCGGCAGCACGCGCTCCGGCCCCGGTACGGAACCGAGTTCTTGGCTGACGGTTGGCTCCACGTCGGAATGCCGGCCGACGATATCCAGTTCTGCAGGATACCGAGGTTGTACGACAGCGGCAGCTTCGGCAGCGGAAACGGACTGCCGCGCGGGTCGAGATCCGGCGGTCCCTGCTCGCCAGCCACCCCCATCCGTTCCTCGGCCTCCTGGTAGTGCGGATCCAGGTCCTCGTAGGTGATGGGCCAGTCGTCGCCCACTCCGCACGCCGTGCGCAACTGGAAATCCTCCGGACTGAAACGTGGGGTGACGCCTCCCCAGTGCATGGCCAGCCCACCGACGCACATCGACCGCGACTGGATCCCGTCGACGGAGGCGTCGTCAAGATGATCTTTGGGCCACGGGCTCTCGCCGTAATCGAGAAACCGCCGGCGCAGGCCGTACCACGCCTCCAGGGGAGGGACCTCGTCGCCCGCCTCGACCACCAGGAGACGCGCGTCGCGCTCGTCCGCCAGCTTCTCCGCCACCATCGCGGCGGAAATCCCCGAGCCGACGATGCAGATGTCGGTTTCGATGACACGAGCACTCATTCGCGTGTACCTGAATCGGATGCGCCGCGTGCCTGGTCTCCCGTCCCACTCGCGCGGCTCAGCAGGGGCAACGGCTCCCGGGCTGAATGCACCAGCGGCCGGCACTGGTTCCGGTCTATGCGCGCTCGATAGCAGAGGTTGGTCGCCTCCGGAGAGGCGAAGAACCACGAAAGCAGTGCCAGGGCAACGTGACGTGCGCCGCCCGGATCGGGCATCCGGCTGCCGCCGTCATCGGCCAGCGCATCGGCGACGATCTCGCGCCGCTGTGCCGGAGTCAGCGACGAGAACACCCGGCGGTGTCTGGCCCGCGCCGCCTGGTCCAACTCGTCCAGCTGCGCACGCCAGCGCGAAACGGGTGACTCGCTGGTGAATCGGATGTTGGTGCTCCCATACGGATGCACCAGTTCCGCACCCCGCCGGTGGTTGCCGGCCCACTGGGCGAACGCGCGTGACACCCGCCCGATGCCGCTCTCGCCCAGCTCGGTCGGAAGCACCGCCTCGCCGAGTCGAGTCACGCGAGACGAGTCCAGGGTGGTGGCCTGGGAGTCCGCTGGTGGGTCCGCGCCGGGCAGGCGGGTCCGCGCACCGAACCCGATGGCCGATCCAACGCTGCCCAGCCAGCCGATGAAAGTGCGTCGAGTGAGCACGGCGTTCCGTGGTTGCTCCTCGCGCGAATGTACGGTGCTCCGCGGCGATCACAAGGCGGCGATCCCATTCGGCGGCCGGACGTGGCGGTCCAGCGCGCGCGCCTGCCCGGCGGCGCTATCTGCTTGGCGAAGCTAGCT
>DASWGU010000112.1:0-19640 GCA_036393555.1 Gemmatimonadaceae bacterium
CCCTTGATTTTCGGACGCCGGTGGGCGAAACTGGCATCTCGGTCACTGTAATGAGTATACTATAGTTATCACATTACACCGGTCGGCTCACTCACCGCCTCCGAATGCACCAGCCGCGCAATGGCGTCCAGGAACGCGTGAGCGAGCGTGCCGCTTTCGATCGTGGCAAGATTGCCTTGATCGGAGCCCCTTCCAGCGCAGGTGCGCGGATGGTTGGGCAGGAACAGGCGCCGCGCTTCCTGCGCCGGTACGGGCTGGTCGATCGCCTGCGCTCGATCGGCCTCACCGTTGTGGACATGGGTGATCTCCCGGAGGTCCGATTCTCACCCGATGTCCTGAACCCTTCGCAGCAGAATCTCACCGCCGTTCTTGAAGTCCTCCGCGGCGTGAGCCATGCCGTTGATACTGCTGTTGCCAATCGCGCAATGCCTCTGGTTGTCGGAGGCGACTGCACGGTTACCATAGGAGTCGCGGCCACCCTCTGCAGGCGTTTCGTCGAGATCGGCTTGCTGTATTTCGATGCTGACGCAGATCTGAATACGCCTGAGACAACTCTCACGGGTATCCTGGACGGAATGGTGCTGGCCCACATTATTGGCATGGGTGCGCCAGAGTTGGCCAACCTTGGCCTCCAACGTCCCCTCATTGATGAGGACCGGATTGCGCTATTCGGCTACAATGAGGACGGAGGTGGTCTGGATCCTGTGGAGATCGAGTTTCTCCGGCGCACCAGGATGGCGAAGTACCCACTTGACCAGATCGAGCGTGCGGTGCCGCAGGCGGCGGCACATGCGGTTTCGTCCCTCCAGAGCCGCACCGAACACTTCCTCGTTCATTTCGACGTCGACGTCATCGACGCTGTCGAGTTCCCGGCGGTGGATGTCCCACACCGCCGGGGACTCAGCCTGTCCGGGACCGGCGAAGCCCTTTCAGTCATGCTTCAGTGCCGCGGCACGGTGGGACTCGTCGTGACGGAATTCAATGCCGGCCACGCAAACAGCGGTCGCCTCGCCGAGATCCTGAACGAGATGATCTGCAAGGCTCTGTCCGCGTCCGACGACGGCTGAGAGCCGGCGGCACCTTACTGACCCGTCGCATCAGCATTGTTTGCATGCGGCGTGTCGGGCTGGTAGCGTGATCTCGATGCCTCGTCCTCTCGACTCACAGTTCACGGCGCAGTCTCCCTGGCTGGATCTTGTCAATAGCCGGATGTCCGACGGCTTCGACCGTTGGACCGATCAGCTTCACGATGCTCGCTGGGTGGCCAGCTTCCTGAAGTACTGGGGGACCGACGCACGAGGCCTCTCGCGCAGTTCGGCGGTGGCTCAGCTGGCTGGCCTGCGTGGGCTTCTCCGGCGCCTCACGGAGAAGACGGCTCTCGGCACGAGGCTCGGACCCGTCGATGTACAGCATCTCAACCGATATCTCAGAGAGCCGAGCCGGCTATCGGTCAAGGGAATCGGAGCAACCCTGACCCTGATGTCACGACCGGTGCGTCCGGGCTGGCGGTGGGTCAGGGCCCGCGTCGTTCTGTCTTTCATCGAGGACTTGCAGAGACGACCCGCGCGCATCAAGACCTGCGGCAATCCGGAGTGCCGCTGGGCGTTTGTGGATGCGACCAAAGGCAATATCCGACGCTGGTGCCGGGATCAGCGCTGTGGAAATCGACTTCGCGTGCGTCGCGCGCGCCTGAGTCACTCCTGGCTTGACGGGCAACGCGGCGCAAACGTACTGTAATGACATAACGAGAGTTCACATGTTACAGATGAGACTTGTGCAACCTGGAGGTGCTAAGGTCGACCGGGGCGGTTGTCAGCGCGGCGCCGCTCAGGATCGTGAAGTAGGAACAGGAGTCCGCTGCGCGTGTCGAGCATCGCTCCCGCCGAACGCGGGATGAGGCCAGGAGCTGGGTTCGTGCACCTGAGCCACAGCAGTGTGCAACTGAGATGTTCACTCATCACGTCACGACCGGGAAATGAACTCATCGTCGTCCTCCTGCACTGGCCGCTCAGGCCGCCGGTGTCGGGCTTCCCCAGCGGGTTGTCATGGCAATCCAGTACTTCCAAAGCAGGAGGAACACGTGGAGAATCGCCGTGCTCGACACCTGGTCAGCCCGCGGCACGGAGCGCTGTCGCTCGCCGTGGGCGCGCTCGGCTGGTTGTTAGCCGGCCCGGCAGGAGCGCAGACGGCACGACCCGCCCTCGAGATCTATCACCAAGGGCCTGTCTGGCACATGATCAAAGTGCGCACGGCGCCCGGGCAGCAGAATGCGTATCTGCAGCAGCTTGCGGGGACCTGGAGCCGTCAGGTCAGGCTCGCCGAGGAGATGGGCTTCGTCCTCGACCATCACGTGCTGACGAAGTGGCCCGCCGATCCCGCCGACTGGGACGTGCTGATCATCGAGATCTTTCCCAACATGGCGTCTTACGACACCTTCCTGGAAAACTGGGCGCGCGTCGACGCGGCGGTCCTGCCCGCCGAGGAGCGGGAGGGTGGTCAAGTGGATCTCAACGCGATCCGTACGACGCTGGGTGTGCAGATCGCCCGCGAGGTTCGATTCAAGAGCGCGCCTCAGAGTCCGGCCATCCCTCCGCCGTGACGCTCGCCATAGTGGCGGCCTCAGCTCGCGCCTCGACGCCTCCAAACCGATCGGTTCCCGCCGTTCGAAATCGCTGACCAAGTGGCGGTAGACGGGGTTGCGCTCGAGATGGTGAGGCGGCCGCCAGCCGAGTAGGCGCCCACAGCGTTGGCGTAGACCACGACGTCGACGGGGATCCGCACGCTGGGCCAGCGGCCGCCGTAGGCCGCTTCCATGCGCGTGATCACCTCCGCTTCCACCTTGCCCAGTGTGGGCACGACGGCTCTGATCCAGGCTTGGTTCGAGGCGTCGTGTGCCGGCCACCAGTGACGCCGATAGATGGGGAGCACGGCATCCACCGCGTCGGCGAGCGAGCGGTCTGCGGAGGGGATGGCATCGCGAGTTCGCACGTGGGCGGCCCAGTTGCGCACGGCCAGGAGCCCCGGATCGAACAGGACATTCCGGCCGACGGTCGCCCCGTATGCCTCGACGGCCCGGGCCCACGCGTGCTGCTCGTCGGCGTCCAGCACTGAGCGCCACTGCTGGCGCTCGGCGAGCCGGAGCGCGTACGAGGGCCGTTGCCCTGCGTCGGCGCTGGCCCAGTCGACGAGGAAGTGGTGCAGGGCGACGCGCGGGTCGCTCCGAAGTTCGAAACGCGCCGTGGCGACGGCCGCGGAGGTGGGTTCTTGTGCGGACGCGAGCCCGACAACCCTGAGCCCGAACGTCAGGCCGAGCAACACCGAGATCAGCGGCATTCTCCCGCTCCAAACGGACACGACTTGTTGCAAGTTCGCGTAGAACCCCTGCTGCATGCCGCGCCGCTGCTTTGCTACTGACCCGCTCGGGGCGGCGGACTCACGGCCGTGGCGCGGATTTCCACAAGAGCGCTGTCAAGGAACAGACGTTCGACACCAATCGCCGTCCACGCCGGAAATGGAGCTCGCGGGAAGAAGCGATCCTTGATGGTTATGAATGGACGACCAAGTTCCCCAAGGTTGACGTGGTAGGTCGTGATCTCGGCCACGTTGGCCATCGCGAGGCCTGCGCCAGCGAGCACACCCTCAAGACGCCGAAACGCTCGCTCGAACTGCGCTGCAGGGCCGTTGTTCGATCCCCGCTCGTACCCGATGACGCCGCTCACGAACACAAGGTTGCCAATCCGCACAGCGGGGGCGTAGCGATGGCGCTCGTAGCTGCCCGCCATTCCCTGCGGAACCACTGCCTCCCAGCCACTCGGCACCTGCTGCGCATGAGCGGCGGCAATGGCCAGAGATGACACGCCCAGAACGATCACGGCTGTCGACCGCATAAGCTCTCCTGTCTCAGTGAAGACCTGCCCGGTTGACGGGTGACACTCTGACATCGAGCCTTTGCTGAATGATCGACGCACTACTGTCCGCGTGAGCCCAGGCGCCTGACGGCCAGGATCGCTTCCTCAACGAAGGCATTCCGGACTTCGCGAATCCCGGGTGTCCCGGGCCACGATGGCGCGAAGAACACAATGATTGCGCCCGACTCGGGATCAACCTCGAATCGCGTTCCCGTGCCCCCGTTCCAACTGAATGAGCCCGCGCCGCCGGGCCCCCCCGTCGAATCCATCTGAATCTGCATGCCGAGGCCCCAGCCGAAGCCGTCACCCGGGTACCGATCGCCCACCTGATTCGTCGTCATCTGTGCAACAGTCTCGGCTCTGAGGATGCGAACGCCGTCCAGTGTTCCGCCATTCAGCAGCATCAGCGCCCCCCGATGGTAGTCCAGCACAGTGGACCGCAAGCCTCCTCCTCCAGAATAGAATGCCGTCTCGGCGTCCTCCTGGCCTCGAGCCCGACGCAGCACCAGTCCGCCCTCGCGCGCGCGGCCGTAGTGCGCCGCCAGGCGAGGCAATTTCGCCGGCGGGACGATAAAGTATGTATCCGCCATGCCCAGCGGTTGCAGGATAGTCGTTGTCAAGAAGTACTTGAACGATCGGCCGGTGACGCGTTCAGCGATCGCGGCCAGCACCTCGTACGCGGCGCCGCAGCACCCGTATTCGAACCGCGTGCCGGGCTGAAAACGAAGGGGGATTGCCCCGATGCGCTGCGCGAACACCTGGTTGCTCGCCGACTCCCAGAGCGCCTCGAGTTCTGGGCCTTGTGCGATCAGGCCTGCTTGGTGAGTCAGCAGGTCGAACACCGTCACCCCACGCGCCGCGGCCACCGTATCCCCTCCGGGGCCCAACACCCGCGTGCCGAAACCGGCAAACCACTTGCCCACGGTGTCGGCCAGAGAAAGCTGGCCGGCCTCCACAAGGGTGAGGACCGCGGCCGCGGTCAGCGGCTTCTGGATGGAGGCGAGGCGGGCGATCGCATTGACCGGCATCGGCTCGCCAGGACTGATGTCTCCGACTGCCTCCAGAAAGAGGATGTTCCCTCCGCGAGCAATGAGCCCGACGGCGCTGCCGACAGCACCGCGCCGCACAGCGTCGTGCAGAACCCGCTGCGGAACGTCAAAGGCGGTCGAGGGTGGCGCACCTTGCGCCCTTATGCCCGTCGCCGTGAACAACACCCATCCCGACACCGCGGCAGCTACGGAAGTCAACGACACCATAACGTCTCCAGGCGCTGATGATGAAACATGATTCGCTGAGACAACCCGGCTACGGATAAGGTTCGAGCCTCGCTCGAACCACGGAGTGCGCTGAGCACGAAACGGGGCGAGAGCGTCACGGTCCGGCCACCGGCGCGCAGGGAATCGGCCAGGTTCATGCGCCGCGTGAACAGCACGGGAAGGACACCGGCGAGGAGACTCGCGCCCACCGAGACCGCCGCGCCAACGAGGAGGACTCCCGCGTCGATGCTGATGCGGAGACGAAGAACGACAACTGGTGTCCGAGGTCGATGGAGCGCACCCAGGGGAGCGCACTGTACGCCAGCGCTGTCCCCAGCACGGCCCCGCCCCCGACGACGAGCGCGCTCTGGAGGAACAGCGTGCGCACCGACTGGGCTGGCCCCGCGCCGATGGCCTGCCGCACTGCAAGTTCCTGCTGCCGGTCGAATCCCCACGCCACCAGCCAGGGGGGCAAGATTCGAAATGGCGAGGACCAAGAGAGCGATCGCCGCCGCCTGGATGAACACAACGGCAGACTCCGCGGTGCCGAGCAGCATGCTGCGGTAGGGCATGGTGCGGTACCGGTAGTCGCGGTTGTCCACAGGACGTGCCTCGTGCGTGAGCGCCGTGAATCGTTCGGCGTCCGCCGCGCCGGCCTCGGGTCCGGTTCCCTTGGCCAGGCGTCCGAGAATCATCAGGCTTCTTGCGCCTGAGACCGTGACGCGTGCCGTCGGCGTTATGCTGAACGGCATGCAGATATCCGTAGGGGCGGGGTGCGCAAACCACTGGGGCATCACGCCGATGATGGTGTGGGGCGCGCCGTTGATCGTCATCGCGCTGCCGACCACGTCTGGCGCGGAGGCGAGTGCCGATTGCCACAAGGCATGGCTGACCAGCACCACCGGGCTCGGTGCCCTTCCCTCGTCTCTGTCTGTGAAGGTTGCCCCAACGACGGGGAAGCCCCCCATTGTCGCGAAGAAGGTCGCCGAGACACGCGCGAACTGCACCGGCCGTGTCTCGCCCCCGTCGTCCCAGCTGGCGACGCCACGGGACAGGACCGCCACGGAGGAGAATGCCCGGTTTGATTCGCGAATCACTTCGTAGTTCGGATAGGCGTCGAAGAACACGACGTCTCCCCGGCCCGCAAGCTCGCGAACCGACGGATCATGTGGAGGCGGTCGACGTCCGGGATCGCCATCCCGGAGATCAGGAACGACTGCAGGACGGAGAAGACGACCGTGTTGAGGCCGAGCGCGAGGCGAGTGTGAGTACGGCAACTGTGGTGGCGGCCTTGCGACGAGCGAAAAAGCGAAGGGTGGCTCTCATGACGTGGAAGCAGACGTGTGGCGGCGGTTGCGCGGTTCCGTTCGCAACGGTACGCTGAGGCTGCCCACTGCAGCCAATGCCTGTGTCAGATCATTGCCATAACGGGATGTTATGGAAGGCTGACCTCCACCGGTTCGCGCCTGGTGGTGGCGGCGCACCTCGAAGTCCGCGGCCTGCGGATGGTGACCGCCGTTGCGGCCGAGGGCTCGCTGACGCGCACGGGCTCATACCTCCATGTGACGCAGCTGGCTCTGAGCCGACATCTCGCCGGACTCGAGCAGCGCATTGGCACGCTGATCTTCGTCCGGGCCAGCCGTAGGATAGTCCCCACTCCTGCGGGGGGCTGCTGTTGCGCCGCGCGCGCGGCGTGCTGGATCGCGTTGCAGCCGCCGAGTCCGACCTGCACGAGGTGCCGCGTCACGCGATCCGTGTCGGCGCGGAGTGCTATACCAGCTACCACGGGCTGCCGGCCGTCCTCAGCCGATACGCCACCCGCCATCCGAACGTCCGCGTCGAGATCGCGTTCGAGGCGGCGCGGAAACCGCTCCGGCTCTTGCGCTCCGGTCGAATCCACGTGGCCATCCTGACGGACAGCGAGCCGCCCGGATCGCTCCCGCTATCGAGGCTGTTCTCGGACGAGTTCCTCGCCGTCGTGGCGCCTTCGCACGCGTGGGCAACGCGAGGACACGTCGAGCCACGTGACTTCAAGGACATGCGCGCGCCGATGCTCGCGCCACCGGAACACAGCACGGTGATGCGGCGTTTCCTCAAACCGTCCGGCGTCAGGCTCAAGCAGGTGGTCGATGTGCAGCTCATTGGTGCGCTCGCAGCGCTTGCCGAGGAACATTTCGGCGTCGGGCTCGTCCCGAACTGGCTCATCGCACCGGAGGTGCGATCGGGTCGCCTCGTACCGACTCGGCGCCGTCCGGACTGAACCCCGCCGAGCGCTTCACCGTCGCCTTGCTCCGGATTTCGCCAGCGATTTTGCCGGCCCAGTCGGTGGAATTCCGGTCGTAGTGGTCCCGCGCGCTGCCGAACGCTCCTACGCGAATGGACTGGATGAAGTTCAGCAAGTCGCAGGCCGTTGCATACACGGAGCCCGCGCCGTCCAGGAATCGCAGGTCCCCTCTCGGGGTCCACAACCGGAGGGCCGGGGGCGGCCGGCACGCAAGCGCAGAGCAGAACACGCAGGCCGAGGGCGCCGTCACTCCTGCTCAGGTCAAGACGCATGGAAGCGGCACGGCCGAGTCCGCGATTACCGCCCGCTCCCGCCTTCCGTGACATGAATCCGGCGATTCCCGCGCATCGGTCCGTGGCGATCGACCACGCCGGACGGCCAGCGAATCACCATTGAATCGATCTCCTCTGCGTCCCCAAGACCGAAATGCGCCGTGAGCGCACTCTGGCTGCGGAAACCGAGTTGGCTGGCAATCTCGCGCACTTGCCGCACCTGTCGGCCGCTGATTTGCGCCGTCACTTCAACGCGCGCCCCGATGGCCGAGCGATTCGAGGTAACGCCAACAAGATCCACGGCCAACCAGTTCCCCGTTGGCCCGTCATTTCGCAACAGAAGATTCTCCTGTTCCGGACCCGGGCGATCTGGCCAGTGGCCGATAACCACGTCGAGATCGCCATCGCCGTCGTAGTCGGCCGCGGCGATGCTCGAAGCAAACGAATCGATGTCACCTAAGTCGCCGAGCGTCGTGCGCTCGAGCTGTCCGGCACCGTCATTGAGATACACCAGCGCGGGCGAACCCCAGGTGCCGACGATGACGTCCAGGTCGCCGTCGTTGTCGACATCGATCCAGAGCGGCTGGAAGGTGTAGCCAGGATCGCGACCGGGCCCCGTCCGGCGGACGTGGGTGAACCGCCCGTTGCCGTCGTTCCGGAAGATCCGGTCCCGTTCACCGTACACGAACGCCATGTACAGATCGAGATCGCCGTCACCGTCGTAGTCGCCCCACCCGTGTCCCACAGATCCTGCGACGAGCGGAGGATCGGTCGCCATCGGGACGTCGGAAAGGCGCGTGAAGCGCCAGTGCCCGTCGTTCCGGTACAGGGCGCTCGCCAAGCCGCGGCCCGACACGAACAGGTCCAGGTCGCCATCGCCATCGATATCGCTCGCTGATGCGCCGGCGGTCTGGCTCGAATCCGCGGTCGGGGCGCTACCCGTGACCGCCTCGAAACGCCCTCCTCCATGGTTGCGGAACATCTCATCGCGATCCGGGCCCGACAGACCGCCGTTCGACACGAACAGATCCACCAGGCCGTCCCCATCGAAGTCTGCCCAGAGCGCCGAATAGGACATGCGCCTGGACTGCGTCACGGGTCCGTCGAGAGCAACGAAGCGCCCGTTCCCATCGTTCCGAAACAGGAGATTGCCCTGCCGACGCTGATTGGGAATGAACACGTCCAGGTCGCCGTCATTGTCGATGTCCGCCCAGGTGCTCCCCGACGAAAACGAGGAGTCGGCCGCTAGGACGGTATCGCGAAGAACAAAGTTCCCGCCGCGATTCTCGAACAGCCAACTGGGCTGCGCTCGCGGTTGGCCATTCTCCAGCACAAATCCGTTGGCGACGTAGAGATCAGGATCGCCATCGTTGTCGAAGTCGACCCACGAGACGCCACCGGTGTTGGCGCGCATGGTGGCAAACGGGCTGTCGGTGACGCGAACGAATCGCGGACGCTCCGTGGGTCCGGGCGATCTCTGGGCTGCCAGAGGCATTCCAGCGAACAGCGCGGCCCAGGCACATGCCACGTTCACGGATCTCATCAGAGTGCGGCGGCGGCTCTTGGCCACCGTGCCGCAGGTCTGCATCTCGCACCAGCGACGTAGCCGGTTGCGGCTGCGGTCGACGAAAACCCAGCCGCAGTCGTCCCCGTCGCAAACTCGGATGCGGTGTGCCTCGTCGGAGGTGAGAAGCTCGGCGGTCGAGCGCACCACCGGCCACAGGAACCAGTCGAGGCGCTCGTCCGCGTCGCGCCAGGTCCACGTTGCCGCGCGCCTGTCCTGGCGACCGGCCGGGCGTGGGGCTACCAACAGGTGCCGCAGGGCGTCCTCCACATAGACGCCGAACTCCTTCCAGGCGCGCTCGTCCCGTTTCCCGCGGGCGACCGAGGCGAGTACGCGCTGCAGAACCTGGCGGAGCCGCCGCGCCACCTCGAGGGCCTCCGCCGCCGCGTCGGGGCGGGAGCTTGCCACCTCGCGCAGCGACCGCGCTTGGGCGCGCGACAGCACGCCGGCGCCCTCGGCCCAGCGCGTCAGGCGCTGGTAGTCGGTGAGCCGCTCGCTAACGACGCCGTCCCGTGTCCAGTCGATGGTGTTGACCAGGTCCGGGCCGGGATCCCCGCTCACGTACTTCAGGGGACGATCGGGCTTCGAGGGGACGTCGCTCCCGGCCCGCCGTTCGCTGCTTGTTGTCGCCATGGTTGGAAAATATACACCGCACCGGTATCACGGTCTTGACCGGTGCGAAGCTCTCTGCTAAGATTGCGACGGCTGCACCGGTATAAGCATCTAAACAGGTGCACATCCCTCGAGTTCGAAACGGAGAGCAGTCATGATTTCGCGTTCCTGGAAGGGCACGACCCGCGCGGCGGACGCGGATGCGTACCTCCGCTACCTGAACGAGACCGGGCTCGGAACCTTGCGGGCGACCCCCGGCAATCTGGCCGTCCTTTGCCTGCGGCGGATCCGCGGCGAGCGCGCCGAGTTCCAGGTGTGGAGCCTGTGGGAGTCCGAAGCGGGGATTCGTGCTTTCGCTGGCGACGACATGGATAGCGCCGTCTTCTACCCTGAGGACGACGACTACCTGATCGAGAAGGACGCGCACGTTGACCACTTCGAGGTCGTGTTCCACCAGGGGCGGGCTCCGGAGCTGTCGCTGCAAGAGCGGCCCGCGAGGTGACCGCGACGAAGTCCGCGATCGAGGCCGGGGACGGCCCGACACTCGCGGTCCCTCCCGCCCGCCTGGCGCTCGGCGCTGCATTCGTCGCCATTTACGTGCTCTGGGGGGCGACCTTTCTGGCGATCCGCTACGCGGTGGCCGAGGCGCCACCCTTGCTGACCATCACGATCCGCTGCGCCGGCGGCGCCGCGATCCTCTTCGCCTGGTGCGCCGTGCGCCGCGAGCTGGCCATCCCGACCGCGGGGCAGTGGCGCGTTGCGGCCGTCGCTGGACTGCTGCTGTTCCTGGGCTGTCATGCCGTCCTGGCCACCGCCGAGCAGCGCGTGCCTTCGGGACAGGCCGCCCTGCTGATGACATCGATCCCGCTGTGGCTGGTATTTCTGGACGCACTTATCCGGCGCCGGGCGCCGTCGCCCCGTGTAATCGGGGGACTGGCAGTCGGCGTCGCCGGCATCTTCGTCCTCACCCGGGGCGGCGCCCACGGTGGCCAGATGACCTCGTCGGGCCCGGTGCTCGACCATGTCGCCCTGCTGGTCGCCGGGCTCTTCTGGGCAGCAGGATCGCTCGTCGCCCGCCACGGAGCGCGCCCCGTGTCGGCCGTGCAGTCGACGGCCATGCAGCTCGCCGCCGGAGCGGTGTTCGTGGGCCTCGGCAGCGTCGTTCTCGGCGAGTTCTCGGGATGGAGCCCCGCGAGTCTCACACCCCGCGGCGCCGGGGCGCTGGCGTTTCTAGTTCTCGGCGGCACCACCCTGGCCTTTGCCGCGTACACGTGGCTGCTGCGGGTCACGTCCACGGCCGCCGTCGGTACCTACGCCTTCGTCAACCCGGTGATCGCGGTGGGACTTGCATGGGCGGTGGGCGACGAGCCGGCCAGTCTTCACACCGGCCTGGCGGCGGCGCTGGTGGTGACCGCCGTCATCCTGACGCGCAGCCGTCCGGCGTCCCGGGCGGCTTTTCCCGCCTTAGTCACCGGCAGCGGAGTGAAGCCTTGAGCGCAGACGTCGTCTCCGATCTCGACCGTTTCTTCAACGCGAACAGCGGGCGCATCCGCGACGAGCTGTTCCAGCTGCTGCGTATTGCCAGCGTCAGCACGCGACCGGAGCATGCGCCGGACGTCGCCCGCGCTGCCGAGTGGCTCGCCGGCTCGCTGCGCACCGCCGGCATGTCCGTCGAGGTGCACGCCACTGCCGGCCACCCGATCGTCCTCGGCGAGTGGCGTGGCGCTCCAGCCGGCGCACCCACGGTTCTCGTCTACGGCCACTACGACGTGCAGCCAGCGGAGCCACTCGGGGAGTGGGACTCGCCGCCCTTCGAACCCAGCGTGCGCAAGGGACGCGTGTACGCGCGCGGCGCCACCGACGACAAGGGGCAGCTGTTCATTCACGTCAAGGCGATCGAGGCCTGGCTGCGGACCCGCGGCGCCCTGCCGGTGAACGTCGTATTCCTGGTGGAGGGCGAGGAGGAGACCGGCAGCGAACATCTCGTGCCCTTCCTGAGGCAGCACGTCGAGCGGTTACGCTGCGACGCGGTGGTGGTCTCCGACTCGGCCATGTTCGCCCCCGGGCTGCCGGCGCTCCTTACCTCGCTTCGCGGCATGGCCTATTTCCGGATCGCGGTCGCCGGACCGGACACCGACCTGCACTCGGGCAGCTACGGGGGCGCGGTGGTCAATCCGGTGACCGTTCTGGCGCGGATTCTCGCCAGCCTTCACGACGAGGACGGGCGCGTCGCAGTTGCCGGCTTCTACGATCGCTGCCGCGAGTGGCCCGCGGAACTCCGCCAGCAGGTTGCCGGCCTGCCCTTCGACGAGGATGCGTTCCGCGACGAAGCGGCGGTGCCCGAACTCGGCGGCGAGGCCGGCTACTCGACGCTCGAGCGGCTGTGGATGCGGCCGGCATGCGACGTCCACGGCATCATCGGCGGGTACACGGGCGCAGGGACGAAGACCGTGCTCCCGGCGCGCGCCTCGGCCAGCCTGAGCTGCCGGCTGGTGGCCGACCAGGACCCTGCCGAGATCGACCGCCTGTTCCGCGCCCACGTGCAGCGGGTCGCGCCGCCGGGTGTTCGCGTGCGCCTGGATCTGGTGCACGCCTCGCCGGCCTGGCAGGCGCGCCTGGAAGGGCCGTTGCTGGCCGCTGCCCGCCGCGCCCTGGCGGCGACCTTCGAACGCGAGCCCGTCCTCGTCGGCGAGGGGGCGTCAATCCCGGTGATCGGCGACTTCGACCGGATCTTCGGCGCGCCCGTGCTGCTGCTGGGGTTCGGGCTGCCGGGTGAGAACGCCCACGGCCCGAACGAGTGGCTGGACCTGGGCAACTTCGAGCGCGGCCTGCGCACCGTGGCCCGGTTGTGGGCGGAACTCGTCGCCGGCGACTTTCCGTTGACCGGGCCGAGATCGCCATGACAGGACTGCGCGCACGGGAGGCTCGCGAGCGGAACACTCACACGGCGACAGCTTCTCCAGACAGCCCGCGTTCCGCGAGCATCATCTGCATGCCGTAGCGGGGGCGCATGACGATCAGCGCCTCCTTCTCGATCCGCTGACCCGCGATGGGTCGGAGCGCGAACTGCCGTCCGATCGTTACGAGAATCAGGGCCGCCTCCATGCGCGCGAATGCATCGCCAATGCAGTAGCGGGGCCCCACGCCGAAGGGGAAGTACGCGGTGACCGGCGCCTGTCGCCGGAACTCCGGCGTCCACCGGTCCGGATCGAAGCGCTCGGGCTCCGGAAAATACTTCGCGTTCCGGTGAGAAACGTACTGCGACATCAGTACCTCGTCCCCGGCGCGGAGCGTGAGCCCACTGGGCAGGCGATCGTCCCGCACCACGTGCCGTGCCAGCGTCCATGCCGGCGGATACAGGCGCAGCGATTCCATCAGCACGGTCTCTGTCAGCGGGAGCGAAGAAAGGTCCTCCAACGTGGCCGGACGGTCCCCAATCACCCTCGCCCATTCCTGGAGCAACCGCGCCTCGATATGCGGATGCCGCGACAATTCGTAGAAGGTCCAGTTCAGGTGGTTCGCGACGGTTTCGTGCCCCGCCAGCAGCAGCGTGGTGACTTCATCGCGCAGCTGATCATCGGCCATTGGCGCGCCATTCTCGTCCCGCGCGCTCAGCAGGAGTCCCAGCAAATCCGCGGGCTGCTCCGGAAGTCGACGGCGCGCCGAGACGAGCGTCCCGATGAACGCGTTGATCCGCGCGATGTCCCGCCGGTATTCCATGTGAGACGGAATTGGCAACCACAGCGGCAGCGGCACCTGGCGCTGCCGGCGGATGAGGAGCTTCTGCACCCGCGTAAAGGCGAGTCCGAAATCCGCCGCCGCCGCCCCCTGAAGGTCCACGCCGAAAAGTGCGCGGCCGGCGATACCGAGTGCGAGGGTCATCATCTCGAGGGACAGGTCCACCACCAGTCCGTGTTGCCACGACGCGACATGCGCCGCGGTCGCGTCGCGCATCAGGTCCGCAAAGCCGGCGATCGCGCGCCGATGGAAGGACGGGGCCATGAGCCGGCGCTGGCGCGTGTGCAGCGGCGGTTCGCTGCTCACCAGGCCGCGACCCAGGAGGTCGCGGGCAAACGTCAGCCCGCCGGCCTTGTGGTAGTTGAGGGGGTTTATCACCAGCACGTGCCTGATGTCCTCAGGCGCGACGATGAGAAACGTCCGATAGCGCAGCGGCAGCAACACCGAGTCGCCGTGACGTCGGTTCAGCTCGAGCAGATAGTCCGGCACGCTGCGCCGGATCGCGGGAAACGCCCGAAGCATCTGCAGTCGCGACGGACCGGGGACCCTGGCTGGCCGGCTCACCGCGTACTCACGACGGTCGGCGGCGCGATCTTTGCCACGACGGCGAGCGGGCGTCGCACCTGGACGTAGGCGATCGGCCACCATTGTGCTGGATGCGCCGATACATCGGACCACAGGCAATCGAGCCAGTGCTGCATCAGCGGCTCCGCGCGCGTCCAGGTGGTTCCGGGCCCCACCAGCATCGGCGGCGAGAGACGAACGCACGAATGGCCCGCAGCATCGTGGAACGCGCTGGCCCGAACGACCGGCACCCGATGCCGCAACGCCAGGACGGCCGGTCCGGGATCGACCAGTAGCTCCGACTGACCGAAGCGAAGCCACACGCTCCGCTCCGGATGCACGGTCGCGTCGATCGTCACGTGCAGCAGGCCGCCGCTGCGGAAGTGATCGCGGGCAGCCGCGTGCGCGTCCGCGCCGACATGGGCGAGCGAGAATCCGTACCGCGATGCCATGGAGTCCATCATCCCGGCGAGACCTGGCAGGTGCGGGTTGACGAAGAACAGCATGGGGAAACCTCGACCGGCCAGGGCCGTCGGAACGTGGAGCCACGTGCCGACGTGACCGCTGACGATGAGGACACCGCGATGCTGGTCGCGCGCCGCCGCCAGGTGTTCCAATCCCTCGAAGCTGACGCGCTCACCCATCGTCCTGGGTGACTCGACCGGAAGCCGGGCAATGTGAAGCCGCAGTCGGGCCAGATAGGCGGTGTGCTGCTGCTCCAGCGCTTCGAAGCCCGTGTCTCCGTCCGTGAACACGATCTGCTGTGTGCGTCGTCTCGCGGCCTTCAGTGGCACGCCAAGGACGCGAGAGACGCCGTGCGCGAACGCCAGCGCGCGATCTTCCGGCAGGCGCCGCAACAACCAGAAGACGGCACGAAGGAGTGAAACCCCCAGCAGGAGACCGACCCGCGTCAGCGTCGTTTCCCTGGGCGGAGACCTGTAGCGCGGCTGGGTCACGCGTCCACCCCTGCCGTGATGTCGGCCCAGTCCCACGGCCACCACTGGTCGGGATGCGCCCCCAGGCTTCTGACGAGCGACTGCAGGGACGCCTCCATCATCTGCAGAGCCGCGTCCCGTCGGTCACCGGACGCCCGGCCCAGCGGCGGATGGATCACCAGGCGGTGACGATTCTCGCCGGTTCGCAGGCAATCGACGCAGAGCACGGACGCCTCATGGCGCAGCGCCAGCAGTGCCGGACCGAGATTCACGTTCATGTACGCAGAACCGAAGGCGACCTGCTGGTTGTGCTTCCGGACCACGGGAAAGTCGATGAACATGGCGAAGCAGCCGTTCCGGTCGAGCACCTCCGCCGCGCTGCGGGGCAGATTGTCGCCCAGCAGCGCGCGGTGCACTCGGCCACGCCGGAACAGGCGCTGTACCTCAGCCTCCGCGTAGTGCAGCGTCACGCGTTCGCCGAGTACCATCGCTTCCATGCGATTGCCGGCGATCGTCAGGTCGTAGCCGCGCAGACCCAGACCGCCGACGATGGCACCCGGGCTGCCGAGATGGTTCAGAAAAAGGATGGCGCCATGACCCCGGTCGAGCACAGCGCGCAGATGGTCCTCACCCGTGATGTCGATCCGCTCCACGATCTCCGCGTCACTCATGACGTCGAGCGCGAATGATTCGATTATCGTACGCCCCACGTGGTCGAGATGCGCCGACCAGAACGCATCCTCATCTCCAGCGCAGCCAAGCACCGCGCGGCGGCGTGCCAGAATATCGCGCCGCCGGCCCGATCGGCTCAGCCGGGCGAACAGCCGTCCGAGGCGGACCGACCAGCTCTCGGGCATGACCCGCACGAACACGGGTAGGGCTGCCATGGCCGGCACGATTGGCGCCAGCACGACGCGGGCGATGGTTCTCCGCAGCCTGGCGCCCGGCCCGACACCGCCTGACGACATGCGGCCTCCCTCCTGCGACAACACGCCTGAGACTCGCAACCGCTCCCCGATCAGGCCGTGCAGACGACGCCGAGCGGTGGAGTCATCGCCGGTACGGGCGTGGAAACGGCATCGGCCAGCACCGTGCGCGCCACCGCATCCAGGACGTCGCCGCCGCCGAGCAGTGCAGGGATTGCCGCCAACCGGCGGCGAATCGACGCGGCGCGCTCCGGATCGTCGAGTATCTGCGTGGCCTCGGCAACCAGTCGCGACGCCGTGAACTCACCCTGGATGAGTTCGGGCACGACGGCGTCATCGAGGAGGATGTTCGGCATGGCGATGAACCGCGTGGTGACCAGTATCCTGGCTACCGCGTACGTCACCGGATGGAGACGATAGAAGACAACCATCGGGACGCCCAGCAGCGCGGTCTCCAGCGTTGCGGTGCCTGACGAAACCAGCGCCAGACGACAGCGGCTCACGCTCGTGTAGGCATGGTCGCTCAGCAATCGGACGCGACCAGTCAGTCCAGCGTCGTCGATCTGGCGTTCCAGAGCCGGCCGCAGGTGCGGTGCGGCCAGCGGCATGATGAACTGCAGCGCGGTGTCGCGGGTCGCCAGGGCTCGCGCAGCCACGAGCAGCGTCGGGCCGTGGCGCTCGATCTCCTGCCAGCGGCTTCCCGGCATCAGCGCCAGGATTGGCGCGGCAGGGTCCAGTCCCTGCCGCCGCAGGACGCCGTCCCCATCGGCGTCGGGCCGCACGATATCGAGCAGCGGATGACCGTGCCACGAGACACGAGCACCTTCGCGACGGAATAACGACTGCTCGGCGCGGGAGACCGGAATCACCCGGCGCGCACGCCGGGCGATTCGTCCGATCCGCCATCGCCCCCAGAACCAGACCTGTGGCACGAAGTACATCACGAACGGGATGCCTTCGCGATGGAGGAAATCGATGAGGAAACCGTTGAACCGTTCGCCGTCCACCAGCACGACCAGGTCGGGACGATCGCTCAGGAGCAGCCTCCGGAGGTCCTCGCGCGCCCGCCGCATCGGTCTGCGGAAGCGGAGCCCTTCCACCAGACCTACGTATCCCAGCTCGGCTGTGTTCGAACGAATGTCGACACCGGCCGCCTGCATGCGATGCCCTCCGCACCCGTACAGCCGCACCGACGGGTCACGCCGCCGAATGGCGGTCGCCAGGTGCGCCGCCTGCAGGTCGCCGGAGATCTCCCCGGCGGCAAGGAAGATCGATAGCCGACCCGTCGCGGTTCCCTCCCGATGCGTGGCTGTGCCGCTCTCCGTCATGGATATCCGACCGACAGCAGCCGGAAGCTCTGCAAATGGAAGGCATTCGGCATCATGAGAGGCGCGAGTCCGTCAGCCTGGACACTCACGGACTTCGTCACGCCGAAGATACCGATGTTGTCCGAACCCAGCGCAGAACCTGTCGGAGCGCCAACGGCGGCTGGGGGAAGGTATTGCAGGGAGTACGACGGCCCGGACTGCCCGCTCATCTGGAAGTAGGTGCGGGTTGCGGTCCCTACGATCGCGTTGCCCATGAAGGTGGATGGGATGATCGCACCGGCAAATCCCTGGAACGGCAATCCGAACTCCGTCGGCGCATTGAAATTCACCGTGTAGCCGTTTCCGTTGGTCACCTGTGGATCGAGGAGTGCCGGGAAGAAGGTGGATTTCAGGCCCCAGTTCGTCTCCCCTCCAGTGAACTTTCGCTTGAAGGTCAGCTCGTCGGTATCGTACACAGTGATCCCCATGACACCATTCGGTCCCCACTGCGAGAGTTGCGGCGCACCGGCGTTTTTCGGCGTCGTTGCGTTGGGACTTTGCATGTCCACGACGCCGACGAAGCTGGGACCGTTCCACAAGTGCGTGAAGAAGCCGATACTCCCCAAAGGCGTGCCAGTAAAGACCTGCGTGAACAGTGGCGAAGCAGAACCCGACCCCTGCATGTCCATGGTGTTCGCGGTACCCGCTGTGCTCTTTACGTGCACAGCATCCAGAATCCCGCCGGTATTGAACCGGCCGGCCACGAGTCCGTATTGCAGACGCCCCGGGTTGACAGCCGGGATGATGACGGTGCTCTGGCTTCCGTCATAGGCGGCATGGCGGCCACCCACCCAGATGTTGGTGCGCGGCAACCCGTTTATCACCCCGCCAATGACGTCGATTTTCGACATCGGAGCGAAGTACGCCCCGAGAGCGTTCAGCTCGGACGGCGTTCCGTAGGAATTGACAGTGAGGTACCCGGTGCTGCCGAAGGTCGGCGCCATCGAGGCCGCTGCCTGCCGCAGCCGACCGGCAATGAAGCCGGAACCACTACTCAGCTCTCCCAGCAGATCCTCGGGTCCGATGAGCCCGGACCGCTGCAATGCCTGGATCGTGGCGGTGAGGCCGGCGTTGTTGAAGACGTAGTACAGGCCACCGAAGCCCGATGCCATGTTCATGCGATAGGAGTAGGTGCCAGTCCCGCTGGCATAGAGCGGCAGGACAGCCTGCCAGGCGCCGGTTCCGTCCTGGAAGCCAAAGAACTCCGGAACGACAGTACCGGCGAACTGGAGTTCGGTGTTGAAGATGGCTGGCGGCGCGCTGACCCCGACGGTGAGTGTCGTCGTCGCATCGGCGGCGCCGGAGCCGCTGCCCGTGATGGTTACTGGATGATTGCCAACGGGCACGCCGGCTCCAACGAGGACCGTGGCCACGGAGGCGTCGTCAGGCGTGTCGTTGGGGCTGAACGATACCGTCATCCCGGCCGGCAGGCCGCTGGCCGCGAGATTCACGTCGCCCGCAAATGACGCGCGCGTGATCGTCACGGTGCTCATGGCGATTCCGCCCTGGAGCGCCGCTACCGTCGCGGGACCGGCCGAGAGCGAGATGCCCGATGCGGCGGTGACGGTAAGCTGGAACGTGGCCGTGCGGTCTCCCGCGGCCGCGGCAATCTCGCCGTCCGACGTGCCTCCCGTCGCAACCGACCGCAGTTTCGTCGGAACGCCGGTCGCGGTCCCCATGACGGTGATGGTGTAGTCGCCTGGAACGACCGTGTTATCGACCGTAAGCGTCAACGCAGACATGTCTCCCGTCGGGCTGGCGGGGTTGAAGGCGCCCGACACCCCCGACGGAGGACTGGAAAGCGAGAGTGTGACGGCGCCGTTGAAGTTCGTCCGGGCAATGGTGACCGTTGCGGCGCCCTGTGCTCCCGCCTGCACGGTGAGGACGGCCGGGTTGACCGCGAGGGTGTAATTCGCTGCCGCGGTCACGGTCAGTGTGATCGTGGTGGTCTTGTCGCCCGGTCCGGAAGCCGAGCCCTTGATCGTGACCGTGTAGTCTCCGGGCGCTACCGAGGCGGCCGCGCTTATCGTCGCGTCGGAGGTGTTGCCCGTGGGGCTGGCGGGATTGAAGCTCGCGGTCACGCCCGATGGTGGGGCGTCGAGCGAGAGGGTGACGGCGCCGGTGAAGTTGGTTCGCGCGATGGAGACCGTAGTGAGGCCGCTACCGCCTGCCTGGGCCACCACCGCGGCGGGACTGGCAGAGAGCGCGTAGTTG
>DASWGU010000113.1:0-2918 GCA_036393555.1 Gemmatimonadaceae bacterium
CGTGCGCCAGTTCTCATCCGTACACCGCCAAGCCCTCGATGCTCCCGTCCCACACGCGCCACGGCACACGGCTCGGAAACAGCGCGTTCAGCCACTCGACGCGGTCAGCCCACGACGGAGGCAAGAGCTTTCTCGTGATGCGGTTGATGTTGCAGAACGTACAGGCCGGGACGAGGTTTTGCGGGTCGTCGCGGTCGAACCCCACCAGCGCGGCGATGCGGGCTCGAGGAAGCCATCGGAACTTATGGAGCACGTGGTCGCGGCAGGTCACGACGCCGTTCCGGCCGTCGCAGTAAGCACACGTTGGCATCCGTGACCCTCTCTCTCATCCATGGGGTGGACGGCCGCCGGTTGGACGACGACCGCCCTCAGTACAGACGCGCGGGACCTCAGGCGATCATTGGTCGCGCGCCGGTTCTGCTACTTTCGTTCCCACTCAAGGAACTCAGCCGTCCGGCCTTCAATGCCGCCGGGCGGCTTTCCTGCGAGCTGATGGTTGGCGATGGCGTCACGCACGGCCTTGCCGCTGATCTGCACGCACCCCAACTCAATGAGCTTGCGCCACAGTTCCGGGTACTTGTCGATGATGGCCCGCACGGCGTCGGAGTCCCACGACTCACCCGTACCGCGCGACTTGCGCCGCAACCCCGGCAAGCCCTCGACCTCCAATGTGTCCTCGTCGCCCATCCACTCCATGATCTGCTCGGCGAGGGACTTCCTGCGGCTCTCGGTCGCCTTCATGGCGTCGCCTAGGTCGCGGTACTCATGCACGAGCTGGTCGATGCGGATCTTCTCGATTGTTTCTTCCATCACGATCCCCCCTTCGGCGGCCACTGCACCCAGCCGCATCCGTCCTTGTTCTTGCAGGCAAAGATCGGGCGCTGCTTCTCACCCCGCCCCGCCCTCGCCTTGTTTTCCTCACGGTTGTCATAGACGGCTCCACCACACTGGCCGCACTTCACTTCGACGGTCTCACCGTCGTCGTTGACGATCGTGGGTGGCGGTTGCGTGGCCCGGCCTCCTCCCCCCATCCGAGCGGGTTTGTCCAATCGCTCGCTGCGCTTGAAGTTGGCCGTCGCAAGTTGAGCATCAACCCGCGCCATGTAGGTCACGAGCGCGGCCAACTTAGGCTGGGCTTGGCCCGTCTCCGCGTCGATGTCGTCGAGGTTCACGCGCAGCGCGGCCTCGATCCCGTTGGGTGTCTTGAGGAACAGTTCAAAGTTCGATGATGCTGGGGCGTTTTCGTTGCTCATTGGCCCCTCCTTTCCGTTAGTTACAGCACCTTCGCCCGGTGAGACTGGCAGCGCGGGCACGGCCCCGGCGTCACGTAAATGAACCCACACCACGAATTGAGACACTGGAAGATGATGGGCATCACTTCACCTTCCGAAAGCGCACTTGGATCTTCTTCCAGCACGCACGCGCCTCGGATACGTTGTCGCGCCAGACCTCGTCACAGAACCTGATGCCCAGTACAGTGAGCGACTTGTCGGTCGGGGCGCTGAGACTCCCTCTTTCGTACTCTCCCCGGTGCTCTCCGACCGCGCACATCGTCCAGCGTGCCGCACGCTTTCTGTCCGTCTCCGTGAAGTAGCCGCGCTTCTTCGCCCGGTTGATCCGCGCATCCCAGTCCATCACCGGCCTCCCACGTCCGCCAGGTACCCCTCGTACTCGAAACAGACGCCCTCCCGGACCTCGTGCTTGCCGTTGCCGACCGGCTCCCCGCAGTAACCGCAAGGACAGGCCGTCAGATGGGGCCACAAGTCTTCTTCGCACAGCCACGCACCGCAGGCGGGACAACTGACCGGCTCCTTCACCCAGTGCTTGCCGTGGACGCAATATTCGTCGCGGGAGAAGCACCCCGCCGCTACGTCGGAAATGGTGTCGGTCATGATTTCTGCTCCTGCGTAGGCTCTGCGGTGAGGGCACGAGGCTGCACCAGTTCGACCCATCGCTCAACCTGCGCGTTGCAATGCTCGACCGCCTCAACGTCACCAAAGGGCTCATCCGTTTCCATCGAAGCCACGAGTGCGGCAGCTACATCGTTCCCGGCGTTGCGTAGACGCTCGATGTAAATCAGCGCCAAATCGACGCGCTGTTGCTGAACCGCCACCCGCTCCTCAGGGGGGCAGGGAGTGGTGTCGGCGAGGGCCCTCGGGGTGAGGGCGACGGCGAGCTTATCCCAGCACTCGTCGCACCATCGCGCGTGTGTCGGATACCTGGCGTCGTTTCCGTGCGGGCAGAGCTTTGCGTTGCTGTGGCTGAACGCGGTTGACGTGACCGCGACGATGGGCCGGATCGCCTCCTCCAACTCCGTCACCCGCGCCTCGGCTGCCTGAAGCTTGATGTTGGCCGTCGCGAGCTTGGCTCCTGTAGTGGCTGCGTCACTCGACCGTTCATGCAACTGCTGACGGTAGTCTTGTTCCCGCGCCTCGGCTGCCTGCCGCGCGGCCTCGGACTCGGCGTACAGGCGGTCGTACTCGCGTGCGATGTCGAGTGCTGAGTCGATGAGGATCACTCCGCCCCGGATGAAGTCAGGGCAAGCACACGTATCGTCGCGAAATGGATCAGCGGCGAGACAGGTACCTGTATCCTCGCCATGCTGCGCCTCCATGTGCGTGCAGATGCACGTTGCCAATCCTTGTCTGCGTACCCGCGTCTCTAGCGTCCCCGGCGCGTGCGTGTCCCCGTGGGCCGCTACGCCCCGTAGGGTCTGCGTAGGCTCTGTGTGGGTCATGGCTTCCTCCGCGCATCCCGACGGTCGAGCCAGCCGACGAACCAGTACAGCAGCGCGATGCCGCCGATGTTCCCGAACAACGCCACCGAGATAGCTACTACTAGCGCCATATCGCTGCTCACTTCGCATCCTCCCGCCCCATCTCCAGCGCCTTCACCAGCACGTCTCGGATGGCCTGACG
>DASWGU010000114.1:0-7900 GCA_036393555.1 Gemmatimonadaceae bacterium
TGGCAGACCGGGCAGCGGAGATCCGGCGTGAGCGCCAGGTCAGGAGCGGAGTCGCCACTGTTCAGCACCTGGTCGTCAGGTGGTGTATTGACGCCGGTCTGGGCGGAATGGAGTTGGAGCAGTGAGCGCGCGCGTTCCAGGACCGGAAGTTTCTGGGCTACAGCTTCTGGGTAGCATCAGGAAGCACGGTCAAACGCTGCGTGGCGGCCAAGGCCCTGAAGGAGCTGAAACATCGCGTCCGACGGATCACACGTCGGAACGGCGGACGCAGCATGGAGCAGGTCGCGGCAGAACTTGGCGGGTATCTGCGAGGCTGGCGGGAGTATTTCAAGCTCGCGGAGACTCCCCGGATCTTCGTCGATCTCGACGGCTGGATTCACCGCCGACTGAGGACGCTGCAGCTCAAACAGTGGAAGCGGGGCCGGACGACTTACCGTGAGCTATGCACTCGGGGCCTACCCGAGTGGTTGGCTCGGAAAGGCGCTGGTCATGGCCGACGCTGGTGGCGGGCATCGGCTCTTGGTGGGATGCACACGGCTCTACCGGGATCGTACTTCGATCGGCTCGGGGTACCCCGTCTCGCTCCACCAACCTCAACACTCTGAACCGCCGGATGCGGACCCGCACGTCCGGTGGTGTGGGAGGGGAGTAGCCGGCAACACCGGCTACCCCCTATCCCGATTGGCAGCAGGACGGTTGCGCCCTACGAGATGATCTTCAGCATCTGCCGCACCTTCTCCATGTACTTCTGGAAGAAGTGCTTCTGGATGTCGTTCATGTCGAGCTCACGTCCCTGGATGTACGCCTGCAGGATGTCGCTCCTCGTGTCGATCGGCGTACCCGTCGTGATCAGCAGCGTGGCTTGCTTGCCGGGCTCGAGCGAGCCGAGCCGGTCGGACAACCCCATCAGCTCCGCGGCGTTGATGGTGACCGCCTTGATCGCTTCCTCCTCCGGCAGTCCGAAAGCGACGGCGACGCCGGCCTCGTAGGGCAGCCGATCCGTGTAGAGCGAGCCCGCTCCCCCGGAGATGGCAAACTTGACGCCCGCCTTGTGCAGTTGCGCGGCCCTGCTGTACGCGGCGTCGTAGCCCTCGTGGGCACGATTCGGAGCGTCCATTGTCGAAGTGAGGATCACCGGGATATTCTCGGCACGCAGCCGGTCGGCCACATGGATGGCGTCGTCCCCGCCGCGGATGATGAGCTTCAGGTTTTCCTGTTTCGCCCAGGTGATGGCGTCATTGATCTGCGACGTGCCGTTCGCGGATACGACGACCGGAATCTCACGGTTCAGTGCCGGGATCATCGCCATGTAGCGCGCATCGGTGCGAACCTGTTCGCCCGCGGCAACCGCGTCGCGATAGGCTCGCGCCTCGGCGAAGTAGTTCTTCAGCTGCTGCACGCGCTCTTCGTATGTCGGGCGGTTGCCGCCTTCCTGCCCACCACCGCCGCCCCGGCCGCCACGGCCGCCACGGCCTCCTCCGCGTTGGTTGGGGTCCGGCCAGTTCACGTTGAGGGCCGCTGCCGACTCGAGCGACATCTCCTCCCAGCTCCAGCCCTCGAGCGCCATCGCCGATGACATGCCGGAGATGAGCCCACCGCCCGGTGTCGTGAGTGTGGTGAGGACGCCCTGCGAGCGCGAAGTACCGATGTGGCGGCTCTCCGCGTTCACAGCTACGTCCGTGCGAACGTTCGGGTTGAAGTCACCGACCTCGTTCACGTCGTTCGACATGTCGACAGCGCCGATCTCGGAAATGCCGACCGTCGAATACGCGTCGATCAGACCCGGATAGATGTGCTTGCCGGTTACGTCGACGATCCTGGTTCCGGCCGGGATTTCGATGTTGGCCCCTACGGCGATGATTTTCCCGGCATCGAAGAGGATCGTGCCGTTCTGGATGACCCCATTCGTCACGGTGTGGATCGTGGCCCCGCGCAGCGCGATGGCCTGGCTCTGCGGCGGGACTGTCATGCGCACCTGCGCCGAAAGCGCGAGAGGCTCGCTCGCGGCCATACATATCGCAACGGCGGCGAGCAGGCGGCGGAAACGCAGCGCTGTGGTAGTCGTCATGGCCCCCTCTCGGTTGGCTTGCATGGTCAGTTCCTCCCACTCGTCGGGGCTCGTTCGCGCTGGCTCCCCGCTGCAGCAAGGACCGCCTGTATCAGTTGCCCGCGCTCCCTGTCGACTTCTGCGCGGCGAGCCGCGTCTTCTTCCAGCGAGAAGTAGCGCCGACCGTCGACCCACGTCTGCTCCGCCTTGGTGAATTGCGAGAGCGGATTTCCGCTCCACACCACGAAGTCGGCATCCTTGCCCGGTTCGAGCGATCCCACACGGTCGTGGATCGCCAGCACCTTGGCCGCGTTGAGGGTGACCGTCGTGAGCGCCTGTTCCTCGGTCAGGCCGGTGCGCAGCAGCTTGCCCGCTTCCCAGTTCATGCGGCTGGCGATCTGCGCGTTGTCCGAGTGCAGCGACACAGTCACGCCCGCCTCCATCAGGATTCGCACGTTGTACTTCGTGGCGTCGTACGCTTCCATCTTGAACCCACCCCAATCGCTCCAGACCGCGGCGGCCACACCCGAAGCCGCCAGCTCGGAGGCGATCTTGTACGCTTCCACTCCGTGCTGGATCGTCTGGACCTTGAAGCCGAATTCTTCGGCGAGGCGAATGAGGGCGAGGTACTCGTCGGCGCGATAACCGTGTGACGAGATCAGCAGCTTCTGGTCGAGGATGTCGAGAACCGCATCCATGCGCAGATCACGGCGCGGCGGCAGACCCGTCTTCGTCTTCTCCCATTCCTGCCACTCACGCCGGTAATCGCGCGCCGCCAGGAAATGGTCGCGGATGATTTCCTGCGTCCCCATGCGCGACCTGGGGTAACGCCCTTCGTAGCAGCAGCGCTTGGGATTCTCGCCCAACGCGAACTTCACCGTGCGCGTCCCGCCTTCGAGCTTCAGGGCTTCCGGCAGGTTGCCCCATCGCATCTTGACGATGACGTTCTCGCCGCCGATCGGGTTGGCGGAGCCGTGCTTGATCATCGCCGTGGTGAGACCGCCGGCGAGCTGCCGGTACATCGCGATGTTGTTGTGTGTGATCACGTCGCCCATGTAGACCTCGGGGACGATCGTGGCGCCGGTCTCGTTCACATCGCTGACGCCGGAGTGGATATGCGGATCGATCAGGCCTGGTGTCACGTGCTTGCCCGTGCCATCGATCACGATGGCTCCGGCCGGCGCGCGCAGACCCTGACCCACCTCGGCAATCTTGCCCGCGCGGATCAGTACATCGGCACCTTCGATGCGACCCTGCGGTCCCTGCGTCCAGACCGTCGCGTTCCGAACGAAGACTGCTGCGGGCTGCTGCGGAGGCGCCGTCACGCCGTAGTCCATCATCGGCCGGATGAACGGCAAATCGAGATTGGGCACGTTGACGGCCACTGTGCCGACCGCGTCACCCTGGAACGGGGCGGTGCGCGTGCCGCGGAAGGATGGGCTCGCTCCGTTCGGGAGCGACGTCCAACCGAAGAACTGGTCGCCCGTCACCGAGCCCGCCAGCAAGGCCCTGCCCTCGTAGCCGAGCCTCTCGCCGTTGAAGCGCACCTCGAGCCTGCCCGTTTCGGCGATAACCGTGGCGGACTCCAGGTCGATCCGGGCGCCCTGGGCGTTGTCGCGGCCAGGTGCCACGTCGAGATAACCGCGCAGCCGATTGAGCGTGCCCTCGAGCACGAGTTTGGCCTCGAAGCCCCACTGATCGCCCGACTGGACCGTCCAGGTGCCGCGTGGATCGATCTGCGCGGGGCGAGTCACGCCATACACGACGCCCTGCACCCAGACATCGCGGATGTCGGCTTCGCGCGTGAAGAGGTCGCCTTTCGCGACCACCAGGTTCGCTACCTTGCCTGCGGCGATCGTCCCGTGTGTGCGATCGATGCCGAGGTAGCGGGCCGGCGTTGTGGTAAGCGCGGCCAGCGCAGCGTCGCTCGTCAGCCCCCTGGCTACGGCGGCACGCAGATTCGGCAGGAAATCATTCAGCGAGGTGAGGCCGTCTGACGTGATGGCGAACTCGATGCCGGCGTTCGCCAGCTGGCCGGCGTTCGTCGGCGCCAGGTACCAGTGGCGCAGCTCGCCCAGTGACGCATTCATCGACGTTTCCGGATCGTCCACGTTCGGCGCTTCCGGGAAGTTGAGCGGAATGAAAAGAGGGGCCTTGCTGCCCCGCAGCACATCAATGATCCGATACTCCTCGCCGTTGCCACGGTACCAGGCATTCAGCTTGAACTGGCTCGCCAGCGCCCGACCACGGAGGATTTCTTCCTCGCTGCGGGTCTCGAAGATGACCGGCTGCGTGCCGGCGACCGCAGCCTCGAGCGCTTTGAGCGCTTCGCTGGTTTCCGGCGGCAGGAACGCGCGGCCGCCCGTTTCGTACGCAGTCCAGGCGCGCTTGTACCAGTCTGCGTCCATGAAGGTCTGCTTCATGAGCGCGATCGTGCCCATGGACGAGTTGGGGTAGCGGCCCCCCAGCTCGGCGGAGCCCTGGAAGCCGATCGAATGGGCAACGTCCGGGCGGAGTACGCGTTCGCGCACGCCGGCGTCGCCCAGGCTCACCACTGCGGCGCTGCCGCGGAAGATGCCCCGCTTCGGGACGACGAGCGCCGCGCCGAAGCCCTGCGATCGAAGCCCGCGCCGCCGGTTCGCGTCATCCTGCAGGTTCGCGGTGGTGCTGAACCACGCGCGTACCTGGGGATTCCAGTGGGTCGGCCCCACGTCGCCGCCCCGGGGCACGCTGTCTCTTCCCAGGTCGGCGTGGGCGTCGATGAACCCCGGATACAAGGTGTGCCCCGACAGGTCCCAGACCCGAGCGCCCGCCGGCGGCGTACCGCCCGGCTGGACGGACTGAATCAGGCCGTTCCGAATGATGATTGTCGCGTTGTCCAGCGTCCGGCCCGGCGCGGTCACAGCGCGGGCTCCCACCAGCGCATGGTACCCGGTCCCGTTGTCGCGGATACCCTCGACTGGCTCCGTGCGGGTGGCTTGTTGGGCGCTCGCGCCCACCGACAGCAGCAAGCCAAGGCTCAGTGATGAAATGAAGGCCTTCACGGCAGTCCCCTGGATTGGTGGCAGTCCCCGCGCATGACAGTGACCGGCGGGTCGTGAACGGTACAATGGTCGGCGCGCCGGCGAAACACCTTTCGTCCCTGTCAGTCACAAGAGGTCGAGAGGGCACGCCAGGATGGGAACGACCCGCCGCTGGTTCGCGGACCGAGAGTGACGGCAATCACCAGTGACCTCATCGCGGCGTTCCTGCCATCGACGGACCGAAACATCATGCAGCGGTTGACTGCGGCGTGATGTCCTGCATAACGGCCCAGAGGAGCCCGACGAGTTCCCGCGCCACGGCCACGACGGCGATCTGCGGGCGCGTTCGGAACGCGAGACGCTGGTAGAGCGTGTGCAGGCGATGCTGGGCGTTCCAGGTGTGCGCGATCACCTGGGGCGACTGGTCCTACTGACGTCGCTTGAGGGCGAAGCCGATAATGGGCTGGTAGCGATAAACCCACGCCGCCTGCACCAGGACGTGCCGGCAGCGCGTGTTGCCTGCCTTTTCGCTCACGTGAGATCGCCAACGGGACGGTCCAGGCCATAGACAGCTGGGCCCTGGAAGCGATCCTCGCCGAACGAGAGGGAAAGGCGTCGCCTGAGTAACGGATGTCGGCATGTCCCGCGATCAGCCTTCCGGAACGACTCGCGCGCTGCCTGACGAGTAATGTCGATCCCGCCGTTGCCGCGTATGTCGGCTGGTACGGTTGGCAGCACAATCCACTTCGGGTCTGTCAGCTCGATGGCCGCTGCACATCCTACGCGCCGGTCGGGCAGGAAGAGCTGCGCTTCGAGATCTCCGGAGGGTTGCCACAAGTGCTGTTTCAGGACACGGCGCCGACGGTGTGCGCTTCCCGCGCCTGACGGGAAAGCCGTACCGGTCGGGGCGCACGGTCCGATGGAATCACGCGAGGCTGGCCGAATAGCGTGAGGTAGCGACGCTCAGGGCCCACCAGTCCAGGTTGCCTTGTTTCTGACTCGGCGGTAGATTGGGCGCTCCCGCCGCACCGAGTGTCGCCATGCGCGGTGTCTGCCGATCGGTCCCGCTTCTGTTGGCCATCACGGCGTGCCGCGACACGGCCGGCCCCACCACAGGGGTCCTGTACGTCGTCCTGCAGAGCGTCGGTGGTGACATAGACCCCGACGGCTATTTCCTCTCACTCGATGGGAGCGGCCTCAGGGTCTCGGTAAACAGTGAAACGAAGCTGACTCCCGCATCCGGCGACCATGAGCTCGTCGTGGACGATATCGCGCCCAACTGCGATCCAGACGGACCGACGACGCGTCACCTCGTCATCCACGATGCCGATTCCACGCATGTCAGCCTGACCATGCATTGTTTCGCGACGGGAATCGAGGTGTCCACCGTCACAGCCGGCAAGGACATTCCGGTTCCGGGGTACACGGGTGTACTCACGCCCGTCGTCTGCGAGCAAGGAGGATCCTGCACGTCAACCGGAAACCAGACATTCTGGCAAGTCGGTAGCACCGCGACGACCCTCCTGACGCGTCTGGCCGCCGGCGACTACGAGATTGCCCTCGACCAGCCGAAGAACTGTGTCCCTCAGGCGCCGTCGGCACCGTCACGCAGTGTCTGGACGGTCGCGAACAGGGCAGTCGTCCCGGTGCACTTTGACTTCGAGTGTCGACGTCTTATCCTGGCATTCAACCGTGGCCCGGGGCTGATGGTGACGGACGGGTCGCCCGACAGTGAGTTTAGTCTGGGTGTTTCGGGTACCGGTCCGGCCTGGTCGCCGGATGGCGCGAGGATTGCCTATTCCGGGTTTACATGCGACGAGAACGACGACTGTACCCCTGGTCGTTTGTACACCGCATCAGTTGTCGACCGAGGCGATGTCGTGGCGCTGTCCAGCGAGACGCAGACCGCCGATCCCACCTGGCGTCCCGACGGCGCGCGGATCGCCTTTACGACCGGACCGATAGGCGCACGGCAGATCCATATCATGAACGCTGACGGCAGCGGCACCACCGCGCTTTCGCTCCCGGTGATCGACGCCGCTCAGCTTTCCTGGTCACCCGACGGCACCAGGATCGCGTTCACCTGTGAGGTCGACGCCGGCAACACCGACGTCTGTACCGTCAATCCGGACGGCTCGGGCTTCGTGCGTGTCACGAGTCAAATCGGGATCGATGCCGAGCCCTCGTGGAGTCCGGGCGGGACGCAACTCGTCTACACGACGGACCTGCTCAGTGTCGTGCCCGCGACGAACATCGCCATTATGCAGTCTGACGGATCCTCGGTCGTCTCGATTTCGACGGGACGGCATCCAGCCTGGTCACCGGACGGATCGCGAATTGCCTTCGAGAAGATGACCTGCTCAGCGACGGAATGCACTGCTGATGGTTTTTACCTGATGGCACCGGACGGCTCCGGGCTCACGAGGCTGGCTGCTGGTTCGGCAGCTGAGCCGGCATGGCGTCCGTGAAAATGAACCGTTGAACTCAATCCGGGTGTGTCCCTTTCTCAGTTGATAATCGGGTGGATGCCTAACCAGTACTACGCAGCGTCCTTGTGGATCGTTGAACCACGCTTCACTAACGCCTTCTTGAGCAGGGGCAACTTCTCGTAGCCCTTCACCCGGCGGAACTTCGCTTCCGCGGCGAGGAGGGCGGCCGCGCACCAGCGGTGCTTCTGATCACTCGTGCACCAGCGATCGACGCGCGCGGTCTTGTCCTCCACGCGCGCCATCACACTCTCGATCATGTTCGTTGTCTTGAAGCTCTGCCCCAGCTCGGGAAACACGTCGAGCCGGTGCAGCGTGAGCGTTTCCTCCAGGCCCTCCAGCAA
>DASWGU010000115.1:0-1960 GCA_036393555.1 Gemmatimonadaceae bacterium
CAGGCGCTCGACCTCCTCGTAGACCCGCCTGATCGCGATCGGCGCCTGCTGGCTGGCGAGGAACCAGTCCGCGTATTGTCCCCAGTTCGCCACCCCCGCCGCGTCCTCCCGTGACAGGCCTCGTGCGTGCAGCCGCTTCACCTCGGCGATAACGTCGACCAGCGCGTCTCGAAACGCGACCAGTTCCTCGCGTGAGACCGACGGCGCCTCGATGAAGCCGTGCCCGGGTACATAACGATCGATGTCCATGGCGAGTGCGCGGTCGAGCACGGCCACCCACTCGGTGGGATACGCCGAGCGCATGGCGGGGAAGACGCGGTTGAGATACGCCTCGCTCATGAAGAGAATCTTCTCTCTCGGCAGCTGGACCACGAGATCGCCACCGGTGTGGGCCCGGCCGAGAAAGAGCACCTCCACCGTGATGCCGCCGAGGTCGATCGTTTCCCGGTCGCCGATCATGGCAGCTGGCGGCACGATCACGACGCGCGGTGGCTGCCCTCCCCCGCGTCCACCTGACGCCGCCGCGATGGAGTCGCGCACGAGCTGCGCGCGCGAGGTCGGGTGGACGACGTATGTGATGTCCTTCGGCAGTTCGGAGTTGCCGGCCGTGTGGTCACCGTGGTCCGAGCCTACCACATACCAGCGCACCGGAAGCGGTGTGACGGTGCGGACCTTCTCGAGCAGGGTGCGTGTTGCCGCGGCGCTTCCCTGGCCGTCGGCGACGAGCACGCCGTTCTGTCCGACGATGAACAGACTGACCGTGGTGAAGCCGGGCGCGCGAATCTCCTCGTAACCAAAGACGTTCGGCGCCAGGCGCACGATCCGCGGGAACTCGCTGAGCGCGAGACCGCGACGGACGGGGTCGGCGGTGCGGACCTGGGCTGCGAGGCCGACCGGGCTGAGAGCCACTGCGACGAGGACGACGAGACAATTCGTTCGAGGCATCGGGAGGACGGAGGACGGGTCCCTGAACGTGACCGAGGCGGTTCACCAACGCGCCATCCGGTTGACTTCAGGCTGGTGGATCGTCCCGCACCGTGCGGAAGAGCAGGGGCAGGTCGATGGCCAGCGGCTCCGGCGCACCGTCCGGATGCCACGAGAGCGTTCCGTCCAGGACTTCGGGGCGATCGTCGCCCGGACGCCAGCGCTCCACTACGTCACCGTCCTGGTCGATGATCCAGTATTCCGGCACGCCACCACGCTGGTATTGGCGCCGCTTCGTCAGGCGGTCGTGTCGGCGTGAACCCGGCGAGAGTACCTCGACGATCAGCAGCGAGCTGGTGACCGGGATGTCCGCGCGCGGCCGGCGTCCGTTCGCGGAAGGCACCACGTGGAGGTCGGGCTGGAAGATGGTTCGCGGAAGCACATGGACCGGGGACGGACCCAGCCTGACCTCGCCGAGGGAATGCTCGCGCACGTAGCTGTCGATCAGCCGGAACAAATCGAGGATGATCCGCTGGTGATACCCGCTGGGCGACGGCGTCACCAGCAGTTCCCCATCGGCGTATTCATACCGGATCGACCGGTCTTCCTGATCGTCGATGAGGGCTTCGACCTCCTCGTACGTCCAGCGGCGCTGCTCGATGGCGGGCATGGCCATAGTCTGCTCGGCTCGGCGAGAGAATAGCAAGGGATCACCAGCCAACTCTGCCACACATCGATGCTCGATGCCCAACCCTTCGCGCGCAGCCTGAAGTGTCACAACGCAACCGAGGCACGAGTCCTGTTGGTCGGGCGGGCCCGGACGGCGCGCTTGCCGCCGAGTCGGAGGCGCGCCATCGTTTGCCAGGCGATCAGTCTCCCCATGCACGGGTACCCAATCATGTCGCTCCGCACCAGTCGACTCGTTCCCGGGGCCGTGTTCCTCCTCGCCCCGACCATCGTGGCAAGCCAGCGTGCCCCGACCGGCGGCGCGCCAGCGTCCTTCACGGTTGTTGAAGCAACCATCGCCGATACCCGC
>DASWGU010000116.1:0-26456 GCA_036393555.1 Gemmatimonadaceae bacterium
GTGCGCCATGGTCGCGGAATATCGCTGTTCCCCTTCGGTGAACAGGCGCTCGAGCGCGCGCGCACCCTTCGACGTCAGAAGCGCCTCCACCCGGGAGATTTCCACGACGTCCACGCCGATTCCCACGATCATCGTGTCGACCTCGCGGGAAGGACGACGGCGACCGATGCCCACACGCGATCCGCGTCCCGGAAAACCGACCCCACTGCATCCACCCACTCGCGCCACGCCACGAAACGGGTCGCTTCATCCGAGGCGCGGTAGCGGGTGGCCGCCTCGTCCATCCCGGCGATGCGCGCGAAGACCAGCGCGAGCGCCTCCTGCAGCTCGACGCTCAGGGCACGGCGATCCGGTGAGCTGTCGGGGAACGCCTCCTGAGCAACCGTGACGATGGCCTCCTGGAGACGCGCCCGGAGCGCCTTCGCCTCCAGCGCCGCCACGCGCCGGTCCAGATCCGCTTCCTCCTCCAGTTGTCGCCGTGCCTGCAGCAACGGCCCCAGGAAGCGCGCCTGGGTTTCCGGTGTGCCGCCACGGCGCGAACCCAGCCGGCGATACCCGCGAGTGAACTCCGGCAACGGGCAGGCACGCGAGACCAGCGCCACCCAGGCGGTCTCGAGCCCCGCTTCGGTCTCCATCACGACGCGACCGTCGACCCCATGAACCACGAGTGCGCCGGTTCGCCAGGCGGCTCCGGTGATCGCGGCAAACTTCGCCCGGAGCGACGCCCCGCGCGGTGCGTCAAGCACCATGGCATCACTCGTCAGGCGGAGCTGCCCCGGTCCGCTGAACTGCAACGGACCCCATTGTCCGGTAACGCTCCGCACCGTCAGTACGAGGTCGCGGTCCGCGACGGACGGTACGGCGGCAGCCGGATGCGGCGCCGACCTGTCCGCCGGCTCACGCATGGGCGATTACCCGCAGGAGCGCGTCGGTGTCGGACAGGTCGGCGAACACCGCCGCGGGTCGGTGCGCGGCCAGCTGGCTGACGGTGTAATGGCCGGTGGCCACCGCGATCGCGCGCGCGCCTGTCGGCCGACCGCAGGTGATGTCGCTGGGCGTGTCACCGATGATGACCAGGTCCTCGCCACGGAACTCCGCGCCCAGGCGCCCGCGTGCGCGGTGCCGGGCTATGGCCGGCAGCTCGTCGCGGAGCTCGTGGTCCGAGCCGAACGCGCCCACCCGGAACCGATCGAACGCGAATCCGGCCGCCTCGAGCTTGCGCCGGGCGCCCGGCTCGATGTTGCCCGTGAGAAGCCCCACCACGCAGTGCGCCTGGGCGACGAGTGCATCGAGCAACGCCACGGCGCCGACCATCGGTTCAACCCGCGCGTCCGGTGACGACAACTCCCGGCCCAGCGCGTCGAGATACGCCTCGAGCACCACCGGCATCCGCTCGTCGATGCTCTCGTCGTCATGACCCTCCCCGTGCATCAGTTCCCGCACGATCTGGCGATCGGTTTTGCCGTCGTAGCGATAGTGCGTGGGACCAGTCGATCCAAACACCGAGCGGAGTGCCACCTCCATGGCGCGACGTCCCACGCCGTGGCTGTGGAGCAGCGTGCCGTCGATGTCGAACAGGACCAGGCGCGGGACGGGCGACATGCCTAACCGCCTTCCGGTTCGTGGGCCGCGGTACGCGCCAGCAGCAATCCGCTCATGATGGATGCCGCGCCGACCACCTGCCATCGGGTGGGCAGTTCGCCGAGGGTGGCCCATGCCACCGCCATGGCCATCAGCGGCTGCATGTTGGAGTACATCGAGGTGTGCGTCGGGC
Organism: Gemmatimonadaceae bacterium; assembly: GCA_036393555.1. Taxonomy (GTDB): domain Bacteria; phylum Gemmatimonadota; class Gemmatimonadetes; order Gemmatimonadales; family Gemmatimonadaceae; genus JABWBJ01. The sequence goes on from DASWGU010000116.1 coordinate 1,775, forward strand.
CCAGAGTCTTCACTCCGTGGTACCAGAACAGGTAGGCAATGACCATCGCCGCCACGGTGGAATACGCCAGCGCGCCATACACCCCGAGCGAGACGCTGTCCCAGAGGACGTTCCGCAGGGAAGGAATCCCGACCGCCAGGGAAACGATGGCTCCGCCGAGCATGGTGTACGCCCCGACGTGTACTCCCGACACCCGTTCGGTCAACGGTTTCACCATGACGGAGAAGATCGCCCAGCTGACCGCCGAGGCGAACACCAGACCAGCGCCCCACAGGCTGTCCGCTCCCGAGGTACTTCCGGCCGTCCCGAGCACGACGAACGCCACGCCGCCCAGCTGCAGCGCGATGCCACTCCACGACCGCCGGCCGAGGCGCTCGGAACCGTGAAGGCGGCCCAGGATGGCCGCGAGGGCGGGCCCGGACGCGAGCATCAGCACCGTCGTGGCGACGCGTGACATGGCCTGGCCGGTGATGAAGAAGACCTGGTAGACGCCGTTACCGATCATTCCCAGCAACACCAACCGAATGGAATCGCTCCGACTGACCGGTGTGAGCCGCATCGCGTGCGCCACCCCGAACTGCAGGGCGGCCGCCATCGGGATGCGGAGGCCATTGTAGGCAAGCGGGGGGATGAGCCGTGTGCCGAACTTCAGCACGCTGTAGTTCACGGCCCAGATCAATGCCATCAGGAAGAGCAGCCCGTCAGTGAGGCCGAGTCGCCGCGGCAAGCGCCGGGGCGTGGACGGTTGCGCCACCTCAGGCGCGGCAGAGTGCATACAGGAAAGCTAGTGGGCCGACGTCAGAGGTCAGAGGTGACCTGGTCGGTGACTCTCGATGCGCCTTCCCTATTCGCTGCTCGGCGACCTTTATTGGGTCATGCACGTATCCTTCGCTCTTTTCGCCGACGCGGCGAACCTGTCCCAGGAAGGGAAGCTCAACATCCTCGGCGTATTCGACGCCGTGCAGGTCGCCACACTGCCGGCCGTACATCCCCGCGCGCACCTCGTCGTGCGCCTCAAGGGGAATCGGACCGACATCGGGATGCACACCATGACCCTGCAGTGGATCAATCCGTCCGGCACCGAGTTGTGGAACTCGGGTGGAGAGATCGACATCACCACGCCGCCGACCACCGTGACGGAGATGGACTTTCCCCTGATCGCGCCGGTGGATCTCCCGCTCGACTCGTCAGGCGGCTACACAATGCGGATCTCGCTGGACAACGAGCCCCGGGCGGACGTCAAGCTGCAGGTGCGCGTCGGGGCACAGTCCATGATGCCGGCGAACGGGATGGTCAGCTGAAGGAATCTCGCTGAGTGCTGAGAGCGACACCCTGGGGCAGGGTGCACCCAGCACCCAGCCCTCAGCACTCAGCTGTCTATTGCGCTACCTCCCCGAACCCCTCCATCCGCTCCACGCGCAGCTTCCTGCTGTAACTCTGCCCGCCAACCGTCAGCGTGACGAGATAGTCGCCCGGTGGCATCAGCGGCGCTCCCGCACCGCCACCACGCCCGCCACCACGCCCGCCACCGCCCCCACCGGTAAACGCCGACAGGCGTAGCGCGATCTCGCCAGCACCGCCGCCGCGACCCGCGAATGGTGGTGCACCGCGCGGACGCATCAGCTCGGCAAGCCGCTCTGCTCCACCGGGGAAGTCGGCGAACAAGTCGACGCCACCGCCGCCGCCACCACGCCCACCGCGACCGACGGGACCTCCCTCACCCGGACGCTCGACCCACCCCGCCGGACCGGCGCCACCACGGCCACCGCCGCCACCACCGCCAAAGCCACGACCGCCACCACCCAGGTTGCCGCTCAGCATGGCCGTACGCATCCGATCCGCCGCGTCCCGTTGCAGTGAGCCGGCCGCCGTCGCCGAATCGAAGATCGCATTGATCCGCCGCGCGACATTCACGCTGTCGCGTGTCTGCGAGGGTGAGAGTGTCACCATCACCGGACTCGGGCGGCCACGGAAGTTCCACGTGATCTTGTGCAGACCGGGCGTACCCGGGCCGTTCAGCACCGCCACCGTGTCGCCGGAGACGTCGGAGATCAGCACCGAGACGCCGCCACCCGCGCCCCCGCGACCACCGCGGCCACCGGCTCCACCTCCACCAGCGGGCATGGCGCCTCTGCCGAGGCGGTACGAAATCTCCGCGCCATGCGGCGGACTGGGGGACTGAAAGGTCTTCTGGCCGACGCCGTAGAACGACTCGCCCATGTTCGGGCCTTCGCCATAGTCGTACGCCACTCGCGGCTCGAAGAGGTACGCCGGACTCGACACCACACGCGTGCCCAGGGAGCCCGCCATCTGCTCCAGAGGATTGATGTCGACGATCCAGAAGCTGCGGCCGTGAGTCGCCGCGATCAGCTCGCGGTCACGCGGGTGAATCTGCAGATCGTAGATCGGCACATGGGGCATCGCGCTCCGGAACGGCGTCCAGATCGCGCCGCGATCGAGCGAAACGTAGACCGTGCGCGACGTCCCGAGGAACAACAGGTCGCGGTTGTGCGGATCCTCGCGCAGCACGCGCGCGTAGTCAGCCTGGCTTTCACGCGGGAGATTGTTCACGATCGAACGGAAGCTCCGTCCGAAGTTGTTCGTCACGTACACGTAAGGCGCGAAGTCGTTGTTCCGGTGGTTGTCGAACGTGATGTAGAAGGTGTTCGCGTCGAAGTGCGACGGCTCGATCTTGCCGCTGTAGATGTCACCGGTCGCAATGCCCGGGAAGCGCGACATGGGAATCTGTTCCCAGTCCTTGCCATCGTTGCGGGTGACCCAGACGTTGCCGTCATCGGTGCCCGCGATGAGCCACCCCGGCGTCACGTACGACTCGGCGAGCGCCACGACCGTACCATAGGTCTCCGCGCCGGTGGCGTCACGGGTGACGCCGCCCGTCTTCGTCATGCTCGTGTCGATCTTCCCCCACTGCTTCTTGGACAGATCGGGCGAGATGGCAAAGAGGTTGTCGCCACGCCAGGTGGACTTGAGGACCCGACTGCCACCGGAGTAGAAGACGTCGGGGTTGTGCGGCGACAGCAGGAACGGGTTGTTCCAGTTGTACCGCATGTTTGACTCGATCGAGTCCGCCACCTGTCGCTGCCGCAGCTCGGCGATCCGCCGCGTCTGCTCGCGCGTGGCCGGGCGCGTGGTGTCACCGCGGACTTCCATGATGGAGTCCTCGTACGCCACATACGCGGCACGGTAGGTCGGCCGCGCCAATCCGCCGCCCTCGCCGGTGCGGATGTTGCGACGCTGCATGTTGCCGCCCTGCGACTCGGACCAGACAACCCACGGCTCCCTGGGGTGCTGTGCGGTATAGAATCCGTCGCCGCCGGACACCATGAACCAGTAGCTGTTCTGGTTGTTCCCCTGACGCCTGCTCGGACCGCAGTGCGAGCCGTTATCCTGCGCGCCACCGCAGATGTAGTACGGGACACGATAGTCGTAGCTCACTTCATAGAACTGGCTGACGGGCAGCGTCTCGCCAAAGTCCCAGGCGCCGCCGCCGTCCCAGGTGATGTACACGCCCCCATCGTTCCCGATGACCATGTGTTCCGGGTCGCCCGGATCGATCCACAGGGCATGCGTGTCGATGTGCACGCCCACAGCCGCCTGGCGACCGTTGCGGCCACCCTCATCGGACACGATCAGCGGCGTCGAGGAGAACCAGAGGCGATTCGGCTTGGTCGGATGCACCCGCACCTGCGAGTAGTAGAACGGCCGGACGTTGGCGTCGTTCGTCTTCTCCCAGGTCGTCCCGCCGTCCTGCGTCCGGTACAGGCCGTTATTGAGTTGCTGCTGCGCCTGACCGGCGGTGGGCCGGGGATTCGGGGTCGAGTCGGCCTCCACCATTGCGTACACGATGCGCGAGTTGCCCGGGTAGATGGAAAAGCTGATGCGCCCCTTCGTGGTCGCGGGAAATCCTCCGCCCTTGATCTCCGTCCAGGTGGCACCTGCATCGGTTGACTTCCACAGCGCCGAGCCCGGACCGCCGGAAATCAGGTAGTACGGACCACGAATGCGCTCATAGCTCGAGGCCCACACCACATCGGGGTTGGACGGGTCGAGCGCGACGTCCACGAATCCGGCGCGATCGCTGATGAACTTCACGATGCGCCACGTCTGCCCGCCATCCTCGGTCTTGTACAACCCGCGCTCGGGGTTGGTCGCCCACGCGGCTCCGAGGGCCGCGACGTACACGACGTTCGGGTTTCGCGGATGGACCGCGATTCGGCCGATGTGCTGGGTCTTCTCCAGCCCCATCAGGCGCCAGGTGATGCCACCGTCGGCCGACTTGTACAGGCCGCCGCCCGGCTCGATCGAATTGCGCGAGTTCTGCTCGCCGGTGCCCGCCCACACCTGCATGGTGTCGGACGGCGCGATCGCGAGCGCGCCCATCGAGATGACCGGGTAGTTGTCGAAGACCGGACGAAACGTGACGCCGCCATTCGTGGTCTTCCAGATTCCACCCGCCGCCGCGGCGACGAAGAATGTCCGCGACGGGAATGGAATGCCGGTGATGTCGGCAATCCGTCCCTCGAAGGTCGCCGGGCCGACGTTGCGCCAGCGCATGCCCGCCAGGGTCAGCGAGTCAATAGCCTGGGCGGACAGTGATGCCGGAGTCACGATGAGACTGGCGACGATGAGCCGATTGAAAGTCAGAGCGCGCATTCGCGGTACTGGGTGACGGGTAATGGTGACGGGCGACGGGTGACGGGTAACAGTCACGAGTGGGCTACGCACCGTAGCGGCGAGCGTTGAGTCCGGTCGCTCCGAGCGGCGCCCGCCGTTCCTCAGGAGGGCCAGAGCCAGCCAAACACGCCGGCCGTGAACAATCCGTAAATCGTGCCGTCCAGCAGGTGCAGCCGGAAGGTCTTCCAGGGGCGGCCGAACCAGATCGACTCCGGCACCACGGCCAGCACGTACGACATGGCCGCGACGGCACCCACCACGCGGAACACCGCGAGATACGAGGCACCGGCGCCCAGGGCATGCCAGCCCACGTAGGCCACCAGGAACGACACCACCAGGTTGTACACGAATGCCTTGCCCATCATCGGGGCCATCGACCAGATGCCGTTAGGCACTATCGTCAGGAACCCGACCGGTCCCTTCATGAGCTTGTCGCGGACGACCGGATTGTCCCGTTCCTTCGGGTCCATGTAGAACGGCAACGTGTACTGGCCCGGTGGCGGCTGGCTGGCCCGCATGGCGTTCAGTACCGCGTCCTCGTTGGGAAGCGGCTGCCACTCGTGCTTGTGATGCGGCATCGCCGTCCACGCCAGCGCCGACAGGATGAACACCACCCCGGCGCTGACGACGATCGGCATCCACAACTGTGTCAGGAACTCCATGGCCTCAGTCGTCAGTCGTCAGTCGTCAGTCGTCAGTCGTCAGTCGTCAGTCGTGGAACCGGTACTGGTCTTCCCGTCCCACCTCACTCGCCACCCAAACCTGCAACACCATCACGCCCCACCGCCAGACGTACGGCGCGTTCCACGGCCATCTCCAGCACGCGAACCGCCAGTGCCTCCACCTGGATCGCCGGCACCGTCAATCCCTCGTGCGCACAAAGCGCGAAGATGACGTCGCCGTCGAACGACGTGCCGGCCGGGGTGATCCGCCGGTGCAGCGCGGCCCCGGAGGCCATGGCCAGTTCCTGCACCGACGTCCTCGACAGTGCGGCGTTCGTGGCTACTACCGCGAGCGTGGTGTTCCGGCCCACCTGATCGTCCGGCTTCGGCGGCGGCCCATGGGCCAGCAGTCGCGCGCTGTCCACGAATCGTCCAGAGGGATCGCGCGCGCCGGCCAGGATGCTCCCTTGCGCATCGCGAACATCGCCGAAGGCGTTCACCACGGCGACCGCACCCACCGCCAGCCCGTCGACCTGCTCGAGCCAGCAGCCTACACCGCCCTTCATGGCTCCCTGGCGACCCGCTGCCTTCCCCACCGTCGCGCCGGTGCCCGCTCCCACGCTCCCCTCCTCCACACCATGCGACGTCGCGGACCCGCACGCCGCGTACGCCATCTCGGCCGTCGGTCGTGCGTCGGGACGACCGGTGGGCAGGAGGTCGAAGATCACCGCTGCCGGCACGATCGGCACCACGGTGGCGCCGAGCGGGAATCCCCTGCCACGTTCTTCCATCCAGCGCATCGCTCCGGCCGCCGCATCCAGACCGTACGCCGACCCGCCCGTCAGCATGACGGCATCGATGCGGTCCGCCAGCGACGACGGTGAAGCCGCCGCCAACTCTCGCGTCCCCGTCGCGCGGCCGAGTATCACCGCCCCACCGCGCCATGCGTGCTCCGCGTGCCGCACGATGGTCAGCCCGGTGCCGCCCTCACTGTCGGTCGCGTGACCGACCATGAGACCCAGAGGGCGGAAATCGACCGGGTTCACGCGCTTGGCGCCTGGGTCTCCGCCCTGGACGCGCAGCGACGGCAGAGGACCACACCCTTCATGTTGCAGACCTGACAAATGAAGGTGCCGCAGCTCGCGCACGGGTACCCTTCCGAAGCCCGCTCCTCGTTGCCGCAGGCTCGGCAGATCATCGCGTCACGTTCCTTGAGCTCGGCCATCGTATGAGTTGACGGTTGAAAGTTGAGAGAGCACGGCGCCGGGGTGACGCCGGAATCAGCACCCCCCGGGGCGCCCCCTGTAAGGGTATGCCCGAGCGAGGCGCCGCGAAACGCTCCCCACCGCTGCCTTTTCACCTCTCGCTGCTCGTCCGGTTTGTCCGCCCCGTTTCGCTCCGGTCAGTCACGACTCCCGCGGTATCAGAAAGGCGGCCGCGCCCGGAACCACCACGATCTCCACCGGCGTCATGCCGGCCAGATCTCCGTCGGCCTGGACGGCCGTTTGCGGCTCGCTTGACAGTTTGATGCGCTTCCCCCGCAGGAACCGCATCCGGGGATGCGGCCGGAAATCTCTCCGTACGATGCGCCAGGTGATCCCCAGCACCTCCCCGATCGTGGTGGCCGAGAAGAGGCAGAGATCCAGTTCGCCGTCATCTGGACGGATGTCCGGACCCACCAGCAGCCGGCCACCAAACAGGGCGCCAGCGTTGGCGACCATGGCCATCACGACCCGCCCGGTCACAACGTTTCCGTCAACCTCGGCCCGGATGTCGAACGCTCGGCGTCTGAACGCGCTGCGCGTGGCGGTGATCGCGTACGCCAGGATACCGAGCAGCTTCTTCTGCCCCCGAGTGGTGCCGAGCACCATGTCCACGTCGACGCCGATTCCCGCCGCGAACGCGAAGCACCTGCCATCGGGCAGCCGGCCCAGGTCAAGCCGCCTGACGCTTCCGGCCAGCAGGATGGGCACAGCGCGCGCCATCCGTCGCGGCACCCGCAGCACACCGGCTACGAGGTTCCCGGTTCCGCCCGGGAGCACGCCGATCGGCACGCCGGTCCCTTGCAGAGCACCAGCGACCTCCATCACGATCCCGTCTCCACCCAGCACGAACACCGCGTCGGCGCGTTCGGGACCATCGCGCAACCGGCTGCTCGCGTGACCGGGATGCTCGGTCACCAGTTCATCGACGGTAACGCCGGCGTCGCGGAACGCGTTCAGTGCGGCCGTTCGGTTGCGGAGGCCGTGGCGCGACGCCGGGTTGACGACCAGCAGGACGCGCCGGGTCAGCGGCGCCACACCCTGAAGAAGTCGAATCCCACCTGCTGCCGGGAACCGGTGAGGTCGACATCCGCGGCGCCCCGGCAGATCACCTTCTCGAACGAGGGTTCATAGCTGAAGGAGACACCGGCGGGCGACGTTCGGCCGAAGCGATACTCCAGCTTGGCGCCCAGACTCGAGAGGAGCCTGGTGTCGACTGCGGCCTGCCCGAGCTGGCAGAGCCCGTATGTGGCCGTGACGAACAGGCGGTCGCCGTACTGCCCGCCGATGCCCAGCTGCGCGCCCTCGAAGATACCGGAATTGGCGTCGCCCGCGAACAACGACGCCTGCGACGTCTGCAGCTGCACCCAGTCCACCAGTCCGCCCGCATACCGCGACGCGATGGAACTCGCGAAACTCGATGCGGTGCCCAGCAGCAGCGAGACCGCAAAGTCCACGTCGCGCGTTCCACCGCCGACGGCGAAGCTCGGCCGGTTGAACAGCACGTAGCTCCAGAGATCAGGCTCGGTGAGAAAACCCAGCGAGTCCGCGCTGTACAGGTAAAGTGACGGGCTGAGCAGCGAACCAGTGATGTGCGCCCCGACCCTCACGTCGTTCCTTCCGCCGTAGTCGGCCTGGACCTGGCGCGACGTGTAGATAGCGCGAACGTCCAGTTCCGCATTGAAACCGGGCGTCCCGTTGAAGCGCAGTCGTCCGCTTTCCACGAAGAAGGTGCGCTGGAACGGGCTCACGTTCAGGCGGTAGGTCCCCCGCTCCGTCTGCAGGTCGCCGACGAGCGCCGGCTGAGCCGGACCGAACGCGCTGTCGCGCGACACGCTCAGGTTGACTGCACCAGCCAGCTTGATGGCGGCATCCTCGGACCGCAGCCAGACGTCGGGGCCCATGACGATGCGCACGTTTTGCGCCGAGAGACCCCGGATGAAGGTCGACGCCGGGCCTGGAATCAGGCCCAGCCGTCTCAGGTCGGTGCTGTCGATGCCCAGCTCGCGCCAGTTGTCGATGGGGAAGAGGTCTTTTTCCGACGTTTCCGGAAGGGCAATCGAGCCGCGCTGGACGACCACGGAGCCCGTGGCGCTGGACGCGTCATGGGTCCCGCTCCAGCCGACGTTGGCGTCGATGGTCAGGTCCGCCAGTGTCCGCTCGAGCCCGATCGCGTGGAACTCCGCGGCGCGCGCGTGCAGGTCGAAAGCGACCCGAGTGGTGTCCAGCGGATGAGCGATCCAGCCGCCGACCGTCAGATAGTCGTCGTTCTCCGGTCCGCTCAGCATGAACAGGCTGTCAACGCGCAGCGTATCGTTGCGAGCCTGGATCCTGGCGTGTGTCTCGCGCAACGTGATGCCCATGCCTGGCAGCGTCGCGCGCCCATCCGTGACGGTGATCGACCCGTTCAACGCCGCGGCCGTCCGGGGCCCGGACAGGTCCATGTTGGCCGTGAAGACGCCGCTCGCTGACCGGACGGCGGTTGTGAATGTCTCCAGGATGGACAGATCGACTGACGGCGACCGAACGGTGACACGGATCGAGTCATCCAGCATTCGGTCGTTGCGGGAGCGGAGCGCGAGGTCGATGGGCAGATTGGCGTCCACCGTCAGGACGGTGGTGTCCGCGTGGCTCAGGCGCCCGGTCCCGCGGAACCGCTTGTCGGCGTATTCGCCGGTCAGATTCACTTCGGCCACGCGCACTTCCCCAGCTGCCACTTCGCTCAACGTCGCCGTACCCGTCATTTGCGGCTCGTCGCGTGTGCCGCTCACGGCAAGCGAGGCCGTCATTGCACCCTTCAGCTCCACCTCGGTCTGCAGGATCCGCGAGAGGTCCTGCAGGCTCAACCGCTCCACGCCGAACCGGGCGCTCACAGCGGTTCGATCAGGAGCATCCGCGGAGAAGGTGAGGCGGGCATCGCCGGGTCCGGAGAGGACCAGAGAATCGACCAGCACGCGTTCGGGATCCACGCGCACTGTGACGGGGCGCTCGAGCGTATAGCGGCTCTCGTCGCCGCTGCCGGGGGCGCCGAAGGCAGTCAGTGCCAGGGCCAGCTCGTCCACGCGGACTGTCGTGGTGTCCCCGGTGAATTCCAGGGCACCCTGTGAGACCAGCGTGGACCCGTTGTTGGCGCGCGCGAAGGCGCCATACTCCCCGCTCTGCCCACGCTGCAGTTCCACGTCGCCGTTGAACTCGACGAGCTGCACCCCGCCGACGGCGGGTTCGATGGCGCTGATGTCGATCCGGCCGTCGATGCCGTTCGTGACATTGTTCAGCGCCGGCGTCACGCGCAGCCGCTGCGCCCGGAGTCCCGGCATAGCGAGGCCGTCCCCCTGGAGCCAGCCGCCGACGCCTAACGCGTCCACCGACCCGTGGAGGTTGAGCCGCGCCGTCACGGTACCTCGCAGCGAGTCGTCCGGGGCCACATTCAGGTAGGGCCGGAGGCCGCCCAACGAGTCGAGCCGGAGGTCCACGAGCAGCGAGTCACGGAATCCCGCGCCCAGGCCAATGCCACCGGACGCCACCAGCAGCCCGGCGCTGTATGTCACCGTATCGCCCGCCAGGACGTGCGCCACACCGTCCGCGAAGCGCAGGCGCGCGCGCGATCCGCTGTAGATCGTCACCGAATCGACCTGTGAGTGCTGGTTCAGGTCGATTGTCGCCGTCCCGGTCAAGGTGAGGAGCGAGTCGAACGTCACGTTCAGCGCGGCCCTTCCCCACAGGTCGGTCGAGGGCGTGATGGCGGTATCCAGCAGCGTGCGCAGGTCGAGTCGCGCGAAGGTGAGCACACCGTCCAGTCCGTATCCGCCCAGCGAGTCGCCGTCCACCCGGCCGTCATAGCCGATCAGTCCAGCCGGTCCGCGAAGCTGGGTGGTAACGGCCAGGTCCTGCGTCGTGCCGAAGAGTCGCAGGGGGCCGTCGTACTCACCCTTTAATGGTATGTGCGAGTCGGCGTACGCCCGGCTGAACGTCGTGAACGAGAACGGCTGCGCCGTGAGCGCCACGTCGTATGCGGTGTACGTCTCCTCGAACGTCACCCGGCCCGCGCCGAGCAGGCGAGTCGCCGGTCCGCTGCCGTCGGTGTGCGTGAGATCCGCCTCCCGGAAGCGGACATCCGTCCAGAGCGAATCCAGGACCGTGCGGCCGGCGATGCGACCATTGAGACGGGGGAACGCGGGAACCAGGAACTGCAGCGTACGCAAGTCGAGCTGATCCAGGTCCACATCCAGTCCGCCGAACACCACCTCCGAAGGTTTCAGGATGTCCATGCGCCCCCGGACGCGCCCGATGGTCACGGCGCCCGGCACATTGGCGTCGCGGAACACGATGTCCGCCTCGTCCACCATCCAGCTGTCCAGTGGGCCGCCGCTCGCCAGCACGGTTCCGGTGATGGTGCCCCGCCACGGATAGGGCAGCGGTTCGCCCGCCAGCGTCTCGATCAGCGCGAAGTCGAGTGGCTGAAGGCTCAGGTCCACGTCTTTCACGATCGGGACCGGCGCGCCCACACCGAACGTCATCGCTCCGCGCAGCCGCGACTGGGTCGAGCGCACATCCATGTTGGACAGGATGTAGTCGATGATGCGCGGGTCGCGCTGGCTGCGGATGACCACGTCCATTCGACCGCTGCCGCTGGCCGGAAGCGTCGGGTAGATCCACGACACGTCGGCCAGCGACAACGAATCGGAGGTGACCGCCAAGTCGAAGCGGGTCGGCTGGCCCTGGCCCCACCAGATCTTCCCCTTCATTGTTCCGCGCGAACCCGGCAGCCCGAAGAAGGGGATGTCGGCCCAGATGGAGTCACCCTGGATACGCAGTGAACCCCGGGCATTGCGGAACCTGAAAGGCGGATCGCTTTCGTCGACCGTCAGGTGCCGTATGGCAAAGTGCCGGCCACCGGGCTGTCCGTCGTCGATCCGGGCGGAGTCGAGCTCGATGTAACCGCGAGTCCAGCGCCGGGTTTCGTAGTACACGCCCGGTCCCCGCCAGATCTCCTTGTCCTCGCGGGCCAGATTGAACGCCACCACGCTGTCCCGCTCGACAGTGGTGAGCAGGTCCGAGGGATTCCAGCGCGTCGTGAGGGTGATTCGCGCCGAGTCGATGCTGACATCCTCGACCTTGACGAAATGCCCCCAGTTGCGACGCGCGGTGGGTGCCGTGGGCGGCCCCGGCGGACCCGGCGGCTGGTCCGACTGGAAGATCCGCCGGAAGTTGAACATGCCCGCGGAGTCTTCGAAGAGATTGGCCGTCACGCTGCCCAGGCGGACCCGGCGCAGGAGGATGCGCCGTTCCAGCAGGTCGCGCGGGTCATAGGTCAGTTCCAGGCGCGACAGCGCAATGAACACGGAGTCGTTCCGGTCCCGCAGTTCCAGCGTGTCCAGCGTGAGCCCGGTGAAGATGTTCCCGCCTAACGTGCCCAGGTGGAGCGTGCCGCCCCGCACGCTGCCGGCGAACGTGCGGACAATGTACCGGGCCAGTTGATCCCGTCCCCAGTCCGTGCGGGTCACCGTGAAGACGACGGCCACGAGGACTGCGAACATGGCAGCTACCAGCGTCACGAAGGCCAGGAAGATGCGGCGGCGCATCAGAACGGCTGGCCGATGGAGAACTGGAACGTCAGGCGCCGCAGGAAGGACCCCCGTCCGGGCGCGTACGACGCGGGACAGTCCCCGTCGTCCACCTGGCGTTCATAGACGCCCGGTGTGCGACTCAGAACGCGGAGATCGTTGCCCGGGCTCACGCAGATCAGGTTCCCGCTGCCGGACCCGGGGGACGTGGTGAGGTACGCGGGTCCCGGCTGCCGGTCATAGGCGTTGTAGCCCACGTCGACCCGGATGGGTCCCACGGGCGTGAAGACGCGTACGCCCAATCCGGGCGTCACCCGGATGTCGTTGAAGCTGACGCCCGTTCCGGAACGGCCGCGGTTCCACACCTGCCCCGCATCGACGAAGAACGCCCACTGCATCATTTCCGGAAATGCCGGGCTGCGGAGCCGCAGCTCCACGTTGGCGACGATGACGTTGTCACCCCCGGTGGGCACGGTCCGTTCGTCGGTGCTGTCAGCAAAGGCCTCCAGGTACACCAGGGTGTCGTTTCCCGGGATGGCGATGGCGGTCACTTCGTCAGGCAGGTAGACCGCCGGTCCCAGTTCGTTCTGCCGGTAGCCGCGCACACTGTTCGGACCGCCGGCGTACAGTCGCTCCTGCAGCGGAATGAAGCGGGGTGACCCCGAGAGGTCGAGGCGTGACCCCAGCACGGCGCCGGCGCGAATCCGGAGGACCAGCGCGCCGGTTGACACGGGCCGATACCACGTGGCATCCACCGTCGCCCGATTGAAGCTGGCATCGCTGGCCGACCCGACGATGGTCGACGCGTGCCGGAGGTCCAGGCGCACTACCGAGCCGCCTGTCGGGTTCACCAGGCTGAGCGCCGTACTCCGCGTGGTACTCCACCCGACCACGGCACTCCGCGTGCCCTCCTCGAGGCGCTGACGCGCTTCGGACTCACAGACGTTGAAGACCGCGCAGAAGAAAGCGGGCTGCGCCACCGTGCGGCCGTACTCCAGCTGGTACGACCACGTCATCGGCAGCGACGAGCCGACGCCCTGCAGCGCCGATCCGATCAGACCGAAGGGTGTTTCCCGGAGGAACGCCTTGAATTCAGAGCGCCGTTCGCTGTAGATCGTCAGCGACGGCACCACGCGCAGCCCGAACAGCGACGCCTGCGAGATTGTCGCGCTCGCATAGTAGTTCAACGTGTCGCTGAACGGATCGTCCCGCAGGCTCCCGCAGAGACTGCCGCTCCGGTAATCCAGCGGCTGGGCATAGCCCACCTTGGAGAGCCGCCCGTTCAGGTCGAGCCGGCGCAGTCCGCCCAGAAAGTTGAAGTTCGTGTAGTTCAGCTGCGCGCGGATACAGTCCAGGTTGCCCCATCCCAGCGACGCACGCGTGGCCTGCAACTGCGTTTCTGCCAGTGTGACGTTCACCGAGACCAGGCTGTCCACATCGTCGGTGAGGCTGGCGGAGTCGATCGAGACGCCGACGAAACGGAACGCCTCGGTGAGGAAGAGGCCGCGCCGGACAGCCTCCAGTGTCCTTTCATTATAGAGCTGCCCTACCCGGATGCCGAGGACCTGGCGTACGCGCCCGGTGTCGATGCGCGAGCGCGTGCCCCCCACAGGCGGAAGCGGTTCGGGGATGTTGATCGCGCCGATCCACGACTTCGGTCCCGGATAGATCCGGAAGGTCACGTCGGCCCGGTGGGCGGCGATTTCCGTGGCGAAGTCCCTCAGCACCTCGGCCTGGGGATACCCGCGTTCCTGGAGTCGCCGGACGATGCTGTCGCGGGCAGCCTCGATCGCGATAGTGTTGAACCGCGCGCCGAGTTCGATGGGAAGGTCCGAGGTGTAGCGCAACGAGTCCGGGAGGGCGCTGCGGGACGCGAACCCCAGCGAATCGATCGTGGTCCATTCGATGCCCAGCGAGTCGATGATCATCGGCTCGCCTTCGGTGATCTCGTACGCCACGTCGACCTTGGTCGGGGACTTGTAGGTCAGCACTGGCCGTACCCGCACGTCGGGATACCCGGTGCTGACGTACCGGTACGAGAGTCGTGCGGAGTCCTCGATCATGGTGGCGATCGAGTCCAGGCAGTAGGACCTGCCGAACCCGAACGTGCGGCGCCACCAGGTGGAGGGCGTCGTGGCGATGCCTCGCTCCAGGGCGTAATCGGTGTGCGCCGAGTTGCCCCTGAACTTGAGCGACCGGACCTCTATGTCGCCGACGTTACAACGTACGTCGGCGCGGCGCTGCGCCGCGGCGGAGAGGGAGGTCGACGACAGCAGGGCCGCCGCGAGCAGGGCCGGCCGCCACACGTCAGGCGATCTCGACCAGCACGGTTCCCGGACCGCGCTGCTTGGCCCGGCGCTTGACGTCGGCGGCACGCATGCCCAGGTGCGCCAGATTCACCCAGCCGTCCGGCCTGACGAGGAGCACCGCGGTGGAGAGACGAGCCAGCGGGAAACGACGCACTTGTCCTTCGCGATCCACCCCGGTGAACGACCCCGCCTTGGCCGCGTCATCGCCCACCGCGCGCTCGATCAGGCGCTTGCAACGGCTGGTGCATTCCGAGACGAACGCCTCGGCGCGGCCGGGTGCAGTGAGAATGATGAAGTCGTCGCCGCCAATGTGGCCCACGAAGTCCTTGCCATCGTCCGCGCCAATCGTTGCGCCGCTCTCGCGGATCGCCCCGCCCAGGCCCCGGATGACCTCGTCGGCGATGGCAAAGCCGAACGTGTCGGCGAAGGGCTTGAAGTAGTCGAGGTCGAGATAGCAGACGGCGAAGGACTCGCCCCGCTCGATCCTCCCGTTGATCTCGACGTCGATGGCCCGGCCGCCGGGCAGGCCGCTCGTGGGATTGCGATCCGACTCGCGCTGCACCAGGCGCAACAGGGCCTGCACCCTGGCGCGCAACTCGCGGGGGTCGAACGGCTTGGCGAGGTAGTCGTCGGCGCCGGCGGCGAATCCCTCGACCTTTGACTCCACCGTGCTCTGCGCCGTGAGCATGAGTACCGGGATGCGCGCCGTGAAGGGATTCGTTTTCACGCGTCGGCAGACCTCGAAACCGTTCATGCCGGGCATGGCGTGGTCGAGAATCACGAGGTCCGGCTCTCGCGTCTGGACCGAGGCCAGCACCGCGAGTCCATCCTCCGCGAGCGCGACCTCGTGCCCCGCCGACCGAAAGAGGTCGCGCAGCATGAGGCGCATCTCTTCGTTGTCGTCGGCGAGAAGAATGTAACTCACGAATTGGCCTTCTCACTGCGCGTGGTGGGGCGGGTGAATTCGAAAGTTCTCCCGGTGGACATGCGGGGTCAACGGCCAACCGTCTGATTCACCGGCACTTACGCTCAACTGCCCGAGGTCGGCAGTAAGTGTCACAGGCTGCCGGTGATCCGGGCCTCACGGCTCCGAGTTCTTGAACGTCAGCGAATGAACCGATCCACCGCCGGGCCAGACTCCGCGAGCTTCGCCGTCAGGTAGTCCAAGCGCGTGCGCTGATCCACCGTCACTGATCCCGCCCAGCTTTCCACTTCACCGTACAGCCTGCTCAGGCGGGCGTACAACTCCTCGAGTTGCTGATTGAGCCGTGTCGCCTCCTCCAGCGGCGTGCCTGTGAGCGCGTCAGGCACGCCGCGCCGCAGACGGGCTGCGACCGGCTGCCAGCGCGTCAGCACGTCGGTGGCGCGGCGATGCGCTGCGCCGATTTCCAGCAACACCGCCGTCCACGACGCCCGAACATCCCCGGACAGGATGACGCGCGGATCCTCACGCACCTGGACCGGTTGCTCGTACCGCTGCCCGTCCACCGTCAGCCGCACGACATACCGCCCTGGCACCACCAGTGGTCCCGGCGGCCCGAAGCCACGACCAGTGCGCGAGGCGAGCCGCGCGTGGCGCAGATCCCAGGTCACGCGGTTGATGCCCGCATCCCGTCCCGCATCCACGGAGGCAATCTCCCGGCCGGCCGCGTCATGCACCGTCAGGGACACTGCCGTTGTGCCTTTCGCCGTGCTGAGCCAGTAGTCGATGATCGCGCCGGCAGGTGGATTCGATCCACTGAAGAACATGTCGCCGGTGTGCGCCAGCTCGCTGCTGTAGCGGATCTGGTACGCCGGCTCGACGCTGAACAGCTGCGCCGGCGACGCCAGGACCTGGGGCGTGAGTTCCTGAATCGCGTTGATGTTGTCCAGGATCCATACGCCACGGCTGTGCGTCCCGAGCACGAGATCGTTGTCCCGCGGATGGATCACCAGGTCGTTGAACGCCATTGTCGGCATGTTGTTCTTCAACTCCACCCAGCGGCGGCCGCCGTCGATCGAGAAATACAGGCCGATTTCCGCCCCGCACCAGAGCAGGTCCGGGTTCCGCAGATCTTCCCGAACGGTGCGCAGAACGCGCCGCGCCGGAAGGTCGCCGGTGATGGACGTCCAGGTCTGGCCGAAGTCATCCGAGCGCCAGACGTAGTTCCCGAAGTCGTCGTTCCGGTAGTTGTTGACCACCACGTACACCCGGCCATCGACATGGCGAGAGGGCTCGATGCCATTGATCCACGCGTTCGCCGGGAATCCGGGGAGCCTGTCCTGCACGTCGGCCCACGTACTGCCGCCATCGCGGGAGACGCGCAGCTTCCCATCGTCGGTCCCCACGTACAGCACGCCGCGGCCGCGTGGCGATTCCGCGATCGCCGTGATCGTCGGCCAGTACGGCGCGCCGTCGTCCAGCGAAGCGACGTAATCGGTCGGCCGCTGTTCCATGATCGACAAATCACGTCGCTCCCTCCCCGTCGTCATGTTGCCCAGATCGCTCCACGTCACACCCTGGTCGCTGCTTCTCCAGAGGCGATCTGTGCCCGCGTAGATGGTGCGGTTGTCGTGCGGCGAGATGATGTAGGGGCCGTCCCAGTTGCCGGGCGCCATCATGTTGCCCAGTTCCGGGTCGCTCCGGCCGCCGAACCAGGCGTCGAAGTTCCGTCGCGGCGAGATCGCACCCTGCGGATCACCCGGCCGGATGCTCCGGGTCTGCCACGTACGATTGTCGCGAATCGTCAGGCCCAGGTACTGCGACTCGGCGTAGATGGTGCGGCCGTCGACCGTATCGGGGATCGACAGGAACCCGTCGCCTCCGCCCAGTCGGCGCCAGTCCTCGTTCAACACACCTTCGCGCCGATACGTGGCACTCGGTCCCACCCAGCTCCCGTTGTCCTGAAGGCCGCCGTACACGTTGAACGGCCTCGCGTTGTCCACCCGGACGCGGTAGAACTGGCTGACCGGGAGGTTGCTGACGTAAAGCCACGTGAGGCCGCGGTCCCAACTGATGCCCACGCCACCGTCGTCGCCCTTGATGACGTGCCGCGAATCGCGCGGGTCCACCCAGATGATGCGGTCGTCGCCGTGCAGTGACTGGTTCGGCGACGTGAACGTGCGGCCGCCGTCGTCGGAGTAGGAGTACTGGTTCATCATGTACACGCGCTGCGGGTCGTTGGGATCGACCAGCGGCTGGCTGGCATACATGGGACGCGGGTTCCAGGTGCTCATCCAGGTCCAGGTCTCACCATGGTCTTCCGAGCGGTAGAGCCCCGCGCGCCGCTCGACATACGCCGTGGACGCGTTGTAGCGGTACCCCTGTTCGACCGAGACGAAGACGATGCGCGGATCGGCGCGATGGATGCTGATGCCGATGCGGCCGTAGTCTCCCCGGGGCAGCCCGCCGGGCCCGGGCGCCCCCAGCGTGTCGGCCGCGGTCGCTCCGCCCGCGCGCGCGGTTGCATCGGGTATGCGACCAGCGGCCAGCGGCGCGACTTTCCGCCACGTTTCGCCAGCGTCCGTCGATTTCCAGAGCGCGCTGCCCGGTCCGCCGCCGTGGAAGCCGAACGGCTTCCGCATCCGCTGATAGCTGGCGGCGTACACGATGCGCGGGTCCTTCGGGTCGATGGCCACGTCCACGACGCCGGTGATCGAGTCCACCTGCAGCACGCGGCGCCACGTCAGACCGCCGTCGGTGGACTTGTAGAGCCCGCGCTCGTCGTTAGGGCCCCAGAGGTGCCCCATGGCGGCCACGAAGACCGTGCCTGAGTTGGCCGGGTCCAGCGCAATCCGGCCGATGTGGTGCGAGTCGCGCAGCCCCATGTTCCGCCAGGTTCGTCCACCGTCGGTGGACTTGTAGACCCCGTCGCCCCAGGAGGAACTCTGCCGGCTGGCGCGTTCACCCGTGCCGACCCACACGACGCCCGTATCCACCGGATGCACGGCAATGTCGCCGACCGAATGCGTGCCCTCGTTCTCGAAGACCGGCTGCCAGGTGACGCCGTTGGTGGTGCTCTTCCAGACGCCACCGGTCGATGAGGCGGCGTAGATGACGTACGGGTTCCGCTCGTTGACGTCTATGTCCACGATGCGCCCACTCATGTTGGCGGGCCCGATGGAGCGGAGCCTGAGTCCGACGAGCTGCTCGCTCGTCTGAGCAAAGGCGGTGAGCGGGAGCGTGAGGACCAGTGCGATGGCGGTGATTCGGAGCGACATGGCGTGGCTGGATGGGGTCGTTGCGAAAGTGTGTCGCGTGTGTGACGGGGGCAAGCTGAACGGCCTGCCCTGCAATGGGCTTGTCCACGCTGCAGATCGACTGGACCGCCGGGATGGCGCGAGCGCTTTCCGACTACGGACAGCGAAGCGGCTGATCTGCCAGGCCGAGTGGGTTCCCGGGTACTGGATCGTCGATTTCGACGGGATTCGCCGCGCTACGACGCCCGGGCCGGAACCGGAAAAGCATCGTCGCGGGCCGACAACACGCGGCCGGCGACGTTGTATCGAAAGCCGATCCACAGGAGGGCGAGGCCCATCAGTTCGGTCACGTAGAGGACCTCGACGTGACCAAACCGCGTTGCCGTTCCGCCGATGCCCGGGAGGATCCCACCGATGGCGATGAAGACATTGCCAATGAATCGATGCCGGGTTTCCGAACGCCGCGCGTACTTCACCGCCGAACGCACCGCCCCTCCCACCAGGAAAAGGACGGCGTAAAGGTTGACGAAGGGGCTGAAGCGCCTGACCCACTGCCAGGTGAAGACGCGGCCCGAGAGCCGATAGGTCTCGACCTGATCGAGGTCCACCGGGCTGAGCCACACACAGACGCCGCCAATCAGGATCGTGGTCACGACCAGGACGGCGAGCGTGTCCGCCACGCGACGCGGCACATGCAGGTACGCGGATCCCTGGGCAAGCGGCGCGGCGCCGAGCAGGGCGCCGGTGATATACCAGACCTTGAAGATGCCTTCCTGCCATCCCAGGATCGTCGTCAGGGACTCTGTGAGGGTCCCCGCGCCATAGGACAGCATCCCGGCGGCCCACCAGAGGTGATGTGTCCCGCCACGCAGGCGCCACCGTCGGAGGAGCACGATGGCGAACAGCAGCGAGCAGATGGTGGTGACGATGGGGAGGAAGTGGACCGCGCTCCGCATCTCAGCAGTCCGAGCGAACCGGCGGGATCACCGCAAGGGCTGTCGCGGTGGCTGCCCGGTACGGGATCAGAGCATTGACGGTTCCGAGGACGGCGTGTGGCGGCATGGTGAGAATGCATCATACCTGCTCCTGTGCCCGTCCATTGTGGTTTCTACGTAGGTGACTCAGATCGCGGAATGCTCAGTACTGGGGTGCTCGAACTGGGTGACACGTGCTGGCGCTGGGGTTTGGCTCAGCCCCAGCTCCCGGACCAGGAAGCAGGTGACACGTGCTGGCGCTGGGCTCTGGCTCAGCCCAGCTCCAGGACCAGGAAGCAGGTCGAGCATCCAGCACTCACGACTCAGGTCGCCTGGTATCCCATGCCGCCGTGCGATGGCGCGTGGAGCGAGTCGGTAAAGCAGTGCACGACCTCGGCGGAGTATCCTGCCGCGACCGCCGAGTCCAGGGTGTGGAACGGCTCGGTCGCCGCCCGGGCGATCTCGTAGCCCCGGACCACTTCATCCCCATAGGCCGCGGCATCGGGTGAGCCGGCCCCGATTCGAGGATCTTCTGCTTCGGGTCCGGACGAGCAGGCCAGGA
This sequence comes from Gemmatimonadaceae bacterium, assembly GCA_036393555.1. Classification (GTDB taxonomy): domain Bacteria; phylum Gemmatimonadota; class Gemmatimonadetes; order Gemmatimonadales; family Gemmatimonadaceae; genus JABWBJ01. The sequence goes on from DASWGU010000116.1 coordinate 21,982, forward strand.
CCGCGGCGGTCAGGAACGTCGCTCGTCTTCGCATGGCTTTATGAGGGCGTGCTGGCTGCAGCTGGCGTCACCGCTGAACCTCGCATCGGGAGAGCGGTTGCGTCTGCTGGTTGAGGGGAGCGCCCGCAGGATCGCGGTGAGACTTCTTCCGCGAGGCGCATCGCCAGATTCGCCGACGGGCTTGATCGGGGCCTATGACGTTCCGGAGGATGGAGTGGTGATGGTCGCCCTGCCGCGAGCCGCTGCGCACACCGTTCAGGTCAGCGTGCACGGCCTGCAGAGACCTTTTGGCCTGCTCGAGTTTCCGCGCGACAACGGTCCAGCCACGCTGATCAGCGCGGATCGCTGTACTCAGCCAGCATCGAGACGGAGGACGCCATGAATTGGTCATTAGTGATTGACATCGCCGGCCTGTGCGCCGCGATCGTCACGCTCCTGGGGGCGTTCTTTCCTCGAATTCTCGATTGTGTGCCGGCCGGTGTCACGGCGAGCCTGGTCTGCCTCGCCTTTGGCGCCAGCCTGAGCCTGGAAGCGTACGAGAATCACCGGATCGGGAAGATCGCCGATCGGGCCTTGCAGGTGCTCCATGACCGTGATGCGACGCCTGATGAGCTTCACGCCGCACTGGGTGACGTGACGATCGGCGATGTCACACGTGCGTTGACCGCTGCGCGCGAGAGCGGTCAGGTGGCTGACAAGCTCGTCGAGTTGCTGGAACCGCGTGGTGGCTTCGTCACCGCTCGTGTCTACTTTCGCGTGAACTGATGCCAATGGGTCGGGCGTTTGGAATGCCGGAGCGCGTCCGACTTCACGCTCGGGACAAGCCTGAAACGAGGTGAGGTGCGGAAAGCCCGGATTGTGCGGGCCGAACGCGACGCGCGCTGAGCCGGGGCCGTTCAGGTCGTTCGAGTGCCGTCGAGACACGGTACGGCACCTCCTCTGTCGCAGAGATCGCACGCGACGTAATATGACTATAGTCATCACACCACAGTCATATGACGAACACTGTTTCCAAGTCCCGGTTCAAGGCCCACGCCCTCGACTACTTTCGCCAGGTCGAGCGAAGCGGGAAGCCCATCACCATCACTGACCGCGGAAAGCCTGTCCTCCGGCTCGTGCCCTACCGGGACGACCCGGAGGGCCCGGTGCGCATGCTGCGCGAGACAGTCGTCAAGTACCGCGTGCCCACGCGTCCGGTCGGAGAGAGCGACTGGGAGAGCAACAAGTGATCGCCCTCGATACGCACGCTCTCGTCTGGTGGATGTCGGCGCCAGACCGGATTCCACCGAAGGCGCGCCGGCTTCTCGACGCAGCGGCCGCTCGCAAGGACCCGGTTGCGATCTCCTCGATCAGCCTCTGGGAAATCGCGATGCTGGTGGAACGTAAACGCCTGGAGCTTTCGATTCCGGTCTCGGTCTGGATCGCCCACCTGGAGGGCGTTCCATGGCTCTCGTTCGTGCCGGTGGATAACAGGATCGCCGTTCGCGCGGTACAGCTCGAGGGGTTCCCGCACCGTGATCCGGCGGACCGCATCATCGTCGCCACGGCGCTTGGCCTGAACGCGATGCTGGTGACGGCCGACGATCGGCTTCGGTCCTACCGGCCGCTCCGGACGGTGTGGAATTCGTGAGCCGGCAGAGAAGGCCAACCGACGCACCGCAGGCCCGGTGTTGCGGTCGAGGATGATACGCGCTACTGAATGGTTCACGCGGAGACCCGGAGACGCGCAAGCGGAACGCCAGTAACGATGAGGCGTTTGACTCCGTGTTCCACGATTGTGCGCGGCGGGGGGTGGGTCTCGAGAGCTGCGGTGCGGTGATCCTCCCTGCGTTCCAGGGATGACGTTCCCGGCGGAGCGTCGCACATCCTCGGCGTATGTTCGCTTGTCAATCACGCCGAGCCGAGGCTACGGTATGGGCATGCCCGCGCATCAAGCCGAATGGACCGCTGAAATGGCGCGCGCGCTTCCGGAGGATGGGAAGCGCTATGAGGTCCTGGACGGGGAATTGTTCGTGACCCCTGCTCCAGGATGGAAACACCAGATAGTACTGGTACGACTCTTGAGACTGATCGATCGGTACGTCGAAGAGCACCGGCTCGGCTGGACGCTCCTGTCTCCTGCTGATATCGAGTTTTCAGCGCGTAGGTTACTGCAGCCGGACCTCTTTGTCGTCCCCGCCAGGGGTGAGGGTGAACCGCGCAGTTGGCGTGATGTGACAACACTGCTGCTGACCGTGGAAGCCCTATCGCCATCCACTGCCCGTGCAGATCGCCTCAAGAAGCGGCCCATCTACCAGGAGCACGGTGTCCCGGAGTATTGGATCGTCGATACCGATACGCGCATCGTCGAGCGGTGGCGACCGGGTGACGACCGCCCGGAGGTGATCGCGGACGTGCTCGAGTGGCAGCCGAAGGCGGGCGTTGCAGCGCTGCGAATCGATCTTGCCGAGGTGTTCGGTCCGATCGACTGAGTGTCAGTGGGATCCGGGCCCGTCCGGGCAGCCGTCGACCCGGCGACGCGTTGCAGTGATTGGACCTGCGTCCTGACGATGGCGCCTCATCAAGGAACTCGTGCCATCCTCGACGTATGTTCGCTTGTCATTCACGCCGAGCCGAGCGTACGCCATGGGCATGCCTGCGCAGCAGGCGGAGTGGACCGCCGACATGGCGCGTGCCCTCCCCGACGATGGGAACTGGTCCGAGGTGCTGGACGGGGAGTTGCATTCGAACGCGACCGGTATTGCTTCCCGGCAGCGTCATGGCGTTTGAGGCGGACTCTCAGTCCAGGGCGGCAACGAAGAACTCGACCAAGTCGATTTCGAGCGCCGGAACGTCCGCTCGCGGTCGCCATGTGAGTGAGTCCGCGAGGACTTCGGGGCGATCGTCGGCAACGCACCAGCGTTCCACGACTCGGCCGTCGGCGTCGACGATCCAGTAGTCGGGAATCCGTTCGCGCTGGTAGGTCGTTCGCTTCTCCGTGCGGTCGACGCGCGCCGTGGAGTGCGACAGCACTTCCACGACGAGCAGGAGCTGTCGGATTTCGTGCCAGGAACGCGGCCGCCCTTTCCCAGTATCCGGCACCACAAAGAGATCGGGCTGCACCAGAGTGTGAGGCGAAAACTCGATGTCCGCGGGCGACACGAAAAGCCATCCGAGTTTGTGCGTACGCACGTAGGCCTCAAGCCGAACCGCCAGATGCAGCACGACTGCCTGATGGTCCAGTCGTGGTGCGGGGCTCACGAACAACTCGCCGTCCAGGACCTCGTAGCGCTTCCCGTCGTCCGGGAGGGCACGGGCCATTTCGGCGGTCCACTCGGTCTGGTGCGCGGGCATGCCCATAGCGTACGCTCGGCTCGGCGAGGGTGACAAGCGAACATACGCCGAGGATGCAGGTGTGCCGGCGAAGTGCTTCACCCTGGGACCGCGCCAGGCAGCAATTCCGCGCATGGAACCGGTTGCCCGGGCCTGCGCATTTCGATCAATTCTCGGTCATGCTCCGGCCCGGCGACCTCCTGTCGATCGGTACCGCCTCGAGCGCGAACTCGGCGCCGGTGCGATGGCGACCGTCTATCTCGCGCTCGACCTGAAACACGACCGCCGGGTCGCCATGAAGGTCCTGCGCCCCCAAGCTGAGCGCGATTGTCGGCGCCGAGCGGTTCCTGAACGAGATCCGAACCACGGCGAACGTGCAGCATCCGCACATCCTGCCGCTGCACGACTCGGGTGAAGTCGGAGGCGTGATCTTCTACGTGATGCCCCTGGTCGAGGGTGAATCGCTCCGCGACCGGCTCAATCGCGAGAAGCAGCCCCCGGTGAACGACACCGTCCGCATCGCCCACGACGCCGCCGAAGCGCTCGATTACGCGCACGGGCATGGCGTGATCCATCGGGACATCAAGCCCGAGAACATCCTGCTCCACGATGGACGGGCGCTCGTCGCTGATTTCGGCATCGCGCTGGCTGTGAGCAGCGCCGGCGGCGCCTCGCGCATGACCGAGACCGATGCCGGTAGGCACGCCGCACCACATGAGCCCCGAGCAGGCCATGGGCGAGCGCGACGTCACGGCCCGGAGCGACGTCTACGCGCTCGGCTGCGTGCTGTACGACACTCCAGGGAGGTTCGTGTCTTACGGTTCACCGGCCAGCCACGAGGCAGCAGTGTCCATCCTGAAACTCGGAGCGCGTGAAGGAGCGGGAGGGAAGAGAGCGACGCATCTTCTCGCCATTCAGGCCAGATCGCTGAGTGCTCAGTACCGGGTGCTCGAACTGGGTGACACGTGCTGGCGCTGGGGTTTTGGCTCAGCACCAGCTCCAGGACCAGGAAGCAGGTCGAGCATCCAGCACTCACGACTCAGGCCGGCTTCTAGCTGAGCTAGCGGTCGCGAGGCAGCAGCCGAGGCGAACCGCGCATGTCGACGGACGCGAAATGCCGGAGATCGAGCGTCGCGATGGAGGCGGCGCCCAGTCGCTCCGCT
>DASWGU010000117.1:0-24329 GCA_036393555.1 Gemmatimonadaceae bacterium
AACCTGACCGCCGCACGCACCACGATCGAGGAGCAGATCATCGACGCTGAGCAGCGCCTCCGATCCGCCGAGTCCTCGCTGGAGACGTTCAAGGTCAATACGATCACGCTGCCCAGCGAGAACACCGTGGTGGCAGCCGGAGCGCAGTTGTCGCTCAGCCCCGTGTTCAGCAGTTTCTTCGCGGAGAACGTCCAGCACAAGTCCATCCAGCGCGATCGTCAGGCGCTGCAGGCCATCGTGTCGGGGGCAGTCGCCAACGGCGGGCGCCTGTCGATCGAAGGCCTCAAGGCGATTCCCCCGGCCGTGCAGGCGTCTCCGCTGCAGAGCGAGATCCAGAGTCTCGAGACCAAACAGGCACTGCTCCGCCAGCTGCAGCAGCGATTCACCGACGCGTTCCAGCCGGTGGCGACGCTGAAGGAAGAAATCCGCGTTCTGGAGACGCAGACCATCCCGCTTCTGGCGCAGCAAACTCTGACTCAGCTTCAGATCCAGGAAGAGGGACTCAGGAAGAGCATCGAAGGCCAGGCCACCGAACTCAAGAAGATTCCGGAGCGCACCATCGAGGAGGCGAGCCGCCAGCGGGACGTCGTCATCGCCGACAAGATCTACGTCGACCTGCAGACCCGTTACGCCACGGCCAAGCTGGCCGAATTGAGCGCCATTGCCGACGTCCAGATCCTGGATACTGCCACAGCTCCCAGCACGCCATCCAGCGACACCAAAGCCAGCATCCTGCTCCTGGCAGTCCTGTTCAGTGTGGGGCTCGCCATCGGCGCGGCGATCCTCCTCGACCGCACCGATCGCCGCTTCCGGTATCCCGAGCAGGCCTCACGTGACCTGGGCCTGGACATCATGAGCGGGATACCGACAATCCGGAATCCGCGCAACGCGTCGGCGCGGCTGCAGGAAGCATCGCAGCTCGTCGAGTCTTTCCGCTCTCTCTCCCTCACGGTCCGGAGCGCGTTCGACGGGCTCGGGCCGGTAGTGCTCACGGTCAGCAGTCCCGGTCCGGGCGACGGCAAATCGTTCGTGTCGGCCAACCTGGCGATGGCGCTGGCGGACGGCGGCTACCGGACGGTGCTGATCGACGGTGACATCCGCCGTGGCGCGTTGCACTCGGTTTTCGCGCCGGCGGCGCAGACACCGGGCCTGACGGACTACCTCGCCGGCGACGCCATCCTGGGCGAAATACTCCGGCCGACCTCGCACCCCGGCCTCTTCCTGGTTCCCAGCGGCGGCCGCCGCCGGAACGGCCCGGAACTGCTCGCTGGCGAGGTAATGGTGAACCTGGTGCGTGAACTGCGCCAGCAGTTCGACGCCATCGTCTGCGACTCCGCGCCTCTGGGAGCGGGCATCGATCCTTTCGCGTTAGGTGTGGCGACGGGGGCCATTCTCATCGTGCTGCGCAACGGTGAGACCGACCGCAAGCTGGCACAGGCCAAGCTCGAGGTCCTGGACCGCATGCCCGTTCGCATCCTCGGCACCGTCCTGAATGACATGGGTCACAGTCCCCAGTTCAGGTACTACTACTACCTGGAAGGCTACGGCGCCCTGGACAACGCCGTGACGGATGACAACGCACTGATCGGGAGCAGTCCGAAGTCGTAACGCCGATTCGCCGGTCTTGGGCGGCGGCGGTGGTGGCTCGGTGGCGATCAGCGTCGAGTGGCCCGACTTCGGTCCCAGACGCCTGGCTGAAGCGGTCACGCTGCGGCGTCCGTCCCCCGACGTACCACCTGCGAGCCTGCGATCACTGCACCGACGGACCGGGGACGTCTGCGTATCCGCCGATGGTGGTGGACGGCGAGGTCCGGGTGTGCCGGAGTGCCGTGGACGCGCGGAGCATCATCTCCACGGCATCCACCGGAGCTGTGGCGAAGTCTCCGTAGGCGCAGTATCCGGCCTGGAGTTCCAGCCGCACCGGTGTCTGCGTGCCTCCGAACGTGGTCGCCTGTACGTTCTCGCGAAGACGCTCTGCGAGCCGAACGGCTCCCGCCTCACCGGTGGCCGGTGCGACGATCGCAAACTCCGACCGTCCCAGGCGGCCGACAGCGTCGGACGAGCGGGCGGTCCGCCGGAAGACATCGGCAAGCTCCACCGCCAGTCGCGGGTCCAGCTCCTCGTCGTTCACATCGCCGTCGTTCGTGCCGACCCCGGTCACCGCAACGCAGGCCAGCGGCGCGTGGCGTCGCGCGGCCTCCGCTCCGATTTCGCGAGCCCGCCGCGCGATCCCGCGGACGTTGTACAGGCCCGTGGAGTCGTCGAGCAGGCTCTCCTCTCGAGACCGGTCGATCTCTCGCTTGGCGCGGACGAACGCCGACAGTTTGAGCAGCAGCGCCTCGGCATCCACCGGCAGGCTCAGGTACTCCCATACTCCGGCCCGAAGGGCCTCCAGCCGCTGCGCGCGTGACGCCGGTCCGGCCGTTGTCATGACCACCGGGGTGCTGGAGGGAAAGTCCGGATCATCCCGCAACCGCAGGCAGAGATCGACGCCTGACATGTCCGGCAGCCCCGCGTCAACGATGACCACGTCGGGATGCGTCCGCCGGATCAGATCGAGCGCCTGACGACCGTTGTAGGATCGAACCGTGGCGAAGCCGTGGGGCCCGAGGACGCTTTCGAGGGACCGGGTCGACCATTCCTGATCGCTGGCCAGAAGGACCAGCGGCGGCGACGCGTCGCGTGCAGCGTCGACTGAACCGCGAACCGCTCTGCCGGTGGCTGTCTCGCTCATTCTGAGCACATTGTCGACTGCGTCGTGGTCGCTCGACCCTGCGGGTCGTCCGCCCGGTCAGGTGGCCGCCGAAGCACGGGACGCAATTTTCGGCCCCGTGCTAAATGCCGCGTGGACTCTACCCCCGGTGCCGCACCTGTTGCGCTGCTACTACACTCTGGGACGATGGACCACGATCGGCAATGCATGAGTCCGGACGGCCCCCCGAAGATCGCGCCCAGGCCGCGTTCCGCAAGGGGTTGGGGTCCCCGCTGACATCGCGACGATACCGACTCGCTCGTGCGACGCACCTGTGGCCTGCGTCGTCCTTCTTGAGACTTGTTGCACACGTCACCGCTGTTAGCACCAGACCACCCTACACTCTCGGCTGTTGCACGTGTAGCACAACACTTGCCGTTACGGTGCTCCAAACCCGGTGGGGTGTCGACCGCGCTGCCGAAAGCATTTGAGGCTGTTAACTTCACCGCTCGACCCACACCCGTTCGAGGGATCGTTCCGAAATGAAGCTTGCCATGTCCCGGTTCATCCCGCCGCCGATTGTCCGGGCGGCGTCGGCCATTTCGCTGTGCGCCGTAGTTTGGGCAGGTTCCGCGGCGGGCCAGTCACCCATCGGCGAGGTACGCCGCCAGGCGACGCGAGCCGAGCTGGAGATGGCGGCGAAGGCGGCGGAGGCGGCTTCGGCTCAGGCGCCTGACGACAAGACGCGTGCGAAACTGCAGGCGGACGCTGCAGCGATCAGGCAGCGCCTGACGAATGGGGACTTCCTCCCCGGCGACCGGATTCTCCTCCTGGTGCATGGCGACTCCGCGCGATCTGATACCTTCACCGTCCGCATCGATCGCCGGCTTCCCCTCCCCGAAATGGACGACGTTTCGCTGCAGGGTGTGCTGGATTCGGAACTCGAGGCCCACCTGCGGAAGGAGCTGAGCCGCTACATCAAGCCGCTGCCGCCGGCGACCCAGCTCGTCGTCACGGCAACGCCGCTGATTCGGCTCATGGTGCAGGGAGCAATCCCCTCGCCGAATTTCTACACGGTGCCGGTGGACAAGGCGATAACCGACCTGATCACCGAGGCCGGGGGGACCGGTGGAGCGCAGGCGGCATTCGACAAGACGGTGGTGCGCCGGGCCGGCGAGGTCGTCATGGACCACAGGGCCTTTGCCGACGCCGTGCGGCAGGGGAAGACAGTGGGCGACATGGCCCTGCGGGATGGTGACGAGGTGTTCATCCCCGACAAGGCGAGTTCCACGTTCAACTGGCAGACGCCGATGGCCGTGGTCAGTACGCTGTCGGGGCTCTACTTCCTCATCCGCTGGGGATTCGGCGGCGGTCGGCGCAACGTACCCTGATCCACGCACCGTTCGATTCACCGTGCTACCGGAGCAGATGCAGAATCCGCCGCCCAGCGGACCCGCGCGCCTGACGCCGACGCGTCGCGTCAGGCGCGCCGACGGGGTGACTGCGCCCGCAACGCGGTCCGCGCCGCGCGTACTGGACATCGACGAAGTCATCCCACGCGATCGGAACGAGCGGATCAGCCGCGCCATCAACTTCGGCGTCGCTGCGGCCGCGCTCCTTGTGCTCCTCCCGATTCTGATTCTGCTGGCCATCGCGGTGAAGCTGACGTCGCGCGGTCCGATTCTGTATGCCCAGACGCGTGTCGGCCAGGACCGGCGCTGGCGGTCCACATTGGCGCTGCAGGAACGGCGCTTCGAGGACCTGGGCGGTCAGGTTTTCACGATCTACAAGTACCGGACGATGCAGGTGGATGCCGAACGCGGATCGGGAGCGGTCTGGGCGCAAGTGAACGATCCGCGCGTCACCCGGCTCGGGAAGGCCATGCGGATCCTCCGACTGGACGAACTGCCGCAGTTCTGGAACGTCGTCCGGGGAGACATGAACATCGTGGGTCCGCGTCCCGAGCGGCCGTCCATCGTATCGCGTCTCAGGGAGGACATCCCCGAGTACCAGGCTCGCCACCGGGTCAAACCGGGCATCACCGGGTTGGCGCAGATCAACCAGAACTACGACACGTCGCTGGACGACGTGCGCTCGAAGATCGGCTGGGACCTGCGATACATCCGCGAGCAGGGCCTCCTGCTCGACCTGGGCATCCTGTTGCGAACGGTGCCAGCCATTCTGCTGAAGCACCGGGGATGGTAACCGGTAACGGGTAACGGGTCAGCAGCCTGCGCGTCCTGGCGCACTCACCCGCCCGCGCGAACGCGCCTAACGGAACGCCAGGCGGTTGTACACAAACCCGATGACGCGACCCAGTGCGTAACCCAGCACGAATGCGTAGATGAACCCGATGAACGCGCCCAGCCAGGTGACCTGGTAGCCCGGGAAGAACACCGAGATCAGCTCGAGGTGCTGCCCCACCATGGGCCCGCCGCGGATCACCAGGAAGATCGTGGCGATGAACAACCCGCCACCCAGCAGGAGGCCGGTGGCGATTCCCCATGCCCTCGCGTTCAGGCGCATCAGGGAAGCCTGGACGGTTTGGTGGCTCGGACCGGTCACGGAAGCCTCATCAGATGTGGTCGAGGAACTCGCGCGTGGCCTCGTACTCGGCGCGGGTCTTGATCGCGAACGCACTGATGGCGAGCGCGAGATTGCGGCAGAAGGCGGCGAACCAGCCGCCAACGAATGCCACGACGAACCCCCAAGCTGCACCAACCACCACGCCCGGCCAGCTCACGCTGTACCCGGTGAAATACTGTTCGATCAGTCGCAGGGGGAACTCCGGCCCACGCGGCAGGACGAGTCCCCCGATGGTCAGAAACGCCATGAAAAGCGCGCCCGCCGTGCCGACGGCGATGCCGAACGCCCGTTTGTGAAGCGGCGCAAAAGCGTACAGCACAGCCGGGATGACCGGCTCCTCCTCCGGCGTCACCCGGATCGTACTGCCCGGTATCTGAGGATCACCGTTCGGTTGGTACGCCACGCGGCCTCCACGCCGAGGGGTCACCGATCTCCAGCGGTCCATGAACTCGGCCTGTTCCTTGACGGAATTGGTGGCCACCGTTGCACCCCAACTTCCTCATACGCCGACGTGACCGGATCCGGGCTCGGCGGACCGATCACGGTCAGCAGCAGCAGGCCAACGCCAAACGAGATGCCATTCAGCAGGTAGTACATGAGGTGGGCCGGCATCACCGTCAACGCGAACCACGGTCCGCGGACCCCGGCGAAAAACCGCCACAGCGGATAGTTCAACAGCAGCACGATAACAACGCATCCAGCGGCAATCCATAGCGGAATGCGACCGCCCACCAGGGGCCACGCCAGGAGGCTGAGCAGGCCGAGCCAGATGAGGATGGTGTTGAACTTCTCGGTCCACCGCAGGTTGAGTGATCCGGTCGACATCATCGCCCCACGGTGCATGAGGAGCCGCGCCCAGGGTATTCCCCGATCCCGCAGGTCGGTCCGGATGACGCCGCCCAGGGTCCACCGCTTCAGGTGCGTCACCTGGATTTCGGGATGCAGCACGATCCGCTGGCCCAGCCCCCGGATCCGGGCACCGAGCTCGATGTCCTCGATCTGGGGGCGACCGTAGTGCCACTCGTCATACATGCCCGCCTCGGCGAACACGTCGCGGCGCACGGCGCCGGCGCCGGCCCAGAACGTCTCCACGTTCCCCGCGTTCTGGTGATGCACCCAGTGATGAATGAGGTTCCGGTACTGCGACATGATGCCCGGAGCCGGCGGTCGGCTGTCGTACGACCCAAAGACCGCCCCCACGGCTGGCTCACGGTCCATGAGACTCAGAAACAGCGCCAAGGTGTCGGAATGCACCACACAATCGGAGTCGATGAACACAATGATGTCGCCACGGCTCACCTCGAATCCGCGATTGCGCGCGTAGGCGGGGCCGTGCGGACGGCCGGGGAGGGTGACCACGGTGTCAGCATACCGCGCCGCGATCGGAGAGGTTTCGTCGACACTGCCGTCGTCCACGACAATCAGCTCCCACTGGTGGCGCGCCAGGTCCGAGGCACGCAAGCCACCCAGCGAGCGCGGCAGCACGCCGGCCGCGTTATGCGCCGGAACGATGACCGAGAGGCGAGGGCTGTCGCTCATGGTCCGGCCGTTATCAGGCGGCGGACCCGTCGGCCCTGGGCGCGCAACCACACCCGGCGGCGGAACGAGGGAGTACCCCATTGCTCCAACTGACCCGGCTCCCGGAAATACCACCCATCGAGCCGCGGCCACAGTGCACGATCATCGTCCGCCTCGAGCGGCCTGAAGTCCGTGGTGCAACTCCTCTCGAATCGCGCCCGAGCCGCCCGCGCAACGCGGTCGTTCACGGCGCCGTAGGGGTACGCAAAACTGCCCGGCCGAACGCCGGTCTCCGCACGGATCCGGTCGGCACATCCGGCGATCTCGTCCTCCAGTTCCCCGTCGGGCACTTTCGTCAGATCCGGATGATGGCGGGTGTGCGCCCCGATTTCGACGCCAGCCGCCGCGGCCACGTTGATTTGTGCCCAGGTCATGAGCTCCAGCGATGGAATGCCACGCGCCGCCGTTCCGTCCCACTCGTTGGTCATGCCGACCCGATCCGATACGATGAAAACCGTGGCCGGTAGTGCATGCTCTCGCAGCAAGGGAAGTGCCGTCGTCGCGAAGTTGGCAAACCCGTCGTCGAACGTCAGGGCCAGTGCGTCCTCGGCATTGTCGCCCGGCATCAGCTCCGACAAGGAGACCACCTTGACGGAACGCGCCACCAGGAACCGGATGTGCGACCGGAAAGACTCCATCGTCAGGGAGATGGGCGAGCCCGACGCATCAATCGAGTGATAGGTGAGGATACCCCTCATGAGGAGTGTGGCGTCGGGACGGCCGACCGTCCCTCGGCATGGGATACGGTCCGGACACGCTGATCCGCCACGACGTCCGCGATGATCTCCGAGAGCGAGGTGCGCGGCCGGAATCCCGTCACCCGTTCGAGTTTGGACACGTCCGGCACGCGTCGGAGCATATCCTCGAATCCCGCGGCATACGCCTCGGAGTACGGTATGAAGTCGATCCTGGACGCGCTCGCGGCGACGTCCCGGACCCGTTCGGCCAACCGGCCGATGGTCGTTTCCTCGGTCGAGCCGACGTTGAACACTTCGTTGAGGGCGGCCGGCGTTTCGATGAGACGCAACACCGCCTCCACGGAATCCCGCACGTGGCCGAAGCAGCGCGACTGCTCACCGGAGCCATAGACGGTGATCGGCTCCCCCCGCAGCGCCTGTCGTGCGAAGTTGGGCAGCACCATGCCGTAACGCCCGGTCTGCCGTGGTCCGACCGTGTTGAAGAACCGGACGATGATCACCGGCACTCCCCGTTCACGCGAGTACGCCAGGGAGAGCCACTCGTCCAGTGCCTTGGAGCAGGCGTACGCCCAGCGAGAGTGCGAAGTGGGGCCAAGCTGGAGGTCGTGGTCCTCACGAAAGGGCACGAGCGTGGACTTGCCGTAGACCTCGGAGGTCGATGCCACCACCACCAGCTTGTGCTTCTTGGCCGCGGCCGCGAGGACGGTTTCGGTCGCGCCTACGTTGGTCTCGATGGTGTGGACGGGACGTTCGACGATCAGCTTCACACCGACGGCAGCCGCGAGATGCACGGTGACGTCGGCTCGGTCGACCAGCTCGCTCACGAGGGGACGATCCAGAGCCGATCCGATCCGGTATTCGAAACCGGGCTTCCCGACCAGGTGCGACACGTTGTCCATGCTGCCGGTCGACAAGTCGTCGAGCACGAGCACCCTGTCGCCCCGCGCCAGGAGCCGCTCGGCGAGATGGGAGCCGATGAAGCCACATCCTCCGGTGATGAAGACGTTCATGGGGTGACGGTTCAGTCGGACGCGTCGAGTCGGTCGAGCAGGCGGGTGTGGCCCCGGCGCCGTGCGGCGCGCCGCACGATCTCGAGGTACTGCGGCAGCACGGCGGACTCGCTCCAGCGCTGTACATAGGCGCGATAGCCAGACTCGGACATCCGCCTGCGGGATCCGGGTTCGTGCTGGAGCCGATGAAGGGCAGTCATGAGTTCCTCAGGGGTGTCGAACAGCTCCCCGCCGCCTGACGACTGGACGATTTCCGGGAAGGGGCCGAGCCGGCGGGCAATGACCGGCGTCCCCTGACGGAACGCCTCGATTAAGACGATTCCAAACGTCTCATAGCACAGGGAGGGGACGATCGTCGCGATGGCGTGCCCGTAGAACCAGGCCAGGTCGTCGGGGCTCACGCGGCCCAGAAAGCGCACATTGGACATCCCCGCCGCCTGGGAGCGCAGTGCCGCCGAGTACTCGCCATCCCCGGCTACCAGCAGGTCCGCGTCCTGGTACGCCCGGAAAGCCGGCAGGACGTCCTGGAGGCCCTTGATCCGCTCCAGGCGGCCCGCAAAGAAGAAGTAGGGACGCTCGTGAGGGCTGGGGCCCTGGGGCCGGGGGGCGGGGGAAGTCGGCGAATCGGGGTCCGGCAGGAAGTACGGCAGCACCTCCATGTCCGGCTGAAAGCCACGGGACCGGTGCATCGACCGGCTGAACTCGCTCATCGCGATGAATGCGTCCACGTGTTGCATCTCGCGGTCGAGCAGGCCGGATTCCCGCCAGAGCTGGGGAGGGCGCCAGTAATGCAGCGTGCAGCTGATGCACTGGGGCTTTTCGCAGCGTTCGCGTCCGTTCTTCCAGAGCACGTGCATGGGGCAGATGAGCCAGTGCTCGTGTGCCATGTATAGCGTCACGGCGTCTCCGCCATACCGGAACAGGCCCGGCCCGCCGACCAGGGAGACGTTGTGATAGTTCACCACGTCGAAGCCGCCGTCGCGCAGCAGCGCGGCTATGCGCCGGCCGTTTACCACCGGGCGGCCCAGTTGCTGCGTCAGCAGCGGCGACAACCCACCCAGGCCACTCCGCAACGGGACGATCACTACACCCTGGTCGTCGAGCGGCGTGGCCGGCGGCGCAGCGCCGCGGTGCAGCACGTTGTAGGCGTCGACGTCGTACACCACCGTCACGTGGTGCCCGCGACGCACCAGCGCACGAGACAGGCGCTGAATGCCGATCGCGTCACCGCCGAACGAGTGCGGCGGATAGAACGTCGTGAGCATGCAGAACCGCAGCCCCCGGCGCGCGGCGTGGCCCTTGGAAGTCATCACCCGGTGGCTCCTTCCGACCCTCGACTCCACATCAGGCCTTGGACTCCACCGGCTCGTGCGCGGGCTCCGCGTTCATTATTTCGCTCTGCCGCCGCAGCGACTCCCGGTGGATGACCTCGTACAGCGCCCGGGCATAGTCGGCCACCAGCCCCATCTCCGCCGCGCGCTCGACACGATCTTCGCGGAGCGCGGTCCAGCGCGAGACCTGCAACGTGGCAACGTTGTTGTCCCGCTTGAAACCCGCGATCTCTTCGACGACCCGCATGCGCCTGGCCAGGAGATCGATCAGGTCATGATCGATGTGGTCGATGCGATCGCGCAGCAGCTGCAGCGACTGCTGGAAGTCCGCGTCGGGCGAGTCTGCTCGCCGGACCTTCAGCTGGGCGATGATCTCGCTCAGGCGCTCGGGCGTGATCTGCTGCGCGGCGTCACTCCAGGCCTGGTCCGGGTTCGGGTGCACCTCGATCATCAGGCCATCGAGTCCCAGGTCCATCGCCCGTTGGGCGATGTCCGGCACCAGGTCCCGGCGTCCGGTGATGTGACTGGGGTCGGTGACGATGGGAATCCCGGGGTGGAGGCGCCGGAATTCGATCGCCAGCTCCCACATTGGCGCGTTGCGATACCGGTGGTTCGCGGCGACGGAGAATCCGCGATGGATCACGCCCAGCGCGCGAACGCCGGCCCGGTTGATCCGCTCCATGGCGCCGATCCACAGGCCGAGGTCGGGACTGGTGGGATTCTTGACGAGAACCGGTACGGTCACCCCGCGAAGCGCTTCGGCGATTTCCTGGACCGAGAACGGGTTGACGGTCGTCCGGGCGCCGATCCAGAGCAGATCGATGCCGTGGCGGAGCGCGGCCGCTACGTGCGCGGCCGTGGCGACCTCGGTGGCCGTACGCATGCCGTACTCACGTCCCGCGCGCTGCAGCCACGGTAGTGCTGCGTCGCCCATACCCTCGAACGTCGCCGGGCGGGTACGGGCCTTCCAGATGCCGGCCCTGAGGTAGTCGACGCGCGCGCCCTGCAACCGACGCGCCGTCTCGACCACCTGCGCCTCGCTCTCCGCGCTGCATGGACCGGCAATCACCAGCGGCCGGCCTTCGACACCGGACCATCGCACCATCGGCAGCGTAACCAGGTCGCTCATTCAGGGATGTGCAGGTGACGGGCATGGCTGGCGTCCACTCCGCATGGAAGCTAGTCTGGTGTCCATCCTGAAACTCGGAGCGCGTGATGGATGGGGAGGGGAAGGAGAGTGACGCATCCACTCACCACTCAGGCCAGAGCGCCGAGTGCTCAGTACTGGGTGCTGGAACTGAGTGACGCGTGCTGGCGCCGGGGTTGGGGTCAGCACCAGCTCCAGGACCAGGAAGCAGGTCGACCAGCACTCACGACTCAGGCGGGCTGGCTGAGTCCAGGCTCAGCAGCCGAAAGGAGTTCCCGGAGGCGACATGAAGGTCGGCCACGAGATAGAGACTACACGGGCGAGCTGGTCCTTTGAAGGCAACGTCGCCGAGACATTCGTGGATCATGTGCGGCAGTCGGTGCCGCTCTACGACACGGGGCACGACCTGGTCTGCTCCATCAGCGACTACTTCGTCCGGGACGACAGCGTCTGCTACGAGCTAGGCTCCTCCACGGGGCAGCTCCTGCGGAAGCTCGCGGAGCATCATGCGCACAAGCCGGGAGCGCGGTTCGTCGGTATCGACGCTGTGGAACCCATGGTCGAGAGGGCGCGGGCCTACTGCGCCGGTCTATCCGGCGTCGAAATCGTTCTCAACGACGTGTTGACCGTCGATTTCGAAAAGGCAGACCTGTTCGTGTCGTACTACTGCGTGCAGTTCGTGCAGCCGCGCCATCGGCAGGACCTGATCAGCCGGATCTATGAACGCCTGCATTGGGGCGGCGCGCTTCTGCTCTTCGAGAAGGTGCGTGGTCCGGATGCGCGGTTCCAGGACATGTCGGTCGCGCTCTACAACGACTTCAAGGCGCGCAACGGGTTCAGTGCCGACGAGATTCTGAACAAGACGGCCGGACTCAAGGGCGTACTGGAGCCCTTCTCTACAGAGGGAAACCTCGGGCTCCTGCGTCGCGCCGGCTTCACGGACGTGATGACCGTCATGAAGTGGGTGTGTTTCGAAGGCTTCCTCGCGATCAAGTAAGGCGCGCATCGGGACCGCTCTCAGACCTTCAGGCGCGGCCAGCAGCCGCTCTCCAGCGCCAGTGCCAGCGCGCCGGTCTGCCACTGCGTGGTCGAGTACGCCAACGCTCCAACCGAAACGAGCGCGAACAACGGGTTGTCGACCACCAGCCGGAGGGCGGTGACCATGGCGGTCGCCGCAGCAGCCGGCTTCGGGTAGCACGCCACGTCGCCACGAAGCCCTCCTGGCACGCGCAGCGAACGGCCAGTGCCAGCGGGACTGTCTCAGGCCAGTTCGTGAATCGCCGCCAGGGCCACGTCGGCGGCGCGATCCCAGGACATGGCCGATGCCCGCTCCCGGGCCACGCGGCCCAGTGCGGCGCGGCGTGCCGGATCGAGCAACGCCCGCATCGCGGCACGCAGCGCGGCCTCGTCCCCGGGAGCGACGAAGATGCCCCCGCCCTTCAGCAGGTCGGGGAGTGGACTCTCCGTCGTCGCCACCACGGGCGTGCCACACGCCGCGGCTTCCACGGCGGGCAGACCGAATCCCTCGACCTCGGACGGAAGCAGCAGCGCCGTCGCGCCGCCCAGAAGGGGCGCCAACTCGGAATCCGGAACAAAACCCGTCCAGTGCACCAGATCAGCCGTCCCCGCCGAACGCACGATTTCCTCGAGGCGCGCAGCGTCGCCGAGGAAAGCATCGGTGCGGGCGCCCACGAGCACCAGATGGGGAACCGGCGTCGTGTCGCAGGCGATCGCGGCATGCGCCCGGAGAATCGAATCCACTCGCTTGTGCGGGTTGAATCCACCGACGTATGCGAACCAGGGAGCGCCACCGGGAATGCCCGTACGCGCGGCTGCCGCCGCCTGATCGGACGCGTCGGTGGGACGGTAGGCCTCGGCAGGCGCCTCGGTCGTCACGCGAATGCGGTCCGGCGCCACTCCCAGGATCTCGATGATTGACCGGGCAGCGTGGTCGGACACGGTCAGCACCAGGTCGCACTGCCAGAGGGCCAGCCGGACCTTGGCTGCCCAGAAGAGGCGTGCAGCCCGCGAGGGCAACGTCATCTGTGGAAACCGCTCCGGAATGGTGTCGTGCACCGTCACGACTGCCGGGAGCCCCGGTGGCAGCGGAAAGTACGTATAGACCGACGGCGAGAAGAACGCATCGGGTCGTTCCCCGCGGACAGCTCTCGCCAGGCGGAGCATGTCACGCAGCGATCGGTTGGACGTGCTCGAGGCGGCCAGCGCGGGGGACTCATCCATCGGCACCTCGATGAGCCGGACGTTCGACAGGTTGGCCGTCCAGGCGGAGAGCGACGCCGCGTCCCCGAAGCAGAGGAACTCGTCAGCGGTTCCCTGGTGGGCCATGGCCCGCACGATCTCGCGCGCGAAGCGACCGTAGCCGCGCCGGTTCGGCCAGCACGTGGCGTCGACGCCGATCCTCACCGGTCGGTCGCAGTCGCCGGACGCCGGACCGTTGCGCCTCGACTCGTCATTCGGCGACGGTGCAGCCGGGGAGGCGTCGACACGATCAGGGCGTCCACGTCCGGCACGTGACCGCTTGCCGCCAGTCGGCCATGGCCGCCGTGCCGGGGGGCTTCCCCGGCACCGACTCGACTTCTGACGGGTCTATGTCACACGCGCCCGTCAGGGCCATGCGCGGCGGGCGGGCGATCGCCGCGGCCCGCAGGCTCCCGATGTCGCCGCAGGCAGGCAGGGCGAACTTGAGCGGACCCACGCCGCGGTCGAGAGGCGAGTTCATCGATCAGGAGAGGTTGTCACGGTGGAGCTGTCGCCGGGTTCCGGTGTCATTACGTCCGGGCCGCCCGCTCAGGTCACGGCTTTCGCGACTTCGCGCGGCGTCGAGCGGCTGGCGGGCTCGAGTCGCTGTTCCTCGTGGTACTCGAAGTCGGTATTCACCGCCCATACGTCATGCGTGGCACCGCGCATGTTGGCAATGGCCATCATGGCGGTGAGCATGGAGTGGTCCTGGTTGTTGTACTTGTGCATCCCGTTGCGGCCGACAGTGTGCAGGTTGGCGAGCGGGTCGATGAACGTGCGCAGTCGCTGCAGGTGCGCGGCGTACGCTGAGTCGTAGACCGGATAGGCTTTCGGCATTCTCACCACGCAGCCGTCGATCACCTTTGCCGAGGTCACCAGCCCGAGTTCGCCCAGCTCCCGCGTGGCCAGCGCAATGAGGTCCGCGTCGGGACTGGTCCAGAGCCCGTCGCCCTCGAAGCAGAAGTACTCCAGGCCCAGACAAGTTACGCCCGGTTCCGGGACCATCGCACGGCTCCAGTTGTTGAAGTTCTGAATGCGCCCCACCTGGACGCCCGGTGTGTGGATGTAGATCCAGTTGTCCGGGAACAGGTTGTCGGTCTGAAGCATCAGCGCAACCGTGAGGAAGTCGCGATAGTTGAGCCCTTCGCCCGCCAGGCGGATCGGCTCGGGCGGCGCCGGCTCGAGCGCTCTGGCAAGGTTCCGCAACGGCATCGTGGAGATGAAGTGGTCCGCGGCGATGCGGACGTCTCCAGACGGCGTGCGCGCTTTCACTGCGACGATGCGCCCGTTCGCGTGTTCAATGCCGGCCACCTCATGCTGCAGCAATACCTGCCCGCCGAACCCGCGGACCTTCGCCGTCGCGGTTTCCCACATCTGGCCCGGCCCGAGACGCGGGTACTGGAATTCATTGATGAGCGTCTTGATCGAGTCCGATCGCTTCTGCAACTGCGCCGCGTTGAGGATGGCCCTGGCCAGTGACAGACCCTGGATGCGCTGCGCCGCCCATTCCGCGCGGATTTCCGTGCAGGGAATGCCCCAGACCTTTTCGGTGTAGGTCTTGAAGAAGATCTCGAACAGTCGCTTGCCGAACCGGTTTGTCACCCACTGTTCGAGGTTTTCCTCGACCGGGTACGGCCAGAAGTGCCAGCGCGCGTAGCTCGCGATGCAGAGGAAGCTGTTCCACAGGCCCAGCCCGAAGAGGGCGTTCTTGGCCTTCAGGGGGTAATCGAAGTACTTGCCCCCGTAGTGAATCCGCGAGAGCCGCGGGACCTGAATGAACTCCGGGCCCAGGATCTCATGCCAGAGTTCCTCGACGGGCGTGATCTTGGTGAAGAAGCGGTGACCGCCGATGTCGAAGCGGTAACCGTGGTACTGTGCGGTTCGTGAAATCCCGCCGACCGTGTCGTCGGCTTCGAGCACGGTGACCTCGACGCCATCACGCGCGAGCACGTACGCGGCCGTCAGTCCGGCCGGTCCCGCGCCGATGACGACCACGTGGTCTCCCCGCTTCAATGGCTCCACGGCGCGCGGCGGCGCCACGTTATCCGCGCTCACGATTTGGTCAGCCGCCCCTTTCTGAGGTAAGGTGCGCCGCCGCGGAAAATGCCGATCGCGCCCCATTGCAGTCATCCCGACGACGACCCGTCGCTTCACCCAGCAACGATCCGATGTCGTCCGCGTGCAGGTCCAGCCAGCCAAACACGTCCCCCCCGGGACTCCGGGGCGGATGACTCACATGATGGCGGCCATTTCGACCGACGCAACTGGTGACCGGACTATGTCGCCCCTGGGATGCAGGATCGGCGCTACGTCGCCCAGATGACCGTGGCCCGCCATCATCGTGTCCAGAATGACGGTTTCGCCGCCAACGGCGATGGCCCGGTCGTGGAGAACGGACTCGGTGGTCACACTGGGGACGACCCGCTGAAAAACCCGTAGCCAGCCGGCGTCGCCGATGTCGGCTTCGTCGCGAACGGCCACGATCGTGCCGGTGACCTGACTCATCCCCAGGTCGCACATCTCCGCGCGAGTGCAACCGGCCGGCGCACCGACGAACTGGGCCACGCCCCGACTCAGAAGGGAGTTGAGCGCCTGGTCGGGTTCTGACCGCGACACCACGATTACCTGCGCCGCCAGGTTGGCGGAGGTATCCATCAAGACCCTGACCGCGCGATACCGCGACTCTGACGACCCGGCAGAAACCACAACGATGGAGAGCGACGCCGTGTTCCGCGCTCGCTTTAACATCGGTCGCTGTAGTTCTGACTGCCTGGTCAGCATCATGCCCCTGGTCACTGTCGATTTCGCACGGCCGCCCGGATCCGACGGGGCGGTTCGCTTGTCCGGATGACGCTGCAAAGGTGTTGCCGTTGTCGCGGCACTGTAGCGGACTCAGGTTAAAGTCCTCCAAGACGTTGCTGTTCAACACGTTGGTGGGGCGAAATCGCCGACATTGGAGTGGACTCGCCACAGCGACCCTGAAGACTTGTGGCACTACGGCAACAGATTCGCTGTGCTTGTCGACATTACGCAACTGAGATGCCCGCCGCGAGGGGCAGAAAAGGGCAGTCTTCTGGCTCCCCAGTGAGATTCCTTTCACGCAAATTGCTGCCTGCGACCAACACGGTCGTCTTCATGGCGCGATCATCCAAACAGTAGTGAATCTGGCCCGGGACGAGCTCTTGGTGAACGAAAACCGCCACAATCCCGTGACGATCCCGTCCGCTGAACAGGTGGACGCGTCCCCGTCGCGAAGCCCCTCCCTGCGAACGTGGGTTCGCGCGTTGCGGCCGGAACAGTGGCTCAAGAACGGATTCGTACTCTCTCCCCTGCTCTTCTCGGGTCGCGCCCTCGAATGGGCCTGGCAGTGGCGAGCGCTGGTGGCCTTTAGCGCCTTCTGTGCCGTCGCGAGCGCGGTCTACCTCATGAACGACGTGGTGGACCGGGAAGCGGACCGACTCCACCCGCGCAAGCGCAATCGACCCGTGGCAGCGGGCCTGATCGAACCGCCGCGAGCCATTGCCGTGGCGAGCGTCCTCAGCCTCGGCGGCCTTGCCGCGGGTGCCACTGCTGGTCGCGGTGTGGCGGTCGTGCTCGGAGCATACTTCGTGCTGAACATGCTCTACGGCACGTGGCTGAAGCGCATCGTCATCGTGGACGTCTTTGCCATTGCGTCGTTCTTCGTGCTGCGCCTGCTGGCGGGCTCGGTGGCCATCAGCGTGCGACCGTCGATCTGGCTACTCCTGTGCGGCGGGCTACTGGCACTCTACCTCGGCTTCGCCAAACGCCGGCACGAACTCCTGCTGCTGGGTAGCGGGTCGGCGACGCATCGGTCGGTGCTGGCGGATTACACGACTCCGTTCCTCGATCAACTGTCGGTCGTGCTCCTGTCCGTGACGGTGGTGGCGTACATCATGTACACGCTGGAGTCGGACACCGCGCGGCTCGTCGGCGGCGAGTCGCTCTCATACAGCAGCGCGTTCGTGCTGTATGGTGTGCTGCGTTACCTCTACCTGGTGCATCGGAATCAGGGCGGCGATCCCACCGGGACCCTGCTGACGGATCGGCCGTTGCTGGCGGCTGTTGGACTGTGGGCGCTCTACTGTGCGGGCGTCCTCTACCTCTCGCGCTGAGACCGATTCCATGAGTGAGCGTCCGCACGTCGTCGTGCTTGGCGGGGGTCCTGCCGGCTGCGGCGCGGCCTATCAGCTTCGCCGGAGCGGCAAGGCCACTGTCACGCTGCTGGAGCGCAGCGCCGTGCTGGGTGGCACCGCGGGCAGCTTCCAGTGGGGCGACCAGTGGCTCGACTACGGAAGCCACCGGCTCCACCACGCGTGCGATCCGCAGATCCTGGCGGACATTCAGGCGCTGCTGGGTGAGGACCTGCGCAATCGCGAGCGCCACGGTCGCATTCGGCTCCGGGGGCAGTGGCTGCACTTTCCCATCCGCGCAATGGACCTGCTCCGCCGGCTGGACCGGGGATTCGCCCTCGGCATGCTGCGCGACATGACCATCCGGAAACTCATTCCGCGGAAGGAAGGCACAACGTTCGCGTCGGTGTTGCTGGCGAACCTCGGTCCGACCATGTGCCATCATTTCTACTTCCCGTACGCGCGGAAGTTGTGGGGGCAGGAGCCGGAAACCCTCTCCGGCATCCAGGCGCGCAAACGGGTCTCGGCCGGATCGTTCGCCAAACTCCTCAAGCGGCTGGTGAAGCCTCCTGGCGGAGGGCGGTTCTACTACATGCGCCGCGGCTACGGTCAGATCAGCGAAGCATACGCGAACGCGGCCCGGACCGCGGGCGCTGACATCCTGACCGGTTGGAGCGTCACCGGCATCTCGCGTCTGGCCGTCGGCGAACGGCGGTGGACGGTGACGGCCGAGCGGGAGACGGAACGCCGCCAGTTCCAGGCCGACCACATCTGGTCCACGATCCCGACCACGCTGCTGGCGCGGATGGCTGAGCCGGCGCCCGATCCAGCGGTGATGGAGGCGGTGAAGCGCATCGACTTCCGCGCCATGGTGCTGGTGTACCTGCAGCTGGACGTGGATCGATTCACCTCGACCGACGCCCACTACTTTCCGGAATCGAACGTCCGCGTGACGCGGGTATCGGAACCCAAGAACTACTTCGGGCTCGAAGAGCCACACGGCACGACCGTCCTGTGCGGAGAATACCCCTGCGCGGTCGACGACGAGAGCTGGCGCGCCGACGACGCGGCGCTGGCAGCACGAATGACGGCCGACCTCGCCACGGCCGGCATTCCCCTGCCCCGCCAGCCCATTGGCGTGCTCGTAAGGCGGCTTCGGCGGGCGTACCCCATTTACCTGAACGGCTACGAGCATCCGCTCGCCCAGTTGGATGACTGGGCGTCCAGCCAGCCGAATCTCCTCGTATACGGCCGGCAGGGCCTCTTTGCCCACGACAACACGCACCATGCGCTCTACATGGCGTACGCGGCCGTGGACTGCCTGACGAATGGCGGGTTCGACCGCGACAAGTGGAGCGAATACCGGAAGGTGTTCGCCACGCACGTGGTGGAAGACTAGCGTGACCGCCGTCCCCCCGGCGGGGAAGGCGACGGCCGGCGAACCGCGTTTCCGCACGCTGTGGCTACTGGCGGCCGTGTGCGCCGTCGCCGTCGTAGCGCGTTTGTTTCACCTCGGATCGGGGTACTGGATCGACGAAATCCTGGCGCTCCGCGATTCCTTTCGTGGTCCGCTGCGTGAGGTCCTGACGCAGTTCCCCGGGGACCATCACCATCCGCTGTACGCCGTGGTCGGTCGCATCTCGGTGGCGCTGCTGGGTGAGTCGCCGTGGACCGTGCGTTTACCCGCCGCAGTGGCTGGCGCCGCCTCCGTTCCGCTGGTGTATGCGCTTTCCGCGCGCCTGGCCGGGCGCACCGAGGCCCTGCTGGCCGGCCTGCTGCTGGCCGTTTCGTTCCACCACGTCTGGTTTTCGCAGAATGCCCGCGGCTACACGCTGATGGCTCTGCTCGCCCTGGCGTCCACCCTGGTGCTGCTGAAGGCGCTCGAGACCCCTGCGATCGGCCTGTTCGTGCTGTACGCGATTCTTGCTTCGCTGGGGGCCTACACGCACCTCACGATGGTGTTCGTCGCCGTGGGTCATGCAGTCACCGCAGCCATCGCCGTGTTGTGGCCGGTCCGGCACGGCAGCTCGCCCGGATGGCGAGGGCCATTGCTTGGCTTCACGCTCGCCGCCGTGTTCACATTGGCGCTCTACGCACCCGTTCTTGGGCAGGTTCTGGATTTCTTCCTGAACAACCCGTCGAATCTCGAGGGGACGTCGACGCCGACCTGGGCGCTGCGTGAGGCCGTTCGCGTCCTCCTGCTCGGGGTGAGTGCCGGCACGGCACTCCTCGGCGGCTTCATTCTGATCGCCGGCGCTGCGGTGGGGCTGCTCGGGCTGGGCTCCATCTGGCGGCGGGACCGCAACGCTGCCATGGCGTATACCTTGCCGGGCATCACCATGCTGGCGGGCGCGCTGGTCAGTCGGGGCACCATGTACCCGCGGTTTTTCTTCTTCATGTCGGGGATCGTCGTGATCGTCGCGTTGCGGGGCTGCTACGCAGCGGCCGAGTGGATCGCCGCCAGGGTGAACGGGAGCGCCGTGCTCGGACCGCGACTCGCCAGCGGGGGCGCGCTGATGCTGGTTCTGGCGTCGGCGGCGTCACTGACGCTCAACTACCGATACCCGAAGCAGGACTTCGAGGGCGCGCTGCGTTTCGTGGAGGCCAATCGAGGACCCACGGAGCGCGTTGGCTTCACGGGTGTCCCCTTCGATCCGTATGCGGTCATCATGGGGGTGTCCGTTCCCATGTTGCGTACCGCAGCGGACGTGGAGGCGCTGCGCACCGGAGGACGGTCGTGGCTCATCTACACTTTCCCGCGCTACCTGACACACGACTCACCGGAAGTCGCTGCCATCGTTGAGCACGAGTGTCATCAACGCGCCGTTTTTCCCGGCACGGTGGGCGGAGGCGACGTCATCGTCTGTACCCTGGAACCGACATGACGAAAGTCATCATTCAGCTCCCCTGCTACAACGAGGCGGCGACCCTTCCAGGCACGCTGCGCGACCTGCCGCGCTCCCTGCCTGGCGTCGACGAGGTGGAATTTCTCGTCGTGGACGACGGCAGTGTCGATGGCACGAGCGAGGTCGCCCGGGCGCACGGCGTGGACCACGTCGTCCAGTTCGAGCGGAACCGGGGCCTCGCAGCTGCCTTCACAGCGGGACTCGAAGCCTCGCTTCGCGTGGGCGCGGACATCATTGTCAACACGGACGCTGACAATCAGTATCGCGCCGCGGACATAGCCGCGCTGATCGCGCCGATCGTCGAGCGACGCGCCGAGATGGTCGTCGGCGACCGCGGCGTCGGCTCTCTGCGGAATTTCTCCTGGCTCAAGCGCCGGTTGCAGGTCATGGGGAGCTGGGTCCTCGGCCGCGCCGCCGAGTTGAAGACGCCCGACGCGACCAGCGGGTTCCGGGCGTTGTCGCGCGACGCCGCGCTCAGAACGCTGGTCATGAGCAACTACTCGTACACGCTGGAGACGCTGATTCAGGCCGGCGCCCGGAGGGCGGCGGTCGTGTTCGTCCCGGTGGGTATCAATCCGGAGACGCGCCCCTCACGTCTCATGCGCAGCATTCCGGAATACATCCGGAAGTCCTCGGTGACCATCGTCCGGGCGTATGCCATGTACCGTCCCTTGCGGACCTTCGCCTCGCTCGGCGCGCTGCTGGTCCTGCTGGGTATGATACCGGGGATCCGATTCCTGTACTTCTACGCGATCGGCAGCCGTGTGGGGCATATCCAGTCGCTGATCCTGGCCGCCATTCTGATCATCATCGGGTTCCAGGTGGCCCTGATCGGACTGGTTGCGGACATGCTCGCGGCGAACCGGAAACTCCTCGAAGAGGTCGTCTATCGCCTGCGTCGCCGGGACGCCGAAGCCCCGCCCGGCAGGCCCGAGCGGCGGAGTGATGACTGACTCCGCGCAGCCGGCGCCGCGGCCCGCGTGGAGGCATCCCGCCGTCAGGCTGGCTGGAAGCGCGGTCATTCTCACGCTGCTCTTTACGTTCCTCCCTGCGGACCAACTGATCTCGGCGATCCGCCGCCTGTCTCCCGTCATGATCGGGCTGGCGGTCGTCTCATACATGCTGCTTCACCTGATCGGCGTGTCGAAGTGGCGGCTGCTCGTGAACACCACGGGAGCCGATCTGGGGTTCGTGGATGGCGTGCGGGCGTACTACTCGGGGCTGTTCGGGAACACGTTCCTTCCTTCGATCGTCGGCGGAGACCTGGTCCGCGCCGGCGTGGCCTTTGGTGCGGTGCGCTCACGAAGCGGGCTCCTTCTGGGCAGCATGGTGGATCGTGTGCAGGACGTTGTCGGACTGGGGCTGCTGGCCGGAATCGGAGCGCTGCTTTCGCCGCTGGCGCTGACGACCGAGAGCCGTCGTGTGTTCTTGTTGCTCGCGTTCCTGCTCGCCGCGGGCGCGGCTTCGTCGCTGGCAATCTGGCGGCTTTTCCCGGTGCACAGGTCGCCTTGGCGCGTGCGCCGCAAACTCGTCTCCGTCCGGCGCGCCGTTCGGGCGACCGCCGGGCGTCCGGCGAACCTCGTTGGCGCCGGTCTGCTTGGCATGCTGCTCCAGAGTCTGCTCATCGTTCTCAACTGGCGGCTGGGCATCGCCATTGGCATCGACATTCCGCTATACGTCTGGTTCTTCGTCTGGCCGCTGGCGAAGATTGCGGGACTCCTGCCGGTGACGCAGGGAGGCATCGGTGTGCGCGAGGCAGCTCAGGCAGCCCTCTTTGCGCCGTTCGGTGTCCCGGCGGTTGCCGCGGTGGCGACGGGACTGGCCTTCGAGGTCGTCATCATTCTCGGTGGTCTCGCTGGCGGAGGCGTCGCGTGGCTGCTCGCCCTCCTGACGCGCTCGCGCGACGTGCCCGACCGTTCCCCGCGGGATGATGGCGGCGCCGCGTCAACAGACGCATCCAGCGCGGTGAGGGTGGGTCGCTTGTGAACGCCGACCAGCGTCGTCACGGAATCGGCTGGCGGCTGTTCGCGACGATATGGCTGGTCTCGTCGGTCTTCGCTTCGACGAACGTGGTGCGTGAGACCTATCTGGCGATCACGCTCGGTAGTCGCCTGTCGCTCCGGGTAGACCAGTACAACAAACTGCATCCTGACCTGTTCGAGTTCCCGGGACGCGGCTGGTACATCAACAGCAATCCCGGAGCTTCGATCCTCGCGGCAATCCCCTATGGCGTGCTGGTACGGCCGGCCATCGCGCTGGCGACGCGCATTGCGCCGGGTATCGCGGAGTCGAAGCCGCCGGCGACATACGACGACCCGCGTCCCAACCGCACCCGGTTCATGAACGCGGCGCGTGCCCGGGGGCTCGACGTCGTCCTGGGACTCGCGGCGCTCGGCACGGCGGTGACACTGATGGCCCCGTTGAGCGGCCTTTCGGCCGTGCTGCTCTTCGGGTACCTGCGTCCCCGGCTCGGCAGCGACTGGCAGGCGTTGAGCATGGCGCTCGTCTACGGTCTCGCCACGCCGACACTCTTCCGCGCCGCATTCCTCAACCAGAACGCCATCGTTGCGCACCTGACGCTGGCCGCCTTTGTGCTCATGACGGGCCTGGCCCCCAGGGCGCCGGGCGAAGGGCCATCGCGGCGAGCCCTCGCCGGCATGGGGGCGCTCCTGGGTCTGGCGCTGGTCTGCGACTACAGCGCGATTCCTCTGCTCGTCGTGTTCGGGCTCTGGATCCTGTCCGACGGTTGGCGGCGCGGCGGTGCCGTCGCCGGCATCCGCGACGCCGCCACCTTCACGGCCGGCGCGCTACCGATGCTTGGCGTGCTGCTCGTCTATCAGTGGGCCGCATTCGGCAACCCGATCTGGCCCGCGCAGCGGTACATGCCACCTACCGAGTTCAGTGTTCGCGGCTGGTTCGGCTTCACCGTTCCGACGGCGGAATTGCTGCTGGGAAATCTGTTCGACCTCCGTTATGGCCTGTTCGCGTTCTGTCCGTTGCTGCTGTTCGCCCTGGCCGCGCCGTTCCTGCGGATGGCGCCGGGGCTGCAACCGATGCGGACACTGGCGTGGATCGGGGCATCCCTGGTGGGGCTCCTCGTATTCAGCTCCGCCAACCAGTTCGGCAACCTGCAGTGGAACACGGGCGTGCGGTACATGATGCCCGTCCTGCCGCTTCTGTTCATTGCGGCTGTGCCGGTGCTGCTCGCGGTGCCGCGCGGTGTCCGATGGACGGCGATCGCGGTGTCAGCGGCGGTGACGCTCGCCGTGACCATGACGCGCGAAGACATCGTCGCGGGATTCCGACTGGTGCTGAGCGAAGGCCCCACCCTGCCGATCCTGATCGTGCTGCGCAAGATGGCCAGTGGCTACGGGCAGCTGCAGCTCCCAGCCGGAACGTTCTGGATCGTAGCGACCCTCGTGGCGCTGGCGGCCTGGCTGCTATGGCGTCCCCATCTGAGCGCCGTTCGTGGCCGGCAATCCGCGCCGGCCAAAACCTGACGCCGACAGATCGCGACGTCAGCGGCGCGGCGCCCGCGCCGCGTCCGCCTGACGCGAGGCGTGCTGGCGATACCAGTCGACGGTTTCCGAGAGCGAATCGTCCAACGGATGCCGGGAGCGCCAACCCAGCCGCTCGCGCGCCCTGGTGCAGTCGAGGAACTGACGAGGGATTTCGTTCGTCGCCTGGTTCAGGATGGTCAGCGTCAGGTGCGCTTTTCCCATGACGCCAAGGATACGGTTTGCCATCTCGACCACGGACAACGGCGTTTCGGTACCGAAATTGAACGCTTCCCCCGTGACACCGTCGCCGGGCACGTGCTCCGCCACCCCGAGGTACGCCTCCACGGCGTCCCGAACGAAGAAGTAGTCCCGCACGTAACTGCCGTCGCTCCGGATCACGGGCGATTCGTTCCGCAGCGCCGAGCGGATCGTGCCGGGGACGAGCCGGCTGAAATTCAGGTCGCCGCCGCC
>DASWGU010000118.1:0-16721 GCA_036393555.1 Gemmatimonadaceae bacterium
GAGATGACGTCGATACCAGGGCGCTGCACGACGCGTTCGCCACGGTGCCCGGCCTGCTGGAGACGGTCGATCTCGTGGGGCTCGCGCCCGGGAAGGATCTGCCCGCGGCAGTGGCCGCGTGCGAACTCGTGCTGGAGGCGCTCGTCGCCCGCCGGAAGATCTCGCGGAGCGAAGCGGGAAGGTACCAGCGCGCGTCGAGCGAGGGGAGACGGCGCCCGGACAAGGACGCCTTCGGCGGCGGCCTGAGTGCCTGACGAGTCACGCGGTACGGCCCCGGGAGGCAACGCTCGCGATCACCCGCGGCGTACGCGGGCCTCCCGCTTCGCGGCCTCGAGTCGCGGTACAGCTCGCTCGGGCACCATTGGTGCGCTGCGCGTCCGGCCGGCTGGGCTCGACGACCTGGAAGTAATTGCGCGGCTGCGGGTGGCGCTCCTCCGCGAGGAAGCGGGAAACCCGCTGTTTGCCCGGGCGCACCCTCGCGCGCTCGCGCGTGCCCGCCGTCTGACTCGGGCCCAGCTCGCCCGCGACCACGAGGTCATCTTCCTCGCGTGGCACCGGAGCGCGCCGGTGGGCGTGCTGCGCTGCCGGGAGAACCGGACGACGCCGCTGGTCCCCAACGACCGCGGCGCGGTCGTCACCACGGCCTACGTGCTCTCCGGGCATCGCCGCCGGGGTGTCCTTCGCGCTCTGCTTGGTGCCGCGGACACCTGGTGCCGGCAACGGGGACTCAGCGGCATGCGGCTGCGGTGCGGCCTGGCGAACACCGGCGGCCAGCGCGCCTGGCGTGCCCTGGGATTCACCCCGGCGGAACTGCTGCTCGTGCGCCCCGTCCCCGGTTACTGACGCGTGCCGGCCATCACGATCTCCCGCCAGTTCGGATCCGGCGGCAGCGACATCGCCCGCCGCGTAGCCGACTTGCTCGGCTGGCGGCTGGTCGACAATGCCTTCGTCGAGGCCATCGCCAGCGGGCTGCGTGCCACTCCCACACTCGCCGAGGCCGTGGATGAGCATGTGCCGTCGCTCGCCGAGCGGATTGCCGATGCGTTCGCGCTCGGCGCCAGCGAGGTCGTCTCGGCATCGCTGGGTACGCCCATGCCGCCCTCGGAACAGCGCGTGGCCGACGTCACCCAGAACGTCATCGACGAAGCCCTGGCTCGCGGTCCGGTGGTCCTGGTTGGTCGCGGCGCGCAGTCGTACCTCAGGAACCGGACCGACGTCGTGCACGTGCTCTGCTGCGCACCGCATGGCGGACTGGTCGAGCGCGTCATGGCGCGCGATCAGCTCTCGCGCGAGGACGCGGATGCCCTCGTGCGCGCCAGGAACCGCGAGCGGGAACAGTACGTCAGACGGCACTTCGATCGGGCATGGCTGGCGCCGGAGCACTATCACCTCGTGCTGAACACGGCCTGGGTCGGCATCGACGGTGCTGCAATCGTCATCGTCGACCTCGCGCGCCGGCTGTTGTCCGGCATCCCGGACGCGTCGCGCTAGAGCGCCCTG
This sequence comes from Gemmatimonadaceae bacterium, assembly GCA_036393555.1. GTDB lineage: Bacteria > Gemmatimonadota > Gemmatimonadetes > Gemmatimonadales > Gemmatimonadaceae > JABWBJ01. Next base: position 1,501 of record DASWGU010000118.1, read on the forward strand.
ACCTCGGGATACCGGCGGAAGAGCCATGCTCCGAAGACCAACATGGCGAACGCGGCCCCTCCGATGGCCCAGTGCACGCCAACCAGCCCCGCGACAGCGCCGCCGGCCAGCGCGCCCAGCACCTGGGGCAGCCCGATGACGATCAGCGAGTAGATCGACATCAACCGTCCCCGGAACTCGTCAGGCACGATTGTCTGCAGCAGCCCGTTGGCGGTTGCGTTGTTGATGATCATCAGGAATCCGGTCCCGAACAGGACCGGCAACGCCAGCGCCGGCAGCCGGATCTGCGACAGCAGGCCGAGCAGCACCGCGTAGGTCACCGACGATCGGATCAGCAGGGGACCACGCCGCACTCGCAGCCCCGCCGCGGCCAGCGCCAGCGCCCCGGTCAGGCCGCCGATGCCGATCATCGACAGCATGAGCCCGTATCCGCTGGCACCGAGGCCAAGCCGATCGCGGGCCAGCACCGGCATCAGCGCGATGTAGGGGATGCCCAGCACGGAGTAGACCGCGACCAGTTCCAGCAGAGCGCGAACGCGCCGCTCACCCAGTGCATAGGTGAGTCCGTCGCGGATGTCGCGCAGTGGCGCGCCGGGCATCCGTGGCGGCTGCCACGCGGGCAGGCGGACGAGCGCCAGCCCGCCCAGGACCGTCAGGTAGCTCAGGGCGTTCACCGCGAAGCACCACGCAATCCCCAGGCGGGCCACGATCAGAGCACCCAGGGCGGGGCCGACGATGCGCGCGAGGTTGAAGCCGCTGGAGTTGAGCGCAATGGCGTCACGCAGATCATCGCGCCCCACGAGATCGATCATCAGTGCCTGCCGGGCAGGAATCTCGAGGCTGGCCACGATGCCGTGCACGGTGGCCAGGGCGACGAGCGTTCCCACGGTGACGTTGCCCGACCAGGTGAGCCACCAGAGGGCGACGGCCTGAACGAGGAGAAGCGCCTGGGCGATCGTCACCAGACGGAGCTTGTTGCCGCGGTCCACCAGGACGCCGGCGTGGAGCGAGAACATGAGGATGGGAACGGAACCGGACGCCGCGACGACGCCGACCACGAGCGCACTGTTGGAGAGTTCCAGCGCGAGCCATCCCAGCGCCATGGCCTGCATCCACGAGCCCACCAGCGACAGCGTCTGCCCGAACCAGAACAGCCGGAAATTCCGGTGCGTGATGAGGACGCGGAACGGATTGAGGCGGGCCGAGGTCATGCGTTGAGAAGCTACAACGGCGTTCAGTCGTCAGTCGTCAGTCGTCAGTCGTCAGTCGTCAGTGGTTCTCAGGGGTCAGGTTCAGAGTCGACCGGACCGGCGGCCGTCGCTTCGACCGCTGCCCTGCGACCTGTGACTGGAGACTCTTCCTTCGTAAGTTGAGGCATGCGCTCCCACACCTACTCGCGGTTCGTCCCGGGTGATGGCGATGCGGTCGACCTCGAAGCGCTGCTCGAGCAGCTCGCGGACTTTCTGCTCCAGTCGGGTTTCGCGGGTGGCTCGTATCCGCACCCCTGGTGGGGCGAATTCGGCGGCGAGGAGGACCGCTCACTCGACGCGTTGAAGGAGGCGATCCTCCAGGCGCTCATCGACAGCGGCCAGTTCACGCCGGAGATGCTCCAGGCCATCCGCGGCGAGGGCGATTCGGAATCGGAGGCGAACCTGTCCGCGCTGCTGGATCGCCTGGTGCAGCGACTGGTGGAACAGGGATATCTCTCCGTGGCCGAACCCCCGATGATCCCCGACTCCCACCAGCCGATCGAGGGACCTGGTGGGCTGGCGCAGGCTGCCTCACGTGACGTGCAGTTCCGGCTGAACGCCAGGGGGATCGACTTTCTGGGCTACAAGGCGCTTCGTCAGATCCTGGGGTCACTGGGCCGGAGCAGCTTCGGGAGCCACGAGACGCCGCATCTGGCCACGGGCGTCGAGGCCGATTCCGCCAGCAAGCCGTACGAGTTTGGCGACACGCTCAACCTCGATGTCAATGCGACGCTCACCAGTGCCCTGAGGCGAACCGGTTCACTCGACCTTCCGCTAGAGATCGACTACCCGGACCTCATGGTCCATCAAGCCGAGTTCCGCTCATCCTGCGCGACCGTGCTGCTGCTGGACACGTCGCACTCGATGATCCTCTACGGAGAGGACCGGTTCACACCGGCGAAGAAGGTGGCCCTCGCGCTTACGCACCTCATCCGCACGCAGTTTCCCGGCGACACGATCCGCGTGGTTCTCTTCCATGACTCTGCCGAAGAGATCCCGCTGGCGACGCTGGCACACGCCCAGGTGGGCCCCTATCACACGAACACGGCCGAGGGATTGCGACAGTCACGACGGATCCTGCTGGGCCAGGGGAAGGACATGCGCCAGATCGTGATGATCACCGACGGCAAGCCCAGCGCGTTGACGATGCCGAACGGCGCGATCTACAAGAATGCCATGGGCCTTGACGGTGAGGTGATAGCCGCGACGATGCGTGAGGTGGCGGAGTGTCGCCGCGCGGGAATCATGATCAACACGTTCATGCTCGCGCGCGATCGGGCACTGGTCGAGTTCGTGATGCGCGTGGCCGCGCTGAGCCGCGGGAAGGCGTACTTCACCAACACCATGACGCTGGGCCAGTTCATCCTGATGGATTTCCTGCGGCGCAAGACGACCAGGTCATAGCGCGAGGCCAGAGAGCCCGGCGGCAGTGTGCCGAGGGGTGCGACATCGGCGATCCGTACAGGGGGATCGCAGTCGCTTGCTCTGACTCTGACCTTCGACCCTTGCCAAACGCGCAAGACACCACTACCGTATCCGACACAACCGAAATCCGTGGTCATTTGCGGCGTATTGCGGCCACGCTAAACAAACGCTAAAAAGCCACTCGTCCCGGGGCTTTCGCTATCCGGGACATTCTTGTCTCCAGGCGCAGCGCCCGGCGGACGAGTGGGGGAGAAACGGACATGGCTCCACCCATCGTTCGCCTCGGCCTCATTGGCTGCGGCACCGTCGGCGCGGCGTTCGCGCGACAGCTCATCGCCAGCGAGCATCATCTCGCGCAGCGGCTCGGCGCCCGCCTGCATCTGGCGCAGGTAGCGGTACGCCATCCACGTCGAGCCGACCTGCCGGTACCGTCCTCCACCGTGCACAGCGACGCGGCGGCGCTCGCGTCCGATCCGGACATCGACGTTGTCGTGGAAGCCAGCGGCGATCCCGCGGCGAGCGAGTGGCTGCGAACCGCGATGGAACGGGACGCGGCCGTCGTGACGGCGAACAAGCAGGCCGTGGCGCGCAGCCCCTGGCTCCTGCGACGGCTTGCCCGCAGCGACCGACGGCTCTGGTGCGAGGGCGCAGTGGCCGCGGCCATTCCCGTCATCCGAGCCCTGCGGGAGTCGCTCTCTGGCGAGGTGATCCACGGCATTCGCGGCGTGATCAACGGCACGAGCACGTACGTGTTGTCGCGCCTGGAGCAGGGCGTCGAGTTGGCGGCCGCCCTCGAGGAAGCCCGTGCGAGGGGATACACCGAACTCGACGCCGGTGCCGATCTCGACGGCACCGATGCCGCGGCCAAGCTCGCCATTCTGTGTACCGTCGCGTGGCGCACGCCCACACACTTTTCCCTCGTGGGCGTCGCGGGAGTGCACCCGGTGCTGCCCCTCGTCAGGCAGGGAGGGTGGCGACTCGTCGCTTCGGCCACACGCGAGGGCGAACGCATTGTGGCCGCCGTTCGCGCCGAACGGCTCGCTGACGGCGATCCTCTCGCGGCGGCGAGCGGGGTCGTGAATGTCGTCCAGGTTCGCGCAGCGCTGGCCGGCACGCTGACGTGGAGTGGCGCAGGTGCCGGCGGCAACGCGACAGCCTCGGCACTGTTGGGCGACGTGCTGCCTGCCGCGCGGCACGCGCTGCGGCGGCTGCGGGCGAGGGTCGCCGCATGAGCGCCGCCGCCCTCGCCACACCGGTCCGGCACGCCGATCCCCTGTCCCTGCAGTGCGCGGCATGCGGCGTGGAGCAGGAGCCGGGCCCGGTGCACGTCTGCCCATCCTGCCTGGGACCGCTGGAGCCGGTGTATCCGCCGGACCGCGTCCTGCCGGATCGCGCCGAGCTGACGGCGCGTCCGCGCACGCTCTGGCGGTACCGTGAATGGTTGCCGTTCGCGGGACGCCCCACACGATGCCTCGATGCGGGCTGGACGCCCCTGATCCACGCACCCCGCCTCGCGGCGGCGTTAGGCGTCGCCCACTGCTGGGTCAAGAACGACGCGGTTTCCTTTCCGTCGTTGTCGTTCAAGGATCGCGTGGTCGCGACGGCCCTGAACGCCGCGCACGCGTTCGGCCTGCAGGTGGTCGGGTGTGCCTCCACCGGCAACCTCGCCAACGCCGTCGCGGCCGCCGCGGCGCGGGAAGGACTCGAGGCCTGGATCTTCATCCCCCACGATCTCGAAGCGGCCAAGGTACTAGCGACCGCGGCATTCGGCCCCCGGCTCGTTCGGGTCCGGGGAACGTACGACGACGTGAACCGACTCTGTTCCCAGGTGGCCGACGGGTTTCGATGGGGCATCGTCAACGTCAACCTCCGGGCGTACTACGGCGAGGGATCCGGAACGATGGCCTTCGAGATCGCCGAGCAGCTCGGATGGCGATTACCGAACGCCGTCGTCGCACCGATGGCTGGTGGCTCGCTGCTGACCCGGCTGGCCAGGGGGTTCGCGGCATTTCGCGACGCCGGGCTGGTGGCCGATCCCGCGCCGCGGCTGTTTGGCGCCCAAGCCACCGGCTGCGCACCGATCGTCCGGCTGCTCGAGCGCGGCGACGACACCATCGTACCGGAGCGACCACACACAATCGCCCGCTCCCTGGCCATCGGCAATCCGGCAGACGGCCGCTCAGCGGTACGCGCGATCCGCGCGTCAGGCGGATGGGCCGCCGCGGTCGACGATCCCGCCATTGTCGCCGGCATCAGGTTGCTGGCGGAGACCACCGGAATCTTCGGGGAAACCGCCGCCGGCGTTACCGTCGCCGCCGCACGTGAACTCGCCGCCCGCGGCCGCTTGTCGCCCGATGACGAGGTGGTGCTCTGCATTACGGGCAACGGGCTCAAGACGCTCGACGCCGTGCAGGACGCCATTCCCCTCCCTGAGCCCATCGCTCCCCGGCTGGCAGCGGTAGCCGCCCTGGCTGAGCGAGCCGGATGACGCACCGTTTTACCCGTCACCCGTCACCCGTCACCCGTCCACCGCTTACCCGTCACCCGGTATCCGTCACCATGCCGACCATCAACCTCCCCTCCGTTCTCACACCGTTCGCTGACGGACACCACACCGTCGCGGCCACCGGCCAGACCGTCGGCGAAGCGCTGGACGACCTGGCGCGTCGGTACCCGTCGCTGGCGCCCCGGCTCCGAGACGAACGCGGTGCGCCGTATCCCTTCGTGACCATCTACCTCAATGACGAGGATATCCGGCTGCTGCGCGGATTCGAGACCCGCGTCGAGCCGGACGACGACGTCAGCGTGGTTCCCGCAGTGGCAGGAGGTTGAGATGACGGCCTTTCCGCTGACCGACTCTACGCCGCCGACGCTGACGCCTGACGAGTTGTCCCGCTACAGCCGGCATCTGCTGCTCCCCGAAATCGGTCTCGACGGGCAGAATGCGCTGCGACGGTCGCGGGTACTGCTCATCGGGGCCGGTGGCCTCGGATCGCCCGCTGCCCTGTACCTCGCCGCGGCCGGCGTGGGCACGCTCGGACTGGTGGACTTCGATACGGTGGACCTGTCCAACCTCCAGCGACAGGTGCTGCACGGGACCCGCGACGTGGGACGGCACAAGCTGGCGTCGGCCCGCGACCGGATCGCGGACATCAATCCCGGCGTACTCGTCGAGTCGTTTCCGGTCCGGCTCAGTGCCGGGAACGCCCTCCAGATCCTGGCCGGATTCGACGTCGTCATTGACGGCACTGACAACTTCGCCACCCGATACCTGGTCAACGACGCCTGCGTCCTGCTGGGCCTGCCTAACGTCTACGGGAGCATCTTCCGCTTCGACGGACAGGCCTCCGTCTTCGCCGCGCCGCACGGGCCATGCTATCGCTGCCTGTACCGCCAGCCACCGCCAGCCGGAATGGTTCCCTCCTGTGCCGAAGGTGGCGTCCTCGGGGTCCTGCCCGGACTCGTGGGGACCATCCAGGCAACCGAGGCCATCAAGTTGCTCACCGGTGCCGGCACGACACTGATCGGCCGACTGCTCCTGGTAGATGCGCTGCACTGGCGTCAGCGCGTCGTGCAGGTCGCACGCGACCCGCAGTGCCCGGCCTGCGGCACCAGGGAGATCCGCGACCTGGCCGAATCGATCGCCCATTGCGAGACGGCGACGACGGGCGACGTGGACGCGGCCCTTGCCGCCGTGCCCGCGATCGACCCGACCGCACTCCGCGACCGGTGGGCGGCGGGACACGACATCCGCCTCCTGGACGTTCGCGAACCGCACGAGTGGGCCATCGCCCGTATCGACGGCGCGCAGCTCATTCCGCTGGGGGAACTGGATCGCCGGCTGGACGAACTCCCGCGCGACCGCGACATCGTAGTGCACTGCAAGATGGGGGGACGCAGCGCCGAGGCGGTGCGCCGCCTCCGTGCCGCCGGGTTCCGCAATGTCACCAACCTCACGGGCGGGATCCTGAGGTGGAGCCGGGAGGTGGACCCGACGGTGCCAACCTACTGAGACCTGAGACCTGCGGCCTGCGACTGGATGTCCGCCATTCCGCCACAGGATCTAGGCTCCGGCCCTACGGACTGGCGGCTCGCTCCGGGCGCCTTGTGCAGTGTCTCCGTATATTCCCGGCCGACCATGGACCCCGTTCTCAGCGCGCTTACCATCGGAGCCCTCGGGTTCCTCCTCGGCGTCCGGCACGCCGTGGATCCGGATCACGTGGTGGCCGTGGGGACCATAGCGACCCACCACACGTCGTTCCGGCGGGCCGCGGGGATCGGTGCTCTCTGGGGCCTGGGACACACCGTCACCATTCTGGGCGTCGGCGGTACCATCATCCTGCTTCGCGTCGCCATCTCACCGCGCGTTGGCCTGGCCATGGAGTTCGCGGTCGCACTCATGCTGATCGCGCTCGGACTGATCAACGTCGCCAGCGCCAGACACGTGAACGCGCCGGCGCCCTCGGCCGCCCGTCCCCTGGCCGTGGGCATGGTGCACGGCCTGGCCGGTTCCGCGGCGGTGGCCCTGCTGATTCTCGCGACCGTCAGTGACACGGTCTGGTCCATTGCCTACCTGCTCCTGTTCGGCGCCGGCACCATTCTCGGCATGATCCTGGTTACCGCCGTCATCGCCTTGCCGGCATCCCTCGCGGTCGCGCGCATGGCGTCTTCACGGCGCTGGTTGACCTTCGCGAGCGGTGTCGTCAGCCTGGTCTTCGGGCTGATACTGGCGCGCGAGCTGACCGGCCTGGGCGGCCTGTTCTCGGACGTGCCGTCGTGGACCCCGCACTGAGGCCGGGACGCGTCCGGCGCGCGGCCACCCGCACGATGCGCGGCCCACAGGGAACCGGTTCGCTCCCGGATCAACCCGATGCGCTGCGGCGGCTGCCCGGCGTTGGAGCGTACACGGCTGGGGCGATCGCCTGCTTTGCCTGCGAGCGACGGGCCGGGCGCCGGGCCTGACGTTCCAGTACGTCACCCGGACCATCAACTGCGCGAGCTGGTCCAGCAGCCGACGTGTTACGGCTTCCGGATGCGGTGCGACCGGTCGAGCGAGTGCCGGTAGGCCCGTTCATCGTAGCCGGTGTAGATCTGCCTGGGCCGGGCGATCTTCTGCTCCTTGTCGAGGAGCATCTCCTCCCATTGCGCCAGCCAACCCGCCGTGCGCGCCACCGCGAAAAGCACGGTGAAGTAGTCGGTGGGGAACTTCATCGCGCGGTAAATCAGCCCGGTATAGAAGTCGACGTTCGGGTACAGCTTGCGTGACACGAAATAGTCGTCCGCCAGGGCGATCCGCTCCAGCTCGAGCGCGACTTCCAGGTCCTTGTCCATTCCCGTGACCTGGAAGACGTCGTACGCCAGCTGCTTCACGATCCGGGCCCGGGGGTCATAGCTCTTGTAGACGCGATGCCCGAAGCCCATCAGGCGCTGCCCCTTCCCGCCCTTCACATCGTCGATGAAGGCGCCGACCTGCTTCGGATGCCCGATGGACTCGATCATGCGCAGCACCTGCTCGTTCGCGCCGCCATGCAGCGGACCAAACAGCGCCGTAATGCCTGCCGCCACCGCGCTGAAGGGGTCGACATACGACGAGCCGACGGCTCGCACAGCGTTGGTCGAGCAGTTCTGCTCATGGTCGGCGTGCAGGATGAAAAGCACTTCGATCGCCTTCGCGAACGCCGGATTAGCCTCGTATTTCGGCTCCGACATCCGGGCGATCATGGACAGGAAGTTCGCCGCGTACGGGAGGTCGTTGTCCGGATAGACGAACGGAAGTCCCTTGGAATGCCGATAGCAGAAGGCCGCGATGGTCGGGAGCTTGGCGAGCAGGCGGATGATCGACACGTACCGGCCATGCTCGTCCGTGATGTGCTTCGCTTCGGGATAGAAGGCCGACAGCGCGGCGACCGAGCTCGCCAGCATCGACATCGGATGCGCGTCATAGCGGAACCCTTCCAGGAACCGCTTGATGTTCTCGTGAACGTACGTGTGGTAGGTGACGTCGTTGACCCACTGGTCGTACTGCTGCTGGCTCGGCAGCTCACCGTGCCGCAGCAGGTACGCGACCTCCAGGAAGGTCGCATGCTCGGCCAGTTGCTCGATCGGATAGCCACGGTAGCGGAGGATGCCGTTGTCACCGTCGATGAAGGTGATCGCACTCCGGCACGAGGCCGTGTTCATGAACGCGGGATCGTAGCTCATCACGCCGAAATCGGCATCGTCGACCCGGATCTGACGGAGATCCTGCGCGCGGATGGTCCCGTCGTTAATGGGGACCGAGTAGCTGTTACCCGTGCGGTTGTCGCGGATCTCGAGGGTGTCGGTGGCGCTCATCGCGGTGGGTTCTGGCATCAGGGTCGCACTCATGGCCGGTACTCCTCTGTCATCCGACCGTTTCCGGGACGGCTGACGTTCGAAAGGTAGCGTGTCGGCACGGGCGGATCATATTGCCGCCGGTGCTGCCGGGAGAGTATGTACCGGTCCCGTGGCGATACGCCCCCGGGGACTTCCCTCATGCCTCGTCCGGAGCCCCCCTATTCCAACCGTCGGTATCGAGAAGCTCTTTCTGGTCGTGATCGCCGCGGCCGTCGGCGGCGCCATCAACTCCATCGCCGGCGGCGGCACGCTCGTGACGTTCCCGGCGCTGGTCGCTCTCGGCGTGCCGCCCATCGTCGCCAATGCCACGAGCACGGTCGCGCTCTGGCCAGGAGCGCTCGGCAGCCTCTGGGGATACCGCGACGAATTGGCCGGCGCCCGGGCGTGGGCCGTGCGGTTCGCCCTTCCGAGCCTTCTGGGCGGGTTGATCGGCGCCATCCTGTTGCTGCGTACGCCAAGCGACCGCTTCGACGTCATCGTGCCCTGGCTGGTGCTGGGTGCCACTCTGTTGTTCGTGGCGCAGCGACCGGTGATGGCCGCGATGCGGCAACGCCGCACGTCCGTGACACCGGTCGACGACGATCCCGCCCAGCGAGCCCCGGGGGCGGGTCTTCTCCTATTTCAGCTCGGCGTGGGCGTGTACGGCGGGTACTTCGGCGCGGGCATCGGCATCCTGATGCTCGCGGCCCTGGGCTTCATGGGCTTCACCAACATCCATCGGATGAACGGCCTCAAGAACTGGGGCGGCCTCTGCATGAACGTGGTCGCCGCCGCCACGTTCGCCCTGCAGGACATCGTGAACTGGCCAGTGGCTATTGCCATGGCGACCGGTGCGATCCTGGGCGGCTATGGGGGATCCCGACTGGCGCAGCGAGTTCCGCAGCGGTGGGTGAGGCGGGCGGTCGTCGCGGTCGGATTCGCGGCCGCGATCTGGCTGGCGTTATAGGGCAAGGGTCAAGGAGCTAAGCTCTTCCTCGAGACCACCGCCCGATCACCTGACTGTGCCAGTTCCTACGCCACTCCGTTCTTCATCGCGTTCTTCACCCGATCGACGAACAGGTCGATCTCCTGGAGCGTGGTATAGACGCTGGGTGTGATGCGCAATCCGTTGAACTCCTCGTGGATGATCGGCGTGGTACGAATGCGATGCTTCGACCACAGCCAACCGCCGAGTTTCGCTGTGTCGAGGCCCTCCACATGAAGCAGGGCGATCCCGCACGAGTGCGTGTCATCCAGCGGCGTGGGCACCTGAACGCGGGGGCTGTGGTCCAGCAGTGCTTTGGCCCAGCGGTCCCGCAGGTAGCGGAGCCGGGCCGCCTTCCGTTCCAGCCCGATGCCGCGGTTGAAAGCGACGGCTACGGCGATGGCGTTGTGATTGGCGGCCGGATGCGTCCCGATCTCCTCGTATTTGCGGATGTTCCCATCCATTTCCGATGGTGCCGCCATCAGTGGCCACAACGAACCGATCCGGTCACGACGGACGTAGAGGAATCCGGTGCCGATCGGCGCGTGCAGCCATTTGTGAAGGCTGGTCCCGTAGTAGTCGACGTCCAGCTCGTCACGCGTGAAGGGGAAGTGCGCGAAGGCGTGCGCTCCGTCGATGAACAGGGCGATGCCGCGCTCGCGCGCCAGCCGGGAGATGTCCCGCACCGGCATGATGTGGCCGGTGAGATTCGTGATGTGAGTCAGCTCGATGGCTTTCGTCCGCGGAGTGATGGCCTCGCGGAACCGCGCGACGATGTCGGCATCGCTCCCCGGGGGCCCGCCGAGCGAGATGCGCCGGATCACCATGCCTTCACGCCGCGCGCGCTGATCCCACGTCGTGAGCATGCGACCGTAATTCTGGTTGGTGACGATCACCTCGTCGCCGCGCTGCAGGTCGAGCCCGAGGATCATCGTTTCCTGGGACTCCGACGCGTTCCGGGTGATGGCCATCTCCTCGGGGTCGCAGCCGAACAGGTCGGCCAGGTCGCGGCGTACGCTCTCGATGCGCGGTTCCAGCACGGACCACATGTGCTCCACCGGCAGCTCGTTCGAGAAGCGGAGGTCGCGGATCATTGCCTCCATGACGTGGGCCGGCGCCGGGCTGCAGCCACCGTTGTTCAGATTCACCTGCGTCGGATCGAGGTCGAACGCCCGGGTGATCTGCGCCCAGTAGTCCTCGTCACCGGCCGCCTCGGACGGGCTGCGACCGCGGACGGTTTCGTCGGCGCGGAGGAGGGTGCGGAACGCGCTACCGTTCATGACGGGGAGCGCGATCCCGGCGCGCATCATGGAGTGGACGAACGAGCGACGCGTGGCCATGTGACGGAGGTCTGAGGTCCGGTGTCGAGCGTGGAAGCCAACCAGGTACCGCGCTGCGTGTCTGAACCCTCACCTCCCGGCACTCCCTGTCAACTCCGGAATCGGGTTAGAGTGTTTCGGGCTGGGGCAGGTCCAGGATGAAGTGGAATCGCGTCCCTTTCTCCAGTTCGGTTTCCACGCCAAGATCCCCGCCCATGGCGCGCACCAGCTTCTGGCAGATCGAGAGCCCGAGGCCCGCGCTGGAGAACGCGTAGTCGCCCGGCGTCTGTCGCTGGCGGAACGCCTCGAAGAGGCTGCCCACGACGTGGGGCGGGATGCCCCGTCCCGTATCCTGCACCGAGAACTCGATCAACGACCGGTCGAGCTCCCGACAAGTGACCGTCACGGATCCGGTATTGGTGAACTTGATTGCATTGGTCGCCAGGTTGAGCAGGACCCTGTTCAGCGCGGAGGGATGGCCGATGCGCACGTCCGCCGACGGCCCGACGGCCTTCATGGTCAGTCGCTTCTCCTCCGCCATCGGCCGGAGAATGTCCATGATGGCCTGGAGGATGTCCGAAACGGCGAACGCCATGCGCTCCTGATCGACCAGCGCGGTACCACCGCGCGCCAGCTCGATCACGTCACCCGCGAGCGCACTGAGACCGAACGCGGCGCTGTACACCAGACCGAGCTGGCGCTGCTGGATCTGCGTGAGGTCACCCCCGGCGCCGGCACGCAACCGCTCCGCGAGAAGCAGGATGGAGCCCAGCGGCGAACGCATGTCGTGAGCCATCTCGACGACGAGTTGCTGGGCGTCCTGCCCCGTGAGGCGCGACGCGAACCGGTGCGCCGCATCCCGATCCAGAGCCTCCTGCACCCGCTCGAACGAGCGCAGGACCGCTATCACACCGTCCGCCTGGTCGCGGACCTCCGGGGCTTCCGCGTGCTCGAGGAATGCCCGACGGAGACTCTCGAGCATGCGGCGGACCGGCACGAAGGGCGGAAGGTCCGTCAGATCGGGGGCGCCGCCGGTCGCAGCGCGCCGAACGGCTTCCGCCAGCAGGCCGGCAGTCGTTCGCAGGTCGGGCGCCGAGGACGCGCCGTGGTCGCCCGGCGACAGCGCGCCGCCGACTTCGGCCGTGGCACCAGTGAGCGCGCGCCACGTTGCCGCCCCGATATCGGGGGCGGAGGCATGCAGCCTCACCCGGATCCTGGCCGACTTCGCCGACTCGATGCCTGCATCCTCCACTGAAGTCGTCCATCGACCGCGCGCGCCGAACTCTCGCGAGGGTGCGCCGTCACTCCTCGTATGATCCGACCAGGTCGTCGCGCCGGAACCCGTGCTTCTCCATCAGCCGGTAGAGCGTGGTCCGATCGATGCTGGCCAGGCGGGCGGCCTTCGACATGTTGGAGCCGGCGCGCGCCACCAGCTGGGAGAGGTATTCCTTCTCAAAGTGCGCAATCAGCTTTTCCTTCGCCAGATGGAACGGCTCGCTCAGCATACCTGCAGGCAATCCACCGGTTGGCGCGTCCACCGTCGCATCCTCGTAGATCGGCACGTCGTCGGGCTGCACCAGGTGGCCCGACTCCGCCAGCACCGCGAGCTGCTCGATCACGTTCTGCAGTTCGCGCACGTTGCCGCGCCAGTGCCGGGAGCGGAGGAACTCCACCGACGCGTCGGACAGCTTCGGCGATGCTTCGTTAGGTCCGCGGTGACGATCCCAGTAGACCGACAGGAAGTGGTTCGCCAGCATCGGGATGTCTTCCAGCCGGCGGCGCAGCGGCGGCAGGTTGATCGGCACGACCCGCAACCGGTACAGCAGGTCCTCGCGCAACGTCCCGCGTTGCACGCACTCCTGGGGCACCCGGTTGGTCGCCGAGATGAAGCGGACGTCCACCACCGCGTCCTCCTTCTCGCTTCCCACGCGCCGCACGACGCCATCCTGGATCACGCGGAGCAGCTTGGCCTGGAGCGGCAGCGACATCTCGGTCAGTTCGTCCAGGAACAGCGTCCCGCCGTTGGCAATCTCCAGGAGGCCCGGCTTGTCCCGGTCGGCCCCGGTGAACGCCCCTTTCCGGTGGCCGAACAGCTCGGATTCGAGCAGCCCCTCCGGAAGGGCCGCGCAGTTGATCGGAACCATCTGGCGCGAGGCCCGACGGCTGTGTGCGTGGATGAATTGCGCTATCACCTCCTTGCCGGTGCCGCTCTCACCCACGATCATCACCGACGCGTCGGTGCTCGCGACCTTCCGTGCCAGTTCCACTGCCTTGCGGAAGGCCGGCGACACGCCCAACAGCGTGATCTTGTCGGAATTCCCGGTCTGCTTGAGGAGCTGCGTCTTGAGGTCGCGGGTCTCGCGCGCGACCATGACGGCGTGCGACGCGCGGCCCACCAGGACCTGCAGGTGCGTCGCGGAGAACGGCTTGGGGAGGTAGTCCCAGGCGCCGGCGCGGAGGGCCTCGATGCTCGTCGTCACGCTCGGATTGCCCGTCATCACGACGACGATAGTGTCCTTGTTGGCGGCCAGTGTCGCCTTCAGGATCTCCATGCCCGACACCGGTGTCATGTAGAGATCGACGAGGACGATGTCGAATCGGCGGCGGCGAACCAGATCCACGGCTTCGTCACCGCGGCCCAGGGTCGTTACATTGTAGCCGTCCATCTGAAGAATGCTGGCGCAGCCTTCTCGCAGCGTCCGATCGTCATCGACGATCAGGAGGCTGAGGCTCGCTTTGACGTCTGGCGAGATGGATAGCGGGTCCCTGGCGGCTCGATCCTGCGGGTTCTCGGCTGCGTCGTCCTGCACTCCGGCTGATGTAGCCATCAGGCCCTGTTCCTCCATGTGGCCTGCGCAACCGATCCCTCAGTTAAACGCCGGCCGGAATCTGTGTCGTACGCGCATCGCCGTGGCGCGGGTACTGTTGTCCAGTCCCTCCTGTGACGACTGTACGGCTGCAGTCGTAAAGCTACAGCGCAGCACGCTATCGACATCTGCTGTTGTGATAACACGACGGAATGTTGCGCCGTTACTACAAGAACACCAATTATCACGCCTGTGGTCACAGGCACGGAAGTGGCAGCAAGTCCGTTATTCGAGACTTTTTGAGCTTGGGATGGAGCGCGGCCACACCGCACAGCGCAGGCGCGCCATTTCCGTCTTATAATCGTCTAGCCTCCGACGACCCCCCTGAGCGCAATCGCGAATGCCAGCACAGATCGTCCCGGCCGATCCCAACAACGGCGTCAGCGCCTACCCGCAGGGTGGCGCCGTCTGGGCTCCCGCACCACCGGCTCCTCCTTCCGCGCCCACCTTCGGCGAGCACCTCACTCGGGTCTGGTCGGCAGTGCTGCGCTACAAGTGGCTCATTCTCGTGGTGGTGGCCCTGGGCTCCAGCGCCGGCTATGCGCTCGCGCGGCTGGTGCCGCCCGAATACTCGGTGATGGGCACGGTCGTTATCGCTCGTTCGCCATCGGGCCAGGGACCCATCACGTCGCCGGGCCTCATCGCCGATCCGAACGGATGGGTCGATCTCGCGAAGAGCTACATCATCCTGGACCAGGTGGTCCAGCGTCTGGGGCTGCACGTCTCTCCCAAGGTGACCGCGGACAGCGCGATCGTCAGAGACCTCCAGCCATCGTCGACGCTGCGCCCCGGCGAGTATGAGCTGCGCGTCGGTGCGTCAGGCACGACCTACACGCTGATCCAACCCGCCGGTCGATCCGGCGAATCGGAGGCGGTCGTCGAGACCGGGCAGCTCGGCGATTCCATCGGACGATCGGTGGGTTTCCGCTGGCAACCCGAAGCAACCCGATTCCAGCCGGGAAGCACCGTCGGATTCCATGTGGTCACGCCCCGGGACGCGGCGGTCGCGTTGCGGGGCAGC
>DASWGU010000119.1:0-7350 GCA_036393555.1 Gemmatimonadaceae bacterium
TCCTGCTGACCGTGCGCCACTATGGCTACCGGCTGGACCGGCGGTGCGCCGGAGACGGCTGACGCGACGGACCCGCTCTCCCGAATGTGCCAATCTCGTGAACAGGCTTGGCCCGCGCGCCTGACGACAGTACGATCCCGATCGAACTCCAATGGAGGGACCGTGCAGCCGAAGCGACGGATCGTGTGCGCGTCAGCACTCTTCGGGGTCTGCCTCGTCTCCGCCCCTGTCGAGGGCCAGGGTCAGCCACGCATGATGGTCGTCGTCCAGGATCTGTCGTGGTCCAGGGATGGCGGGAAGCTCTTCTTCTCCGCGATGCGCGTCCGGAGTGACTATTCCGACTATGTTCCCGGCAAGTGGTCGGTCTACTCGTACGAACCGGGCAGCGGAGCCGTGGAGCGGATCGCGCCGAATTCGTTCTCGGTGGGCGCGTCGCCGACCGCGGCGCTCATCGTCGTGGGGAAACTCGTCAATGGGAATCGCGACCTGTACGTTCTGGACGAGGACGGGCGAGAGGTCACGCGCCTTACCGCTGATCCGGCCGAGGACTTCGGCGGGGCCTGGTCCCCTGACTGGCGGTGGATCGCGTTCACCAGCAAACGCAACGGTCGTTCGGAAGCATTCGTCGCCGATGCAGATGGCTCGAATCCGCGTCGCCTGATCGAGGCTGGAAGCGACCGCACGCTGAACCCCGCGTGGTCGCCGGACGGGAGCCTCGTCGCCTACTATCGGGAAAAGGGCGGACGGGGCGGACCAGGTGCACGTCGTTCGCTCCGACGGAACCGACGATCGCAACGTGACGAACGACGGTTTCAATAACGTGTATCCCGGTTGGACGCCTGACGGCCGGGTGGTCTACGGACAGACGCAGCGGGGCGGAACAGCCCACGCGTACACGGTGGCGAGCGACGGGTCCGGCAAACGGCCACTTCTGGCGATCACGTCACCTTTCGCGTGCTATTCGCCGGACGCCACACGGATCGCGTATCTCGAGGCCCGCGCTGAAACCGGGGTCGCCGTGGTCCTCGCGGATCGCGCCGGTCGGGTCATCACGACCGTGCCGCTCGACAAGGTCGGCGATCCGCCCTGACCACTATCCTCTGTTCTCTTCTCCGCTCACCTCGGCCACACGTTGTCGCTTGTGTCCCGGTCCGGAAACCGCAACCCGGGATCGAGGGTGACTTTTCTGATCCCACGCCCACCGAAGTCAAGCCGAGCTTCGTACGTCCGCCTGCCGCTGAACCAGACGTCAACCGGCCAGGTTACGATGGCGGTTGTCGCGTCGACCATGCGGGCGTTTTCCATGCGCTGGATCGCGGGACCGGTGGGCTCGAACTCGACCTTGAGCACGACTGGCGATGGCATCTGACCTGCCTGCCGCACCGTGACCATCGTCTGGTTCCCCGTCGTTGTCATGCCCTGGATCGAGCCGTCCACAGATTCGGTGGTGAAGAGCCAGTAGTACCAGAACCAGTCCAGGTCCTGCTTTAGCTCCTTCTGCATGATGAACATCCAGTCCCACGGCGAAGGGTGTTTGAACCGCCATGCCGCGGTGTACACGCGCTGCGCGGCCTGCACCGCGCTGTCGCCCACGATGCCGCCCAACATGGACAGCATGCGCGGCGTCTTGGTGTACGTCTGGTAGCCGTACATCGGGCCGCCCCAGTTGGCGGGCCACATCATGGGTGCTTCCCACTCGTCACCCGAGATCTGGCCCTGGCGGAACCCGATGCTGTCGAGGCTGGCGGGGACGCCGGAGGCGTCGGCGTCGGAGAGGATGTTCATGTACTGGTTGAAGCCCTCGTCCATCCAGCCGTACCAGGTTTCGTTGTTGCCCACCATCATGGGCCACCACTGGTGCGCGGCCTCGTGGTCCGCGGCGCCGCGGTTGGAGTTGATCACCATCGGGTACTCCATGCCCGCGCTGGGTCCGTCCTGCAGGGTGAGCTGCGGGAAGGGGTAGGGCGCCCAGAGCTTCGAGTAGAACTCCAGCGCGTGACGGGTGATCTGGCCCGCGTCCCGGAAGAGGTTCGCGCGGCCGGGGAGGAAGACCATGTGGATGGGGACCGGTCCTTTGCCGGGGATCGTTGCGCGCGTGGCCTGCCAGACGAACTTCTTCGCCGTCGCCCAGGCGAAGTCGTTGACCGTATCGGCGACGAAGTGCCAGGTGAGCCAGTCGCCCGCGGCGGTGGCTTGTCCCGGTCCGACTTCGTTCTCGCCGACGATGGTGGTGATGGAGTCGGTGCGGAGCGCCTGCGCGAGACGTGTGCGGGTAGCGGGAGTGAGCACCTCGTCAGGGTTCTGGAGCACGCCAGTGCCGCTCACGATCCAGCCGCCGGGCGCGGTGATGCGCACGTCGAAGCGGCCAAAGTTGTTGTAGAACTCGGCCGGGCCGAGGTAGATCTGCGTGTCCCAGCCGCGGAGGTCGTCGTACTTGGCGATGCGCGGGAACCACTGGGTGGGCTGGAAGAGTGTGTCGGCCCAGCGCTGGGTCATGCGGTGGCCGGCGCCATCGGGTCCGCCGGGGAGTCTGGTGTGCCAGGCGATTTCGATCGTGGCGCTGTCCTTCGACTTGATGGCGGCTGCGAGACGGATGGAGGCGAGGGTCTGGTCGAGCGCGACCGCGCTCAGCGTCCGTGCGCCGGCGCCGCCGCGTCCGCCGCGACCGCCAGCCGGTGCGGTCAGGCCAACCGGCTGCCCGTTGACCTTGATGTCCGTGACGACCATGCCATCGGTGTTCTCGGCGGGCCTGGAGAGTCCCAGTGTGGAGCGCGGCCGGAAGATGTTGTGGTCCAGGCGGAGCCGGATCTCGGTGAGCGAGTCCGGGCTGGGGTTCACGAGCTTGATGGTTTCGGTGCCTGTGATGGTCTGGGTGGCCGGGTCGATGCGAGCCTGGATGGAGTAGTCGGTTCGGAGCTGCCAGTAGTTGCGGCTCGGCATGCCGGTGGAATCGCGACTGCCGGCTGCGAAGGCTTTACGGATGGCGTTGGTGATGGGGATGTCGCGCCTGATGGCACGATCGGTTCCCTGTGCCGCGGCGATGGCGGGCAGGGCCAGAAATGGCAACGAGAGTCGAACGAGGGGTCGCATAGTCGGGCGTGGACGCAGGTCGATCCAGCATGGTGCTGCTGTTTGTCGAGGATAGCCCCGGAGTCAGCACGGCGCGAGAGGCATGTCGCGTTCGGGCTGGGTGCTTGCAGACGCTCCGCTTTCAGAGCGGCGCCTGGCGGCACTGCGCATCCCCGCGAGGCGGCGAACACTGCCGGGACAGGGTTGCGAGGCGTTCTGATTGGAGACAACTTGCGGCTTCAAGAGGCTGGCTTCGCCTGGAGAAAAGGGAGGGGACTCCAGTTCGCGAAATGCAGGTTGAAGTCGAGAGGGTTCGGTCTTTATGGCTCGTTCCTTTTGCAGGAGGTTCAGATGCCCATCGTTGCGGTCTTTCACTCGCCAAGCCTCACGCGCGAAAACTACGAGGAATCGGTTCGGAAGCTGACAAATGGAAAGAAGAGTCGTATGGAGTCGGCGGGGGACTGGCCCGTCGAGGGGCTGCTGGTTCATGTTGCGGGAGCCACTGAGAATGGCTTTCGGGTCGTGGACGTCTGGGAATCCGAGGAGGCGTTTCGTCGGTTCGGCGAGAAGTTGATGCCCATCATGAACGAGATCGGGATCGACGCCGTGCCCGAGGTCTACAACGCTCATGCATTCGTGTCTGCCTGACGCGTGAGCCGGACCGGGTGGCGGCTGGAGTGACCGCCGGCCTCATTAATCTCCCCCAGCCGTTCTCAGGCCGACGGCTGCTGCGTCGTCGTACGGCCTGAGCGCGAAGAGGCGCCGCCAGTAGCTCGCGGACAGTCCAGGGTCGCCCGCGTCGTCGGACATGGCCAGAAGGGCGAGGAGCGCCAGGCGTCTCTTCTGGGTCGCGCGCCCGAGGGGTCTCCCGTCCGTCGCCCCGATCGAGAGTCCGCTGAGGGGCCTGAGCCCGGAGCATCCTGACCACGACGACGCTCTCAAAACGATGGCCGGCGCTGCACTTCACGATAAGACCTACGTGCTCGGAGAGGACGCCGGAAAGCAACCGGCTGCAATTGACAGGACAGGAGGAACCTGCGCCCGGATGCGTCTGAACCTCCTTCAGGTGACTACGCCGCCGCGACAATCTCCCGGTCAGTCTCCATCTGGTGCGGATTGGCGGCAACGCCGGGTGGTGCGAGTCGCGTCTCCAGCGCCGCCCGGATGGCGACGGCCAGATCGTCCGACGAGAACGGCTTCGAGATATACGTGCAGCCGGTATCAAGCAGGCCCTGGCGCAGCACGTCATCGTCCGGGTAGCCGGACATCAGGATTACCGGAAGGTCGGGATACTCGAGTCGCAGCCCGTCGGCGAGTTCGCGCCCATTCATCCCCGGCATCACGACGTCGGTAAGCACCACGTCGACACGGCGACGCTCTGTCGAGAGCAACTGCAGGGCATCGCCACCATGCGATGCCTCGAGGACCTGATATCCCAGCATCGAAAGAGTGCGGGTCAGCACCAGGCGTAGCGCGGCCTGATCCTCGACGACCAGAACCGTCTCGGTGCCGATACGCTGCGCCCCGGTTTGAACACGCTCGACGGATTCATGTGCCTGCTCGACACTCGGCAGCAGGACCCGGAATGTCGTTCCCAACTCCGGTTCGCTCTCGCAGACAATGAAGCCGCCAGACTGCTTCACGATGCCATAGACGGTGGATAGTCCGAGCCCCGTGCCCTTCCCCGGAGCCTTTGTTGTAAAGAACGGCTCGAACACCCTGGAACGTGTGGCAGCATCCATGCCGCAGCCGCTGTCTACTACGGAGAGTTCGACGTAGGCACCCGGCAGCACGTCAGCGGGCCACGTCCCTGACGCATCGACCGTGACCTCGGCCAGCGCCAGCGTCATCGTCCCGCCCCGTGGCATGGCGTCGCGAGCATTCACGGCCAGATTGACGATTACCTGCTCCAGTTGTCCTTGATCCGCCATGATCCAGCCAACAGGGCCGCTCGGTTTCACGGCGACGAGAATGTCCTCGCCGATCAAGCTTGTCAGCATCGGCACCAGATTCTGAAGCACCCCTCCCGGGTCGAGTGGCCGCGGTTGCAGCACCTGCTTGCGACTGAAGGCGAGGA
This sequence comes from Gemmatimonadaceae bacterium, assembly GCA_036393555.1. Lineage (GTDB taxonomy): Bacteria > Gemmatimonadota > Gemmatimonadetes > Gemmatimonadales > Gemmatimonadaceae > JABWBJ01. Next base: position 5,147 of record DASWGU010000119.1, read on the forward strand.
GCTGGCGCGTCAGCCCGGCACCGCGCGTTACCGCCTGCTGAATGACATCCAGGTCCGACGCTACGGGATCGTCTGGTTCGGTCGCACACCGGATGAATTCCACGTGGCCACCAATGACCGTGAGCATGTTGTTGAAGTCGTGCGCCACCCCACCGGCCAGGTGTCCGATGGCTTCCAGCTTCTGCGAATGCTCCAGTTGCCGCTCGAGCTGTCGCGCCTCGGAGACATCCCTGGCATTGAGCACAATGCCGCGCACGGCGCGATGGCGGAGCAGATTCTTGGCGACGACGGCAAGCGTTCGCCAGCTCCCGTGTGCTCGCTGCACCCGGCACTCGAATGCCACCACGCGGTTCGCGACCGAGACGAGGTCTCCAATGTGGCGGCGCACTGTCTCGACATCGTCCGGATGCACGAGCTCCAGGAGCGAACGGCCCCCTAGGCCGCTCGCCTGACGACCCATCACCTGTGCCTGCGCAGGACTGGCATACGTGAAGCACGCGCTCGCATCGACGACGAAGATGGGATCGGACGCGTCCTCGATCAGTGCCCGGAAGCGCTCCTCGTTGATACGCACGGCATCGAGGGCCTTCGTACGTTCCGCGAGCAGGATACGCCGTGAGTCGAACTCCAGGGCGTTGCAGATTCCGGAGGCCGCGAGGCCGGCGAGCGCCTGTACGGAGTACTGATCGTCATCGCCAAACGCATAGGGCCGGTTGGCCAGGAGCACCAGCACGCCGACGGCTTTCCCCTGCGAGAGAAGGGGCACAGACAGGGCCGAACGCCAGGCCGGGCCCGTGGTGGTCAGGGCAGCGAGAGCGGCATCCTCCAGAACATCCTCGCAGCGCACGACACGTCCGCTCGACAGGGCGCGCCCCGTCATCCCCTGTTCCTTCGGGACACGCCACTGCATCCGTTGGGCGCAGATGCCCGTGCCGACCGTGTAGAGCACCGCCTCGCCCTCGATGAGGCCGATGTGCGCACCATCCGCGTGCGTCAGTTGCTGGGCGCGCGCTACGATGCAATCCATGAGGCTGGCCAGATCGAGTGACGACATCGCTATCTCGCGCTGCATGTTGACGATCGTCGCCAGTTGTGCCGTCCGGTGGCGCAGGGTGTCCTCCGCGCGAGTCCGGTCCATGGAAACAGCCTCCAGTTCCCTGGTGTGCCGCATGACTGATCGCCGGATAGCCACGCGCCACCACCCCAACGCCAGCAATGCAAGTACGAAGAGCAGCAGTCCAAGGCCGGCGACCGTGCCATACGACGCAGCTCTCGTGAGTTGAATGTCATTCAGGGATTCCGGCACGAGCCGATAACCGGCTCTCAGTCGGCCGCGGCCGGTGCTCTGTCCGAGGATGGCGACAATGCCGACAGGTCCGCCACGCGCGAGACTCCGCGCGGCCGGGTCCTCCTCGATGCGATCGTCGAGATGGACGGGAATCGCGCCCGTGCGATCGCGAAACTCGAAGCTCCATCTGTTATCCAGATCGACGCGGGCGGTGAGCGTGCCTTGCACGCGCACGCGTTGCTGCGCGAGTCGTTCGCCGAGGAGATCTGCCACCAGCACATCCCGCGGAGCGGGCAAGGGGGCGGGCCCGACAACGAACAAGGAATCCGCGACGATCTCCTCCGCGCCACGATTCTGTGCAATGCGTCCACGGACCAGCACCTCGCGTCCGATATCGAGTCCGGTCACCAGGGGGCCATCCAGTCGCATGACAACGCGCACAGCTGCCGACGCATCCTGAATCACCGCGTACCCCAGGCCGTCCCGCGAGCGGTGGAGGCGCGTCGTGGTGACACCGCGCACCGTAATAGTGTCGCCCAGGCGATCAGACACGGCGTCGCCATTCCGGTCAACGAGCGCCGCCGCGATGGACGACACTGACCCGGACTGAGCCGCGACGGGGATCGCGGCAAAAGCAACGAGACAGATACCTCCGACCAGCACGGCAAGGCGAAGGGTGCGCACAGAGCGCGACCGGCATGGGGATGGATTACATGAAGGCATCGCCTCTCCTTGGTGGACTTCCCCTGCACTGCGAGCTCGAGTTCTCCGACAACTCGCACTGCCTGCAATGTGTGGGCCAGGGCCGGGAATCTTTGAGGTGCCTAACAAATGCTCCGAAACGGCGCGAACATCGTGCGCATGGACGCGAGAGAGATTTGAAGCGCCCAACGAATGCTCCGACTGTACAGCCTCA
>DASWGU010000120.1:0-14420 GCA_036393555.1 Gemmatimonadaceae bacterium
CTGTCGGAAGCACGGCGACAGTGCTCACCTCGACTGCGTTGCGCAGCAACGCCGCGACCAGCGAGTCCGCGCGCCCCGTCGCGTCACGTTCCAGCAGGATCGTCCGGGACGCCCCGGCCAGTGGCGTGGCGTTCGCCCGCCGCTCAGCCAGGTAGTCGCGAACGAGAGCTGTCCGCCGGTGTCCGGCTGTGGCTATGGTGGCGATCGAGGTCGCGTAGTGATTGCGCGCCGCCTGCGAGAGCGTGAGCACGGTGCCGTCCTGGCGCCGGATCGCGCCGCCGCTGCTCGACGCCTGCTCATAGGTCATCCCCACGGCGCCGTTCAGGATGGGCCATGAGACGCCGTAACCCGGGTAGAACTCGTCGTATCCTTCGCGACGGAAGTACGGCCATCCATAGGCGTCGAATGCGGCGGCGTTCCCGGCAGCGAAGGCATCCCACCAATTCCGAACCGATTCGGAGACGTTCCTGTTGATCGGTTCCATGGGTGGCGCAAAGAAGTACGTCGAGTTCGAGCCCATCTCGTGGAGATCGGCGACGACGTGCGGCCACCACTCGAAGAAGAGCCCGACTCGGGCGCGCGTCTCAGGATGGGAGTGGAGGAACCAGTCGCGGTTGAGGTCGAAGTGGTAGTGGCTGGTGCGCGCGCCGGGCCAGGTTCCCTGCTGATGCAATCCGCCCGGCGTCGGGTCGGCACCGAAGTGGCTCCGCTTGCGCGTCACGTCCTGGACGTGCCGCTCGTGGCCGTCGGGATTCTGGATCGGGTCGATCAGGACCACCACGCTATCGAGCAGGGCCTGCGTTGCAGCGTCGGTGCCGGCGGCCATCTGGTACAGCGTGGCCAGCGATGCTTCTGTACCCGATGCCTCGCCGCCGTGGACGGTGTAGGCGAGCAAGACGACCGACGGCATGCGGGCAGCGATCGCGTCCAGCTCGGCTGCGGCAACCCCCCGGGGGTCGGCGAGTCTCCTGGCGTCGGTGCGGATCTGGGCGAGTCGCGCGTGATTCCGCTCGCTCGTCACGATCGCCGTCACGTACTCCCGCCCCTCGAAGGTGTGGCCGAGCGTGTCGAGCGTGACCCGGGGCGACACTTGCGCGACGCGCTCGAAGTACCGGAGCACCATGTGATGCGGCGTGAATCGCTCGCCGACCTCGTAGCCCAGCACCGAGCGCGGGATGGGCACGCGAGAGTCGAAGGTCGCGCCCGGGGCGGCGTAGGAGTGCTGGGCCGCAAGGACCCCGGGGGCGAGTAGTAGCGAGACGACGAGGGTAGTTGGGCGCATCCGGTGCTGGTTGGCTGAAGCGATAACGATACGCTGGTGCGCCGCCGGTGCCCACTCCGACCGGGAGATACGGAGACGAGTCCCACGTTCCCGGTTTCGGGATGGACACAGGCCAGGCTGGCCTGAGTTGTGAGTGCTGGATGCTCGACCTGCTTCCTGGTCCTGGAGCTGGTGCGGACCCAAACCCCGGCGCCAGCACGTGTCACCCGGTTCGAGCACCCGGGTCGACTGGTCCTGGCTGCCTTGCCCCGCAACGGTACCGGGTCCCCGGTGCTGACGCGGGAGCACCGAGCCATCCGTCGCGGCCAGGAGCGTTCCGGCGCGAGCCGGCTCAACCCTTTCGCGGGCCGGGGTGTCAGATCTATACATAGAATTGACCAGTATAGGCCACCATGCCGGACGATCCCGCTCCTCTGCTTGCCGGAACGCTGGACCTCCTGATCCTGAAGACCCTCTCGGCCGGCTCGTTCCACGGCTACGGGATCGCGCAACACATCAAGCGCCTCTCGAAGGACGCGCTCCGCGTCGAGGAAGGCTCCCTCTATCCCGCGCTGCAGCGCATGCAGGTGAAGGGCTGGATCGCCTCCGAATGGAAGCGATCCCCCACCGGACGAGAGGCCCGCTACTACCGCCTGACCGCGGCGGGACGACGGCAGCTCGGCGAGGAACAGTCCACCTTCGAGCGCTCGGTCGCCGCGACCGTGCGCGTGCTGCGGAGTTCCGATACATGACGCCGGGCGAGGTGCTGCGCCGGCTGCGTGCCTGGGCCCGACGCGGCCAGCTCGACCGGGAACTCGCCCGCGAAATGGACGCCCACGTCGACCTGCTCACCCGCGACCTCGAGGCCGAGGGACTCGCCCCCGAGGTCGCCCGTGCCGCGGCGCGCCGGCAGGTCGGGAACGTCACCGGGTTGCGGGAACGCAGCCGGGATGCGTGGGGCTTTCCGGCGCTCGAGTCGGTCCTGCACGACGTTCGGTACGCGATTCGCGGGCTCGCGCACGCCCCCGGCTTCGCCGCCACGGTGATCGTTACGCTCGGCCTGGGCATCGGCGCTAACGCGGCGATGTTCGCGGTGATCGACCGGCTGATGTTCCGCCCCCCGGCGTTCCTGCACGACCCGCCGACGGTGCATACTGTGTACCTGCAGATCACGCTCCCCAACGGCGTGCAGACGTCGTCGACGATGCCGTACACGCGGTACCTCGACCTCGCCCAGCGCACGCGTTCGTTCTCGCAACTGGCCGCGACCTCGGAATGGCGGCTGGCGGTCGGGCGGGGCCTCGAGACGCGGGTGCGGAAGGTCGCCGGGGTGAGTGCATCGCTCTTCGGCTTCTTCGACGCGCGGCCCGTTCGCGGACGTTTCTTCGGCGAGTCGGAGGACCAGGTACCGCTGGGCGCCCTGGTCGCGGTAATCAGCGAGGCCATGTGGAGGACGACCTTTGGCGCCCGTGATATGACCGGCGAATCGCTCCGGATCGGCTCGCTCGACTACACGATCATCGGCGTCTTCCCTGAGGGATTCACGGGCACCACCAGCGGCGGCGCGCCGGACGTCTTCGTGCCGGTCACCACCATCCCGCCCAACCTGCGCCAGTCGGTCGACGACTACGACACGGCGTACAACTGGGACTGGATCGTCGTCGTCGCGCGAAGGGCCGCCGGCGTGAGCGCGGCAGCCGCGACCGCCGACCTCTCGCAGGCGTACCGGGGGAGCCGCGCGGCGCAGCGGGCGACCAACCCGCGCGTCCTCGCCGACTCCGTCGCGCATCCCAGGGCGCTGGCCGGTCCGCTCAAGGACGCGGCGGGCCCGGATCCGGGCGCCGAATCGCGGGTGCTGCTGTGGGTCTCCGGCGTGGCCTTGATCGTCCTGCTCATCGCCTGCGCCAATGTGGCGAACCTGATGCTCGCCCGCGTGATGCACCGCCGGCGCGAGATCGCGGTGCGCCTCGCGCTGGGCGTCAGCCGCGCGCGCCTCGTCGGCCAGTTCGTCATCGAGAGCGTCCTGCTGGCGACGTTCGGCGTGCTGGCGGGACTGCTGATCGCGCAGTGGGGCGGCGCGGCGATCCGCACGCTGCTGCTGCCGCAGGGATCCGGCTTCAACCTCGCGACCGACTGGCGAACGATCTCGATCGCGGGGCTCTGTGCGCTGGTGGCGGCCCTGCTGACGACGGTGGCTCCGGCCGTGCTGGCCACGCGATCTGATCCCGCCGCTGATCTCAAAGCGGGCACGCGCGAGGGTTCCTATCGGCACTCACCGCTGCGTACGGCGCTGCTCGTGCTGCAGGGAACGATGTCCGTCGTGCTGCTGGTGGGAGCCGGCCTGTTCGTGCGGAGTCTCGCGAACGTGCTCGACATTCGCCTCGGCTACGATGCCGCGCCGGTAGTGGAGGTCATCACCGACCTTCGGGGTCAGGAACTCGATGATGCCGGCATGATCGCCCTGCGGCGGCGCCTGCTCGAGAGCGCCGAGCGCATCCCGGGCGCGGTGGCGGTGGCCACGGCGAACAGCCAGTTGTTCCGGACCAGCACGACGACGCTGCGCGTGGCGGGGATCGACTCCGTCGCGAGACTGGGTCGGTTCAACGTCCAGATCGTGACGGTGGGATACTTCCTGGTCATGCAGACCCGGATTCTGCGCGGGCGCGGTTTCCAGGAGACGCGACCCGGTGGGGTACCGGAAGTCGTAGTCAGCCAGGCCATGGCGCGCGTCCTCTGGCCCGGTGTCGATCCGATCGGACAGTGCATGCAGGTGGCATGGGACAACGTGCCGGAGACTCTCGCACCGTGCACCATGGTGGTGGGAGTCGCGGAGGACGTGGCCCAGCAGGGCATCACGGACGAAGCGCGGTTCCTGTACTACCTCAACGCCGACCAGATGTCTGCGTTCTTCAATGCGCGCCGGTTCATTGTGCGGATGCCCGGTGCGCGCATCGAAGCCGATGTCGAGCGCGTACGGCGGGCGATGCAGGCCGCGATGCCGGGCGATGGCTTCGTGGTCGTGCGGCCCCTCCAGGAGATCGTCGACGACAATCGCCGTTCCTGGCGGCTCGGCGCGACGCTGTTCGTCGCTTTCGGCGGCCTGGCGCTGGCGGTTGCCGCCATCGGGCTGTACGGCGCGATCGGTTACGGGGTCACCCAGCGCATGCACGAGTTGGCGATGCGCACGGCGCTCGGTGCGCAACGCGGGCACATCATGGGCCTCGTCATGCTCCAGGGGCTTCGCGTCGGCGCCGCCGTCGTGGTGCTCGGCCTCGTGATCGCAGCCGCGGCGGCGCCCTTCATCGAACCGCTCCTGTACAAGGAGTCGCCGCACGACCCGGTCGTGTTCGTGTCCGTCGGCGCCCTGATGATGCTGGTCGCGCTGGTGGCTGGACTGCCGCCCGCCCGACGCGCCCTGACGGCGGATCCGAACCGTGTGCTGCGGTCGGATTGACGGCACCTGCGCGCGGTTGACCCTGGGCGCGGACGGCCTGCAGTTTCCCTGCGAACGATTCTGGCCGGCCTGAGTCGTGAGTGCTGGATGCTCGACCTGCTTCCTGGTCCTGGAGCTGGTGCCGAGCCGAACCCCAGCGCCAGCACATGTCACCCAGGTCAAGCACCCAGTACTGAGCACTCAGCGATATGGCCTGGGTGGTGAGTGGATGCGTCGCTTTCTTTCGCTCCCCATCCATCACGCGCTCCGAGTTTCAGGATGGACACATATCATTGGCGATCGCCGTTCAGCACCCCCTCCCGGGTACGATTGCGCCAGGACCGGATGCAGGTCGCTCCTGGGCAGTACTCCCGATCGGCGTGGAGCGCCTCCGATGTTGCCAGATTGGGTTCCAGGGAGTCCCGAGAGGACTGTTCGCGCCGGCACCGCCGCACGGCCTGGATGGGGTCGTGCTTGATCCGGCGCCCGGTGCGGTTTCCCTTGCCACTCATGGTCCGTCGCTCTCGCGTCGTCATCCTCGCCACCTTCGTCCTCGGGTACCCGTGCGACGCGCACGCGCAGCGGGTGCCCGACGCCTCGACGGCCCTGGTCGGCGCTCATGTCGTCGACGTCGAACGGGGCGTGATCCTGCCACGCCAGGTCGTGCTCGTCCGTGGTGACCGCATCGTGCGCGTTGCGCCGGCCGGCGCCGTCGCGCTGCCGAGGGGCACACGGGTCGTTCGGGTCGACGGGGCCTATGTCATCCCCGGCCTCTGGGACATGCACGTCCACCACTACGGGAACACGCGGCTTGCGCCGGACGCCCCCCGTGTCGTGGGCACGATGAGCGTCTCGTACTTCCAGGCCCTGCTCGTCGCGGCTGGCGTCACCGGCGTCCGCGACATGGGCGGCGACCTGGCCGCGATCATGGAGTCAGCCCCGGACATCCCTCGCGGGACGCGCGTGGGCCCGCGACTGGTCGCGACCGGTCAGCAACTCGGGGGCCGGCCCGTGGTGCCCGGCGCGCCCTTCCCGATCCGCACGGTCGACGACGTGCGGCGCTCGATCGCACTGCTGCAGGGTAGCGACGCCGGTCACGTCAAGCTCGTGGACTTGCCGCCGGAGCTGCACCGCGCGGCGCTCCGGGCCTGCGCCACCGCCGGCATTCCCTGCGTGTCACACCTACGGCCCAACATGCCCCTCGCCGAGCAGTCGGAACTGGGTGTGCGATCACTGGAGCATCTTTTTCTGTTCGCAGAGAACGTCTCGTCGTATCCGTTCGAGCGGATTGCGCGCTGGCGCGATGAGGCCGCACGTCCCACGATCTGGAGGCGGATTCTCTACAAATTGCGCTTGCGGGAACGCCCGCGGACGCGCCTCGAGCGCGCCTCGGCCAGTTATGACAGCACGAAGGCCGATCATCTTTTTCGCCTCCTGGCGCGCAACGGAACGCGCGTAACGCCGACGCTCCTCCTGCACGATCTCCTGAATCGGGTGGAGCCGCTGGACACGTTAGCGCGAAACGCCGATTTCATGACGGAGTCGCTCGGGCCCGGCTTCAGAAGCGAGGTGCGCTCGGCGGAGCAACTGGCGCTGGCCCGTCGGACACAGGCTCTCCAGTTTCGACTGGTGCGGGAGATGCACGCCGCGGGCGTACCTCTCCTGGCGGGAACCGATGCTCCCCTGCAATCCGCGCCGGGTTTTGCCCTGCACGGTGAGCTCGCCCTGCTGCAGCGCGCCGGGCTCCGACCGATCGACGCACTGCGGACGGCGACGCTGGAGCCTGCGCGCTACCTGGGTGCCACCGACACCCTGGGCACGGTACGCGAGGGACGTGTGGCCGATCTCGTGGTCCTGCGGCGCAATCCCCTCGAGGACGTGAGACACACGCGGGACATCGAGATGGTGATGACCCGCGGGCGGCTGCTGAACCGCCGGCAACTGGATGCGCTCGTCGCACCGGATCTGCGCCAGGCCGGGTCATCGCCGGTGCGGCGGCCCTGACGTCGCGCCGGCGCGGGGTCGACCGTGATCTGCCGCCACTTGACCTGGCTGAATCGGCCCATGCTCAGGATGCAGCGCGTGGGTGACCGGCGAGAACGGCCGTCCAGATATTGGCCGGATTGAGGCCGCGGGTGGCGTCGATGATGCTGCAGAGGCCAAGCGGTGTCACGATCTGCGAGACGATCGAGATGTGGAGCGGACTGCGCGTGTCGCCGGTCCCCAGCAGTCCCCGCCCGATTGAGGGTCGTACTCCCCAATGCCGACGACGCCCGCCTCGATCGCGAGATCGAGCTTCTGGTCAGTCGCCCGGCGTGCCAGCGGCAGCAGCAACTGCAGCCGACGTACAGGTGGATAATACTGAGGGACCGCCGTCTTGAAGTTCCACTGGACTCTCTTCACCGACAAGTCGACGGCGTCGCGCACCCTGCTCATGATACGACGGTAGACGCGCTTGTCCGCCTCGATCGCATTGCCGAGAGCAGAGAAGTAGTTCTTGCGCTCGTCGGCCGACATGGCAGAATGATCACGCGCTTCGAAGCCCGCCGGCCAGTGATCCTCCACGAACTCGGCAGGGTAGCGGTCGATGCGGTCGATCACGACATGGTTCCAACTCAGCTCAGGTTTCCCGCGCCTGGCGTCGTGAAGCAGGTCGATCGGCTGCTCGAAGTGGTGAGCAGGCGCTGGAAGAGGTGAGAAATGACGAACCAGGTTCTGACCATCGGCGCCCTCGCCTGGTATACAGAACCCTGCGAGCTGCCAAGGCGCTCGCGGGTCGTCGTTGGGCACGAACAAAGCGTGAATCGGCTCGAAGCGGGAATCGGCTCGAAGCGGGAATCGACCAAACCTGTGTTAAACGCTGCGAACGTAGCTTGCTCGTTGACCATGACCTTCCGCTCAAGCACCAATCGCGCGAACGTGTAACTCAGGTAGCTCCACAGAATCGGGAGCGGTTTCGCGGGATCGGGCGCCACGCGGCTGAACCCCCAGCGTTCGCTCAGCGCCAGTGCTTTCAGTTCGTTAAGGACGTTCGGCAAGTACCCGAGGTAAGCCCAATCGAGCAGATGACCGCCAAATGGAGCCCCGGGTCTTGCATTCGCATCTTGTGCCTCTCCCGGACGCGCCCAAAAGTGCGCTTGGATGTTTTCACCGTACGTCTTGACATGAAACGTGACGACGTCGCCCTCCGCGAGAGCCGTAGCGCCGCGAAACCACGACAGTTTGAAAGAGAGTTCCTGGCCTGGGAACTCGTCCGACGTGACGAAGCCGTAGTCGCCACGTATCCGAAGGACCTTTCCTGTGCTGCGTCGCGGTTCCGTGTCAGGCATCGGGCTTGCGGTCGGGAGTGGTTGTGGCCTTCTGACGCCCGAGCTAACCCGCGGGCGAATCCACAAAATGCAGCGGCGAAGCCGCTGCTTCCTTGCTCGCCCGACAGGTTCAGCGTTCGTTAGCGAGCAGGGTCATCCAACGGACTCGGGAAATGCGCGCGCTGCATGAAAGACGGTGAGGATCTCCGCCATGTCTCGCCGGCGACGGTAGAGGATTCGACCTCGGTGGACACCAATAACCGCCCATGATTGACACTGAACACCGACCACCACCGTAGCTAGCCGAATACGGTGACATCGGCGGGACCGCGAGGTCCTTCGCCGCTCACGAGCACCGTCTTGAGCGACCTCACACAGCAACAAGTCCTCGCGCTCCGCCGCCTCAGATGCTCGCTGCGGCACACCCCGCGCGAGTCCCCTGCTTTTCCGGATCCCGCTCCACCTGTTCTGGATCGGCGCACTGTGCTAACGCGTCAGCGAGGCGTGGCGCCCGACCGCCGCGGTTCGCCCACGCATCCGAGCGCATCGCTTTGCAGCCGCGGCAGCTTTCTGTAGGCCCGCGCTGCAATGTGATGACGGCCGGAAGCCCGACGCTCAGGTCGACCGACACTTCATTCGGTCGTTCTGCGGCTCCAGGGTATTCAAGCTGCATCACCATCGCCATCACGAGCGCCGCCGAGGCAGTCGACAGAAACGGCAGCGACGCGACTGGCGCTCCCACCGCTTCCCAGCACCAGGAGCAACTGCGTGAGGCATTAGCGCGCCTTCGGCGCACGGACCGCGAAACTCGGCCTCCGGCCTAGGCATGCGACCTGGCGCTCACGCCGGATCTCCGCTGCCCGGTCTGCCACCGCGGTCACCTGCAGCTGGTCGAGCACCTCCAACGCTCGCGCTCTCCGCCGCTCCTGTGGACCACGGACCCTCACACGATCCTCCTCACCCCGGCCGCCGCATGAGTACCATCGGCAGTCCAGCGGAGCTGCGTCCCTTCACGCCGCCGGCACGCCGCCACGTCCGACCACTCGCCCGTGGGCGCGCCCCAAGGGGCACTCAGTCCCCCACCCAAGGCTTGCGATCGCGCCTGCGACACCGCCCTGATGGTGCGAATCGAGTGTCCTGAGCACTCCGGACTCGATTGAGACTCCAAAGAGGGGCCACGCTGCGGTGCTGGTCCACCTCACCGGCGGATCGAGTTCAACCGCGATTGTGCCGCGGCACTGCGCGGCGCGAATCTCTACTTCGTTATGTGGCGGCGATTCGGTCCACGCGGCGGCGCCACTCCGTGACGATGGTAGGCCAAGGGCGCTGGAGCAAGCGCTCAAGTGCCTCCCGAATCGCGCGATGAGACCCAGGCGTTCGCAGGTACTCTCTCACCGCGTCGCCACCGCCCGACTCGTTCAGCATCTGGGCGAGCACCGCCCCGGCGGCATTGCGAATCTCCGCGGCGACGTCCCTGCGGTCGACAATCTCGTCGAGTGTGAGCTGCGGCTGATCGCGAAGGAGTGAGGCGAGATGCCGCACCGAGCCGTGAAAGTCTCGGCCAGCCGTCCCGCCGAACCAGGTCGGTACGCCCTCCGAGGCCAGGAGCGACGTGCTGGACCCGCGTATGATTGGGAGGAGCACCACGTGCGCGAGCTCGTGCCGGTAGTCCTCGCCGAGCGCCGGAATGCCAGAGAAGACCTGAAAGTTGACCGGCTTCGCGAAGCCACCGGCGGCTCCGAAACGCTCTGGGACGACCACGCCGATGATTTCCAACGCCTGATCAACGCTCTCCGTGACGTAGTAGTCGATTCGCTCGGGTGCTGGCACGCCGAACGCCGCCGCGAGCGAATCCACGAACTCGGCGGCCCGGACGGCCTTGGACGCGTCGAAGCGCAACCCGGGGGCAACGCGATAGGCAATGCGACCGCGAGTCTCGCGGACCCACGTGCTTGTCAGGAACGGCAATGCATTGGATAGCACCCAGCGCGCGCCCTCCCGGCGGGCGTACACGGTCATCGTCAGCACTGGCTTCGTCGATGAGTCCCGCGGCGTGGGGCTCGCGGGCCAGAACCGCGTGACGATCCGGTAGGCCGTGTCGACCGCCGCGTTGACGGGTGTGACGCTCAGCACTTCCGAGACGGACTGGTCGGAAAGGTAGAAGCCCGCCAGGTCATACATTGACCACTGTGCCTGCTCCGAAGCACTCCATAGCCGCGACGGCGTTCCTGCGTTCGCCGCGAACTGGCCGTTCTTGGACGCGAGGTACTCATCCCAGACTCGTCGGACCGCGAGCTCCGAGGCCTTCGTAGGTGCTCCGGCGCACGAACTCAGGCTGACAGCGAGAAGGAGCGTTGCGAGCGAGGCGCGGACTGAAGCGCGTGGACGCGATGCGTGCATCACGAGCGAATCTCCGAGAACGTAGCCCGCAACGGACGATGCCGGCCCGGGCCCACCTAACGGATAGAGTTGAACTGCAAGGGCATCATACAGAAAGCGGCCGCAGGCCGCGAGTCCGAAGCCTAGCCCTTGTCAGTTCGACCTCCTGTTAGGCCGCCAGGCTCGTCAGTTGCGGCTAAGAAAAGCACGGATAGCGCGCACAACTGAGTCCTCCTGAGCGATGAAGATGTGATGAGGCGCATCCATCTCGATTATTGCGGCCGTAGGGGCCTCTTGACGTAACCGATTCCACGCCTGGTGTGAAGCGGGCGTCACGACGTCGTCGAGGTACTCTTGCGCCCTGCTTATCTCGCTTGAGTCGCGGACCGAGTCCAGCCACGGATAACTCCTGCGCAGCGTGCGACGCGCCACGATTGCCAGAATTGGAACCCGGAGTCCATCGTATTCGGTTGGATGAGCTGAGAACTCAGCCTGCTGTTGCGTCACACCGTGCATTGCGCGGAAGCCTTCGGAGCCGGGGATCTCTCGGGTCGCCCGCATGTCCGCCTCGAGCGCGTTGGACCAAAAGCCGTAGAAGAAGCGCTCCAGCCATGGTCGGTAAGCCGTGAACGTTCGCTCCCGAGGTCTCGGCATCGGCCGAGGTACGGGATCCGGGCGGGCGGTAGTATCGGGAGAATCAAACGTCGCGTCGATGTACACCAAGCGCGCCACACGGGCTGAGTCCGATCGAGCGAGGGCGGTAATCTCCGCGCCCGCGAATGAATGCCCGAGCAGCGTGACTCGGCCCCTGCCGAGTGAGTCCAGAACTGCCGCCACGTCGGCGGCAAGACCTTCCACAGACCAGTCAGTGTTTGCTGAGTCGGAAGATGGGCCTATACCGCGACGAGTGATCGCGACCGGTCTCCAGCAGTCGGTGAATCGTGGCGCGAGGTCATCGAAGACGTGGGCACCCTGACCCGCTCCTGCTAGGAACACGAGCGTCTCTGCCCTCGCCGGCCCGCCCCAATCGAGGTAGTGCAACCGTGTGCCACGATAGGTGACGTAGCCTTCTCGATGCGGCGAGGGGTCAGTCCAGGCTGACCTCGGCGCGACGGGCAAGCTCGCCCGGTTAGCCGCTGAAGTCGCGGAAACACACTCCGACGGACGTCCCTGGCCATGGAGGGCCAATGTGACAGCGCCAATTGCAATGCCGAGCGCGTGCTTCATGTTTGCTGCCTAACGGATAGCGTTCCGCTGCCGGCGGGTCCAACCTACAGCCGCCGCATGGACAGGCGGCGCTGACCCTTCTTCAACCTAGCGCCGCCCGCCGCGGCGGCTACCCCGCCGGCCGGCCAGCAGCAACGCCGGTTAAGCGGCTGGACACAGGCTCTCATTCGACAATCCATCCGACGAGGGTGCCCACCAGGGCCCCAAGCCCAACCAGCATCACCACCTCCACTGGCTCCATCATATTGCCTTCGGTTCGATGGGATTGCCACCAGAGAAATCCCACGACCGCGCCCGCAACAGTCCACCCAACTTGGAGGCCTGCCTGCGGCTCGTCACCCTCCTGTGGTGCCGCTACGCGGCCCACAAACGCCATCGAATCCGCCGCTATCGAGGGCGGGCGGGCTGTATCTGACACGACGACATGTCGTTGCAGGACGCCCACGGGACGCCGCGGGGCCTGAGCCGCCATGGCTGGCCCAAGTGCGATGGTTGCGACCGTGGTGATGGTAAGCGCCGTCCCGTGCCAACGTCGTCGCATCGTGGGTGAGGTCTGATACAGCCGCCTAACGGCTAGAGTTGAACTGCAAGGGCATCATATAGAACACGGCCGCAGGCCATCAGCCGCTGCGTCGCCCTTGGCAGTTCCAACTTCTGTTAGGCGGCGTGCAGGAAACACCTCGCAGTCGCTCATCGCTGGATGGCATAGACGCGCACGAACTCTACGTCATCCTCGTCACGATAGATACCGGTCACCAGGTCGTCGTCCACCTGCACAACTCGGAAACGAGCTGGAAGCCGCAGCCTGGCGCGAACAACTCCCTCCGTGGACAGCACCGCCACCCGGGGTCCAATGCTATCATTTGGAGCAACTTCTGTTATCCACAGGTCGCCGTCTTGCGCGACCACCAGACCACTATAGTACGGATTCCGTTGGGGCAACGCAGCGAACTTGGCATTGACGAGCGCTTGGATTGCCGCGCTGCGCGAAACCTCGCGCTCGCGCACTCTTCGCCCATCCACCGCGCGCCTGTCAACGGGAGTGGACTCAAACGGGACTCGCAGCCGTGCCTTGGTTTGTCCGGACCGATCGTAGCCAACCACCATCGATGTAGAGTTATCGCCGGCCCACACGATGTCGTTGCCTACTGCCGTCAGGCCCTCCGGACCGAATGGTTGGCGAGCGACATATGCTCCTCCACCCGGCGTCGCTTTTGTGAAAGACGCCACTCCGGGGAATCGGCCGAGTTGTCGAAGCCTTCCTCCGCCAGAGTCAGCGATTGCGAGCCATATGCTATCTCGGCGGATTCCGTCCTGACCGCGCCCAGAGAATCCGGGATCAAGGCTGCGAAGGATGAGTGTCCCGTCCCGCCATCGGCCAATCACAGAGTAGCTCTGCTCCGTGCCAGCGGGGCGAAAGGGCACGGTGGATAGAACCTCTCCGGTGGACCGGAAGCGCGTCAATCGGCGCTGCGTCCGGTCGAAAACGAACACGGTATCGGCGGCGAATCCAATCCAGTTAGCGTCGCGAACCTCTCCAGGGCCAGCACCCTCGCGGGCAAAGACACGAACAAAGTGGCCGTTGGTGCCAAAGAGACGAACCGCTGCGGGCCGCGCCTCCCACAAGAGCATCCGTCCATCAGGCAGTCGAGCGACGGAGACCACGCGGGTGAACGTCTCGCGAGTGTCACTCCCTCCACCAATCGATACTATCGGAGACGAAGAGAGCGACCATTGTACTTCACGGTTCTGTCTGATCGCGAACCCCTCAGCAATGCCGAAAGCCGCGACCAGACCGAGCGAGATTACGAGGAGTGTACTCAGATACCGAGCCATGCGCCAATGACTGATCAGAATGACATTAATACCCCGCCTAACGGCCAAGTGTCTGCTGCAGCCAGTTCAACCAATGCGAGCGACAGCGAGCAGACCAACCTGGGACTGTCAGCAGGACATGTTGATATTCCCAACGAGTCCTAAACGGCAGCATCGTCGTCGGACCTTCACCGGGAGTATGCATGTTGTTCTCCGGGATCGATCTCCACAAGCGTACGGTCGCGATCCATACCCTCGACGCCGACGGCGCCACCGTGCGTACGGCCAACCTGCCCACGCAACGCCGCGCGCCCACCACGTACTTCGAGGAGCTCCCCCGACCGCATCGCGCCGTGGTCGAGTGCACAGGAATGGGGTACTGGCTGCGGGACCTGCTCGTGCCCCAGGGCATTGATCTCCGTCTCGGTCACGCCAAGTATCTCAAGGCGATCAGCTCCGCGAAGGTGAAGACCGATGCGGTCGATGCCGCCACGCTCGCACAGCTCCTGCGAGTCGATCTGATTCCCGAGGCCCACATGATCAGCCCCGCGCTTCGGGAGACCCGCGTGGGTGCTCCGCGCCCGCCAACCGACCGGCGTCAATACACCACCTGACGACCAGGTGCTGAACAGTGGCGACTCCGCTCCTGACCTGGCGCTCACGTCGGATCTCCGCTGCCCGGTCTGCCACCGCGGTCACCTGCAGCTGGTCGAGCACCTCCAACGCTCGCGCGCTCCGCCGCTCCCGTGGACCACGGACCCTCACACGCTCCTCCTCACCCCGGCCGCCGCATGAGTAGCATCGGCAGTCCAGCGGAGCTGCGTCCGCTCACGCCGGCGGCACGCCGCGACAACCGACCACTCGCCCGTGGGCGCGCCCCAAGGGGCACTCAGTCCCCCACGCAAGGCTTGCGATCGCGCCCGCGACACCGCCCTGATGGTGCGAATCGAGTGTCCTGAGCACTCCGGACTCGATTGAAACTCCAAAGAGGGGCCAC